>CALKRF010000142.1 GCA_937990665.1 uncultured Atopobium sp.
CTTTTTAACAGATTATCTGACTTAGGTGTGTTTTGAACTGCCTCCTATTTCTCGTATCCAAGAAATAGGAGGCAGTTCGATTATGCAGGTCTTTTTTGAAAAGTTTTACTTAGTTTTGAGCAGTGACTAGCGACCAGTGACTAGAGTAAGTGTTGCTTCTCCAGAAACTTTTGCTGTGCTTACGTCAACGTCAATGACACCTGGTAGATTGCTTGCAATTTCTACAATTTGAGACACGCTGACTTCTTTAGAAAGTTTTCCGTTTGCGCGTTGCTTAAAGAGGGCGCCTGCAAGTACACCACGCATATGTTTTGCATTATGCGATACAACACTGCGCTTTCCCGTACCAGGATCTTCTCGCTGAACAACAACTTGTAACAGCTCACAAGGATGCTTTGCCGAAGGCGTCCACATCTTTCTGTATTCACCCGAGCGACAATCCACGACTATCTGGTCTTTTAGAGCGGCGTTTAACAGGGGATTAAGTTGCTTTTTCCAGTAAGTTGAAACGGTACCAACGGTGGGCAGCTTGATTGAGGCAGACAGTCTATAGTTGGGGAGAAGATCATGCGGTCTCACAACACCCCAAAGGCCAGAGAAAATCATGATTTCTGAGTTGAGGATATCTGCTGGTAATGTGACCGTTTTCTGCGTGTTTTCTACCGTGACGTTTTCAAGTGTCTGGTTGAATTTTGCAGCCTCAAATAGTACGCCAGTATAGAGATTGAGCGCAGTTGTAGTTGGAGCTTCATAGACGTCCAGGTTGTCGGCAATGTCACCGACGGTATTAGGACCAATTTTAAGTAGCTGAGCTGCGTCTGCATGAGAGCATACCTGGTGTAAGTCCTTGATGAGCTCTTCTCGACAGCTGGTAAGCTCGGAGCCAAACAAAAGTGATGAGAGATCAAGAGAGGGTCCCGAGGTGGGGGCGGTTTTTCCTGACGATGGTGGAAGCAAAATAATCATGAAAATCCTTTTGATACGGGATTTTTAGTTGTTGTTTAGTTTGATTCTAATTTATGTCCGGTGTGCGTGGTAACTTAAGAAGTAAGAAAATTGGAGAGGTGACGTATGGGCTTGCTTCTGTACAAACAACAAACAGGTGCTTTCTTATCAAACTCTGTTAAAGAGCGGCTAGAGGCTTCGCTTGAGAGATGGGGCTCTGCTCAGCTTATTGTGCCTTCTTCCGATACTGTGTTGTTAGTTAAGAGACAGCTTGGTGCCATCCAAGAACTCTCGGTTGGCGTGAATGTTTCAACTTTTGATGAGTGGATGCGCGATCAATGGAAGCTGTATGGAAGCTCTGATCGCCTGCTTTCAAATACGCTTCGCAAGGTATTTTTCCAGCAGATTTTGGATGGAATGTCTGCTGATGAGCTAGGCACTTTAACTACTAGCAAGGGTACGGTGGAGCTTCTCTCTAAGCTTGCTCCAGAGTATCTTTCAGAGCTTGATCAGATTGTGGTCTCTGGCCAACTTTCTGCTGGCCAGATGAGTGCTTGTAAGGTGTTAGAGCGCTACAAGATACTGCTTGAAGAAAAGTCTTACGTTGAGGTGTGTCAGTGTCTGGATTACCTATTGCAGTCCACCCCAGAGCAAGGACCTGCACTTGTTTTCTCGCGAGTTGAAGATCTTTCGGAGGCGCGCCTTAAGTTTGTGCGAAGGCTGTCGCAGAAGCGGGACGTGGTGTTTTCTCTTTACGTGCCCGAAGGACCTGCAGGTTATGCAGCAGAGCAGCAGCTAGAGTTGGTTGGCGGTCCGGGATGCGATTGTCGTGTGGATACGGGGGTTGCGTCAGCCGCAAAAAGTCAGGAGCTCAACGATCTTCTCGCCAGGGTGTTCAGGGCCAAGGAGGGCAATGAGGTTACGCCGAGTGGTGCGGTAACGTTTTTGTCGCCGCTGGGTCAGCATGCCGAGGCAGAGTCTATAAGCAGGTACATCTCTCAGTGCGCAGAGTCCGGATGCAAGAGCTTTGCGGTGTACACCTCGGATTCGCAAAGGGTTTGGGACGCGCTTTCGCAAAAGCTTGCAGCTAAGGGAATTGCTGCTCACTATAGGCGTTCGGTGCGTATTCAAGACTCGCTTGCAGGACGTGCGTTTGCTAGCTTGATTGATGCGTATGTCACACTCAGTGAACGCGCAGAACTCGAGAAAACCATTGACTATCAGGCATCTGACCATCAGATGGGAGATATGTCGTGGTGGCCTCCACGTACTCTTACGGACTATCTGATTTCTCCTATTTCAGGCATAAGCGTTGAGCGCGCGTGGATGCTGGATAAGAGTTGGCGCGGTAATAGAACGCTGTACGCCACTAGAGTGCTTGAGACGCTTTCTAAGGCGGCTATGAGCTCACGTTTGTGCGCAGAAACCATCAAGAGCCTTGAGCTTGGCAGAATTGGCTCTGCTGCTCAGCGCATTATTGAATACCTAGCTACAAAAACATCTGATGAGCAGGCAGAGATTGTTCAGTCTAAAGAGTTGACATTTCAGTCTCTTCAAAACCAAGAGTCGCTTAAGGTAATGAGTAAGATTGTTTCTTCTGCGCAGGAGCTGCATGAGGCGGGATTAAAGCTCACTCCTCAGACACTCAAATCTTTTATTGAGCTTTGCAAAGACCAGACGGTCATGATGCCTGTTTCTAATGGTATCGAGTCTGATATTCAGGTGCTAATCGCTCCTGTAAGCCAAGCTCATTCTTTTGAGCCACGTTCTTTTGATACTGTCATTTTCCAGGGTATGGATACGCTGAATTTTGGCGTTAAAGCATCAGACGGTGCACTTCAAGAGTTTGTTCGCCATGCGAGTAAAATGCCTAAGGTGTCAGAGTTTGCACGGTATCAAAGAGATTTCTATACGGCGCTTACAACTGCTTCTACCAGCGTTTCATTTGAGAAGGTTGAGCAAAAAGATGTCTTTAATGCAGTAGCTCTTAGTGAAGTTAAAGCTTGCTATCCCAAAGACTATGCAAAGAAGACAGGGGTTGCTCGCGGAGAAGAAGAGGTGCTGGTAAACCTGTTGCCTCAAGCTACTGACCTAAAACGTGTTGCTGAACTTCCAACAATTGAGTCTGGGGAAATTGATCCTAAACTCAAAAATATCGTGGTACTCCCACGTCATTTGACGAGGGAGACCCTTGAGCAGGAATTACAGGGTCTTATAGAGGTCTCGCGAGAAGGGCTACCACTTCTTTCCGCTTCTCAGATTGAGACGTATCTTGAGTGTCCCTACAAATGGTTTACGCAACGTCGCATCAAAATTTCCCAGGTAGACACTGAGTTTGCTCCAATGCAGATAGGTACCTTTATCCATCGTGTTTTGGAGCTAACACACGCAACACTTTTAGCTGAAGCACTTGGTTGTGATGTGGCTGAAGTTGATTCAGTGGTTGAATCTGCACTTTTGCAAGACATTCCTGGCTCTAGGATTACATCTGATAACCTAGATCATGCAAAACAAGTGTTAGACAGCTGTTTTGCCCAGGCGTGGGATGAGCAATTCATCAACATTAACCGAGCTTCTTCAAATGAGCTTATTCCGCATAGCATTCAAGAAAGAAAACAGGTTGAGAATATACGAGAAGATCTCAAGGATCTTCTCGAGTTTGAAGCTTCGCACTTTATTGGCTATCAGCCTAGGTTCTTTGAGCTTCGTTTTGGTAGAGAAGAAAATGTTGTTGAGTATGCAGGGGCTCAATTTACAGGCTCGATTGACCGCGTAGATGTAAACGCTCATGGTCAGGCACTTATTATTGACTATAAACATAAGGGCACAAATGATCTGAAGGCTTATTCAGCAAAGCTAAGCCTGGATAGTGAGCTCTCAAAAGAGATCCTTCCAAGGCATGTACAGTCTGCAATATATGCTCAGATTATGAGAAAACAGCTCACCAAGTATAAGCTTGAGCCAGTTGCTGCAATTTATCTGGGTACCAAAGAGCAAAAAGATAAGCCTTCATTTGCTCTTGCAGGCATGGCAACGGAAGCGGCAACAGAACATATTTGGAACATGCATCCGGAAGATAAAAAGCTCAGGGACCAAGCGGTTATGGTTGTGTCTCAAAATTCAGCAGAGTTTGCAGACTACTTGGACGCTTGGGAGAATTTAATTGCTCAGAAGGTTCAAGCCATGCTTTCTGGAGATGTCCGAGCTAATCCTTGCGATAAGGATGCATGTAAGTATTGTCCAGTAAAACTGTGCGACAAGAGGAGGTAAGCTACTATGGCTGATACACGTTATACGCCTGGTCAAGAGAAGACCATCAAGACGCTTGATAAGCCTCTTTTTGTTGCAGCAGGTGCTGGTTCAGGAAAAACTTTTACGCTTACACAGAGAATTGTGTGGGCTTTAAAAGAAGGCTCGGGAGCTGACGGAAAGCCGTATCTGAACAGCCTTGACGAGGCATTGATTATTACGTTTACCAATGCTGCAGCTACAGAAATTAAAGAGCGCGTTAGAGAGGCTCTAGAAAAAGAAGGCCTGCATAGTGCTGCGTTGCAGGTTGATGATGCGTGGATTAGTACTATCCACGGTATGTGCAGCAGAATCTTAAAGATTCATGCACTTGATCTGGGTCTTGATCCTGAGTTTGAAATCATTAACGACATGACCAGAAATCAACTGGTCAATATATCTATTGAAGAAGTACTCAGAGAGCTTTCTCAAGATGAATGCTATGCTGAGTTTCTTTCAACCTATGCAGGGAACAGAGATGCACTGAAGTCTCGTATTGAAACGCTGATTTCGTACGCTCAGTCATCTCCTGTAGGAATGGATGCTATTTCATTTGTAGGGGATAGCTCTGACCTGGAAGTTCTAAAAGCGGAGCTTGAAGACCTTGACGCTGCGCTTGAAGCACTAAAGAGTGCAATTGCTGCCACAAAACCGGATGAAGCAGAGCAGCTACAAAGTGTTCAATCTGAACTTTCAAGTAAATTGCAGCAACACTTGGTTCTCTCGCTCACTGATTTTGACCAGGCGTTTTGGGAGGCTTTGGGAAAAGCACTCAAGATCGGTCGTTCTTCAAAAGAAATAAAAAATGCAAAGGATGAAGCTGCGTACCGGCTTAAAGTTTGTAGCGCTTTATTTGGACTTATTCAGGACATGTCTGAGGGTCAGTGTCTGAAAGATGTTGCAGAGCAGGTCTACAAGCTCTTTAAACAGAAGAAACTTGCTGTTGGCGGCCTTGATAACGATGACCTTTTGCATCTAACGGCAAAGGTGTTTGAAGAGCATCCAGAGATTGCAGCTGTTTACACAGATAAGTTCAAGCTTGTAATGGTTGATGAGTTCCAAGATACGGACCAGCAACAGGTGCAGATGATTAAGAGTCTCTCAGGTAAAGATGCTCAATATCTCACCACAGTTGGCGATGCGCAGCAGTCAATCTATCGATTCCGCGGTGCTGATGTTGATGTGTTCTTTAGACGTCAAGCAGAGGTTTCAGAAGATTTGCAACCCCGTCTTGTAGATAATTTCCGCAGCCACAACGAAGTTTTGCGATTTGTTGCAAAGGTTTGTAGCGCTGATGGCATGATACCTAACTTTATGGATCTGTCCGCTGGTCGAGAAGAACCTGCAACTCCGTTCATTGCTCATTCGCCTCGCGTATATTTTGAAGTCACAAAATTTGAAAAGTCAGGAAATTCTAAGCCAGGCGATGACGTCACAAGAAGCCAGCTTGTTGCGTATCAACTTGCAGACAGAATCAACACGCTTATGCAGGATGAGAAGATCCAAGCAAAAGATGTTGCAATTTTGATGAAATCGGTTAAAAACGCACAGCCCTATATTGAGGCACTTCGTACCTTTGGAATTGAAAGTGTGGTTTCTGGAGCTTCAACGTTTGGTGAGCAGCCTGAGGTTCAGTTGATTGGTAGTCTTTTACAGGCACTCGCAAATATGTACGATTCATACGAGGGACTATTTCCTGTACTCTCGAGTGAGATTTTTAGTCTTGATGCGTCTGACCTGCTTCTCTTGGGCACTAATTTTGGAGAAAATGGTCAGAGGATTACCAATAGAGATATTGCAGAGTCAGTAGTAAATGACGTATGTAATCCACCGTTTGAGATAAGTCCAAAGCTCAAAAATGCTTTAGAGGTGTTGAGTAACGCTCGTAGCTCTCTTTCAAACAAGAGAGTTTCAGACGTTATTAAAAAGGTAGTACTTGATGCCGGATGGATTTCTCGCCTTCAAAAGATGGGAAATGAGGGACAGTCAAAGATTGCAAATATCTTTGCAGCTCTTGAACAAATTGATAGCTTGCAAAAGGAACTGAGCATTGGCGTAGCTTCAGTCGCAAAAGCGTTTAGTCAATGGTGTAACACGGCTAAAGAGTCGCCAAAAGTGCTTCATTGCAGCACTCAAAACGCTGTAACTTTTATGACCATTCATGCTTCTAAAGGATTGGAATTTCCTGTTGTTGCTGTTGTAGGAGCTGTGTCTGGCCCTAAGGCAGGCGCTGGCAGTGAACCATTTTTGCATGTTAAAAAAGACGATTCGTATCAGATTGCATTCTCAAGCAGTTCTAAAAAACTTCATGAATTGTATGATGGCTGTCATGAGGTTCCTACAAGTATTGATGAGTGCAAGGATCTTCTTGAGTGGAGAATGTTCCTGGAAACTCAAGAGAATGAGTTTGAAGAGCAGGAGCAGAACCGCCGTCTGTATGTTGCTCTCACACGCGCTCGAGAAGCAGTCATTCTTACTTCAACCATCAGCCTTACTAAAGAGGGAATTAGTCCTCGTTATACACGCAAGATTACAGATGCCTTGTTTGAAGAGCCGCCACTTTCTGCTGGTGAGCATCAGTTTGAATATGGTGGAAATCTTACTGGTTGTATGCGTGTGGTTCAGGGCTCTGGCAAGAAGGATGAGCCTATTCAGGTTGAAGGTTTAGAGTTGGTTGAACCTTTTGAGGGCAAGCCTGAACCCTCTGATAGCAACCCAAGTGAAGAGGAAAACTCTCAAGCTGTTGAAACGTTTGACCTCTATGAGAAGGTAAGATTAAGTGTTACCTCAGAAACTACCTATGACCAGCGAAAAGGCTTCTTTAGTTACTCATCAGCTCATCAACAAATGGCAGAGAACTTCAAGGGAGAGACTTACCAGAAACTTGAAGACCAGTCTCAGGTAGAACGCCAGGAACATGAGGAGGATAACCTTCAACCAGTAACTGAGACTTCCGTTGTTTTGCCTGACACATTAGCTGATGATGGAGTAGACCCAACAAGCCTCGGTTCAGCCTTCCATGAGCTTGCTCAGATTATGGTTGAGACTCAGTCTAAGGTTGATGAAAAAACTATTGATAGATTGTGCTTGAAGAACAGCGTTCCTCAGCGCGCAGTACCCAGAGTTAAACAAGCACTTGAATTGTGGAGCAACTCTGCAATTAGACAAGAAGCATTAGCTCATGATGTGGTTATTGCGGAGTCTCCCTTTACGCTGCAGGTTGATTCTGAATATGGGAACTATGTAGAAGGAGCCATCGATCTTCTCGCTTATAATAAGGGAAGCAAAGATGCGCTGGTAGTTGACTATAAAACAGGTGATAAAGGCCTTAGTGCAACTCAGATTTATGAGCATCATCAGATGCAGGCAAACTTCTATGCCTACGTCTTGATGCAGCACGGATTTACTAAGGTTGAGTGCGCATTTGTTTGTGTTGAGGTTGAAGAAGCTGGTCAGCCACACGTTGCTCGCTACACGTTTGATGTAAACCATCAACCACGGCTTTAAGGAGGCAAGAACGTGCCTTTTGCGCATGTTGTTTTAGACATACCAACTCGTGCTCTTTCTGGCACGTTTGATTATGCCATTCCAGAATCTTTGGCAGAGACTGCAGTTGTAGGAACAACGGTCTTGGTGCCGTTTTCTCACAGGCAAGTGGTTGGTTATGTCGTAGGCATTTCAGACAACGTGTCTTCAGGTTTAGATGTTTCACGTGTGCTTCCGATAACACAAGTCCTGGCAGATTCAGCGTTTGATGAGCAATCTGCGCAGGTAGCAGAATGGATGAGCAAAGAATACGCCTGTAGTTATGCAGACGCTTTGCATCCATTTTTAGCGCCCGGCCAAAAGGTTAAAGTCACCAGAAAAGATGCAGAATCACCCTGGCAGCTTGTGTGTGAGAAGTCCGGTCCTGTTGATGAGCGATGGGTTGAGCTGACAGAAAAGGCGGCTGACTTTACGCCTGCGGCAAATGCAAGCAAGCAACGATCGGTGCTTGAGGCTCTGGCGCAAGGCGCCATGAGGTTATCCGAGCTCTCAGCCACAATCCCAGGAGCTCGCAGTGCAGTAACTGCACTGCAGAAAAAAGGCATCGTTGAGGTGCGCACACAGCGACAAATTCGTGGAAGACAGGAGGGTCTGGGAACCACGCTTTCAAGCGGCGTAGCACCTCGTCCTCAGCAACTTACTGAGGGGCAAGAGTCTGCTCTTGCAGCAATCGAGACTGCGCAAACTGTTGCTCAGGGCGATGTTGTGCTCATTGATGGTGTAACAGGCTCAGGTAAAACCGAGGTATATCTCTCTGCTATTGAGAAGACCTTAGCAGCTGGCAAGGGTGCTGTGGTGCTTGTCCCTGAGATTTCTCTTACCGCGCAAACAGTTGGCCGATTCCGTTCGCGTTTTGGTGAGCAGGTAGCCGTTCTTCACTCAAAGCTTTCGCTTGGCGAGCGCTTTGACCAGTGGGATTTAATCAGACAGGGTAGAGCCCGCGTGGTAGTAGGTGCACGATCTGCTTTGTTTGCGCCCATCCAAAACCCTGGACTGTACATCATTGACGAGGAACACGAGGCTTCATACAAGCAAGATTCACTTCCACGCTATCACGCAAGAGAAGTTGCTGCTCAGATGGCGCGTCTCCGCGGTGCTGCGCTGGTGCTTGGTTCTGCAACACCTTCGCTTGAGAGCTTATATCGAACGGCTCAAGGAAGCTGGCGTGGCACTAACTGGACACGCGTCGCCATGACCGAGAGGCCTGGCGTGGCGGTTCTTCCGCAGGTCCAGGTAGTTGATATGGCTTCCCAGTTCAAAAACGGAGGCAGATCGGTCTTCTCGGCAGCTCTTGCTGAGGCGTTGCAGGAGACAACAGAGCGTGGCGAGAAAAGCGTTCTACTCCTTAATCGTCGAGGATTTGCAAACTTTTTGATGTGTCGCGAGTGTGGCTGTGTGCCCGAATGTCCGCACTGCTCGACGTCTCTCACGTATCATGAGCGCACGCATTCTCTGGTTTGTCACAGTTGCGGCAGACAGTGGTCTCAGCATGCGTATCCCAACCCTTCCAGCAAATGTCCAAACTGCGGCAGCCGTTATATGGGTGCATATGGTGTGGGAACTCAGCGTGTAGAAGATGAGCTCAAGCTTCTGCTTGGCAGCGATGCGCCAATTATTCGTATGGACGCCGATACCACGGCTAAAAAAGGTGAACATCAGCGTCTTCTTGAGCTTTTTGATGCAACTCCTGGAGCGGTGCTCATTGGTACGCAGATGATTGCAAAGGGTCTAGATTTTCCTGATGTCACCTTGGTTGGTGTTATCAACGCCGATACCATGCTTAAGCTGCCAGATTTTAGAGCAGCAGAGAGAACATTTGACTTGCTAGAGCAGGTTGCTGGTCGTGCGGGCAGGGGAGAAAAGCCAGGTAAGGTCATCATTCAGTCGTACTGGTCAACACATCCTGCTATTGCTTCTGTAGTTACACATGACAGACGCTCGTTTCTTGATGCAGAACTTAAAGAAAGAAGAGAGGGGGCTTATCCGCCCTTCTCGCGCTTGTCTAATGTGCTTTTTTGGGGCGCTTCAGAAAAAGAAGTTCGTCGCGTAGCGGACCAGATGGCAGAGGCGCTGCATACAAAGTTAGACGCGCAAACAGGATGGGAGATTTTGGGTCCTGCTGATTGTGTAAAAGCCAAGGTAAAAGATAAGTATCGCAGACATATTTTAGTAAAATCTCCCGTGGACGCTCAGGTGGGAGAAATTCTTTCTGAGTGTGCTGCTTCACTTGATAAAAGAGTGGGTATCAACATGACATTAGATGTTGACGCTTACGACATGATGTAAGGATAGGAATGAGTTCTGAAGCTGATGATATGGTACTTTGGCCAGACCCTCGTCTGAGCCAAGAGTGCGAAGAGATTGACGATATTAACGACGATGTCCGCAAAATGGCCGAGCACATGCTCAAGGTTATGTATGCCACCGACGGCGTTGGTCTTGCTGGACCTCAGGTTGGCTATATGAAGCGCATGGTAGTCATCGATGTTGACTATCCTAACGGCCAAGAGAACCCTTTTGTGCTCATTAACCCAGAGATTAAAGTTGCAGATGGCGAGCCTCGTGTATACGAAGAGGGCTGTCTTTCGTTCCCTGGCATTACTGTTCCGGTTACGCGCCCAAGCCATGTTGTCGTTCACGCATATAACCTCGAGGGCGATCTGATGCGCTACGAGGCAGAAGGAGATCTTCTCGCCGTTTGTTTGCAGCATGAGATTGACCACATCAACGGCGTAACCATGCCAGATCACCTGGGACCAGGTGCTCGTATGGAGACACTACAGGAGTACAAAGAGGCACTGGCTTCTGGTGCCCGTCCTGGTCAAACAGACTATTAGGAGTTGACATGCGCGTAGTCTTTATGGGAACTCCAGATTTTGCTGTTCCATCGCTCAAAAAACTTGCTCATGACCACCAGGTTGCTCTAGTCATTACAAGGCCAGATGCCGTTCGCGGTCGTGGTAAAACGCTTGAGCCATCTCCCGTAAAAGAATGCGCACAAGAGCTTGGATTGCCCGTTCTTGAGGCAAACCGCATGACTCCAGAAGTAGTTTCTTCCATGCAAGAGGTACAACCAGAAGCGCTCTGTGTGGTTGCTTTTGGCTGCATTTTGCCAGATGAAGTTATCTCTCTTGCGCCTTATGGCGCCCTGAACGTTCACGCATCGCTGCTGCCTCGCTGGCGAGGGGCTGCACCAATACAGCGTGCCATCCTTGCGGGTGACACGGTTGCTGGCGTTTCTATCATGAGGATTGCGCACGAGCTTGACGCGGGAGATTGGTGCAAACAGGCGTCGTGTGAGGTTGGCTCTAAAAACACCGAGCAGCTCACTGACGCTCTAGCGCATTTGGGTGCTGACGCACTGTCTGAGGCTCTTTCTGAGCTCAAGGAAGGCTCTCTTGAGTGGCATGCACAAGATGAGCGAGAAGTAACGTTTGCTCCTAAAGTTACCAAGCAAGAAATGAAG
>CALKRF010000143.1 GCA_937990665.1 uncultured Atopobium sp.
TTCTCGTGTCCAAGAAATAGGAGGCAGTTCAAAAATCTTATTTCTAGAGGCGTATTTGTTACTTATTAGCTCTTGCAGTTTATTACTTCATTTTCTTGCGGAGACCAGATGCGGTCAGCGCTACACCAAGTGCTGCAACAATACCTGCTACAGAGCTTGCGTCACCTGTATTAGGCAGAACACTCTTCTCGCGCCTTGGTGCAGGAGTTTGGGTTGCATCAGAGGCAAGCACAACTGGAGCGGGCTCTGGCTCTGGCTCTGGCTGAGGCTCAGGCTCTGGTGCTGGCTCTGGTTCAGGATTTGGCGCCCAAAGCGGAGCGAAAAAGTAATAGTAAGTTGTAGTGTCATCACGAAGGTCATCAGTGACGGACCACGCAGTAATATCAGCAAAATTCACGTGAACAAATCCATTAGCATCAACGGTGTAAGGCATCGACTGGTCTGGAGTAGCGTTATCCCTTTGATTACCGAGAAGTGTTTCTGACGAATATCCTACCAGCGTGTAACCATCTCGCTGAATATTTCCATCAAAAGTAAAACTCTTATGATCGTCTGAAATCGTTGCAGGGATATAGGCATTTCCGTTGTATTGAGTGCCGTATGCGCCGACAACAAGATTGATCCTAGTGTTCCAACCAACTGCAGGGTCATAAAAACGAACGATTGTTGCACCATTGTCATCTGTTGAGGTGGTGTTGGCAGCAGCTTCAGCTGAAGTGGTTGTCTCAGTTGTCGCAGTCGTCTCAGCTGCGGTGACTGCTTCAGTTGTAGCGGATGACTCGGTCGAGACGGTTGTCTCAGCTGTGACGGTTGTTTCAGTTGCATCGTCAGTTGCAGTTGTTGCAGTAATTGCGGTTGCTTCTGTCACCTCAGTACCCTCTGCAAGCGCAAGAGAAGAAAATGTTGACGAGAAGACCAATGCTCCTGCAAGAGCACCGGAAAGAATAAGGAGCTTTGTTCTGTTGTGAAAATACTTAGGCATAAGGATTTATTTCTACTAGGAGAGACTATTTACTGCTGCATTTTCCTGCGGAGACCAAGTGCAACAAGAGTAGTGCCAGCTGCTGCGAAAACACCTGCTACCGAGCTTGCGTCACCTGTATTAGGCAGAACGCTTTTCTCGCGCCTTGGTGCAGGAGTTTGGGTTGCATCAGATGCAGGCACTACTGGAGTGGGCTCTGGTTCTGGTTGAGGTTCTGGTTGAG
>CALKRF010000144.1 GCA_937990665.1 uncultured Atopobium sp.
CCGGTCTTGAGCAGGTGGTAAAAGCGCTTGAGAGCTGTGCGAATTTCTCGGACTTCTGCTAAATACGACTACAGAAATAACATTTGGGTACACGAATCATGTACGGGCAGGCTTTGCTCGTGCATGATTTTTATATTTACGTAGCACTCACGGAGAGGTCTGCTCATGAAGAAAATTGTATTTATCATTGGTTCCGGCCGTAAAAACTCGTTCAACAAGACGCTAAGTCAGGTTGCTGCAAAGGCACTCGAAGGCAAGGCAGAGATCGAGGTTGTTGATGTTTTGGACGTCCCTCTGCTCAGCCAAGACGAAGAATTCCCAGCTCCTGAAGGTGTTCAGAAAGTCAGGGATGCTGTCATGGCTGCTGACGGCGTGTGGCTCTTTACCCCAGAGTACAACTACAGCATCCCCGGTACCGTTAAGAACATCCTGGACTGGCTGAGCCGTCCGCTCACTTCTGAATACGAGAAGAAGTCTGAGACCGCCATCGCTGGTAAGGTTGTTACCGCAAGTGGCGTTGGTGGTAGAAACAAGACCGCAGGATCGCTCGCTGTAGTAAAGCAGCAGTTCCTGGCCCTGCACACCAAGCCAGTTGAACCATTCAATGGTTTCTCGCTCCCTGTAACTGCCTGGACTGAGGGAACTTGGGAGCCAGAGCCCGAGGTTCACCAGGCAATTGCTCAGCAGGCAGAGGATTTTCTCGCCGCACTGTAAGCTGTACGCCTAGCGTACGCGCCCGACCTGCGCGCTCGTCCTGCTCGCAACCGCATGGCGCGTTCGCCCACATAGCGCGTCCGCAAGTTCGTGACCGCAAGCGCGCCTGATTTCTGCAAAGAATCTGTAATTCTTGCCTAAAAACGCAAAAGAAACTGTGGATTTGCCTGATTTCATCAAAGAATCTGTATCTCAAATACAGATTCTTTTTACTTTTCAGGAGCGTTTCAAACAAGCCTCAGTTGGGTCTTAAAACGCACAGGGAACTTCCTTCAGGGAGCCTGATTTTTTCGCCAAGTCTGAATGATTTGCCGGAAAAGTGCACCATGTCTGAGTGGTTTTGCCGTTTTTTCTCGCCAAGTCTGAGCAAATTCACTCAGACTTCATGCACTTTTCAGGCTTGCGTCGTACCTGCCGAGAAACCCACGCAGCTCGCGGTGCACCTGCCGAGAAACCCGCGCGCTCGAAAGCCCAGCGTGCGCGCACGTGCGCACAAAAAGAGCCCGGATGCCGCGCAATAGCATCCGGGCTTTGGTGTGTCTAGACGGAGGAGAGGGCCGTTGCTAGACAAGATGTGTATCGTACCTTGTTCGTGTACTGCGTTTATTCCCGCTTCGCAGCTTGTTTACACGAGCTTTACGTAAGGAGTCACTTCTCACCGTTGAGCGAAGCCTCTGCCGGTAAGCGGTTTCCGCGTGCTACTTTCCAACAAACTCCGAGATGGTCTTGTACAGATCGCTTGCCTGGAAGTCCTTGATAACCTTGGAGTCTTTCCTCTGGTCGCAGACCTCAAGCAATGCCTTCAGGGAAGCCTTATCGGGGTCAGTCTGATAATCTGCCTCGGCCTGAATGAGCTTGTACTTGGCAATGACCATGTCCATGAGCTTGGCGTTGTTGCCCTCGGCGTTTGCGTCGTCAAGGCCATCAAATGCCAGCGTAGAAACAACACCGTAGCCACCGGTCAGGAAGTGGTTGCCCACAAAGTCGTTAGGATTGACCTTGTTGTCAATGACAGGCGAGTTCTTGGTGTTAGTGAGCAGTACCAAGCTGGTGTTGTTGTAGACGTCAATGACGGTAAGCGTGCCGGTCCAGCCGGTGTGGCCAACGGTTGCTGCGTTTGCAATTGGCGAGAAGGCCCACTGGTAGCCAATGTGACCTTTACGTCTCCAGCCCAAACCGTAGGTGACGCTGGTGTCCTTTGGCTTGATGAACTGGTCGTGAACGTCCTCGCTGAAGAGCATGGTGTTGCCGTAGCCACCACGGTTCATAACGGTCTGGACAAGAACAGCCAGGTCGGAAGCGTTGGCAAATAGACCAGCGTGACCAGAGATACCACCCATGGCGTAGTAGGCCTTCTCGTCATGGACGGTGCCCTGAATGGTGTCGGTACGCATGTTGTCAAAGGTAATCAGGCCGTCGCGAGTGTTACCGTTAAGCTCGGTAGCTGCGATTCCGTCAGCCTTGAAGCCGTTGTCCAGTGGGTTGAACGTGACGTTCTTGAGTCCCAGTGGCTCGTAGAGAGCTTCCTTAACGTACTGGTCAAGGCGCTTGTTGGTGATCTTCTCGATGATAAAACCAAGAAGCATGTAGTCTACGTCGGAATAGGCAGTCTTAGTACCTGGGACGTACTGCAGAGGGGTCTCGATGATCTTCTGCAGAATCTCGTCGCGATTCTGAGAGTACAGCTTCTGGTTTGCGTTTGGCTGAGGATCGTCAGGCTTCTCTGGGTTGTAGTTGCGATTGTGGTACTGAGGATCTGGTGGGAATCCAGCCTGGTGCTCAAGAATCTCACGAACGGTAAGGTCATTCTTGCCCAGGATCTTATCGCCCTCCTGGTCCTTGAAGTCTGGAATGTACTCCTGAACCTTCTTGGAAACGTCCAGCTGACCGTCGGTAACCAGCTTCTCAATTGCCAGGTTAGTGGCATACATCTTTGTGTTAGAGGCCAGGTCGTAGAGGGTGTTGTCATCAACAGCCTTGCCGTCTTTGATGCGAGAGCCGTCCTTGTTGTAAGAATTGACGTTACCGTAGTTGGTCTTCTTGATAATCTTGCCGTACCTGGTAACTACCAGCTGAGCTGAGGTAAAGCCGTTGGCAATCTCTGCGTTGATAATCTGGTCAATCAGCTTGAAGTTGTCGTTGTCAGCGTAATCCTTGGTGCCGTCAATAAGGGTTGGGTAGCCAATCTTGACCTCAAAGGTTGCCTGAGTCTCTTTAACGGTGCTGACCTGCAGGCGGTTATCGCCGTTGACGGTTACGTCAGAGATGTCAATCTGGTTCCAGGAAGAGCTGTCAAGCTTGTCGGTTGGAACCTGGTGACCGTTTACAAAGAGCGCAAAGCTCTGAGGCTCGGAGCTCTTTACATAGACGGTGCCCTGACCAGCAAAGCAAACAAAGCTGTTGAGCTGGTTGGTAACAAGAGAGTCGTCAAAGGCCTCGTTGTCGTTGAGAACAGGGAAGACCTTCTCGTACTGGAAGGTTCCGTCTACAGAGTCAACCTTCTTTGCGGTTCCCTTAGCAGCAGTTGCGCCATTCTTTGTCTGGCAGGCGGTAAGGCCAAGACCTGCTAGAGCGGCTAGACCAAGAGCACTTCTGCTCAGAAATTGCCTTCTGGTCTGTCCAGCAGGGGAGCCTGCGTTAGATGAGTGCTCAGAGTGAGCGTTTTGATTCTGGTGCAAATCTTCGTTGGTGCGCATATCGTCTCCTTCGGTTTTGCCTTAGGTGAAACACCTGCTATCTCAATTGGCTGAGATAATTTGCGCTTATGATGACGTGCGTTTCATCAAAATTGCAGCTAGTTTGTCCAAGATGAAATAATGGGTACGTTAACGTACTGCGAGTGGTATCAAAAAAGCTGTCAATGGTATCTAAATTTGAATTTTTTAGGCAAAGATGAAATATTTTAATCAGGTTTTACGTGGTCAAATGTCTACTCAGTAGTAAAAGTTTTTATGAAGTGATAGTAACGTACCCAAATCAAGGCTCAGTTTTTGCGACAATTGTCCCCGTATTATGCTGGGAAAACATGAGCAGTCGCGCATGCAACGCGCATTGAGCGCGCTTACACTTGCGCATGCAATACTACCGTTTACGGCACTGCCTACTTTACAGATGAAATTTTTATGGCATCGTGAAACAATATAGTCAAACGTTTTAGTCAACTGGACGGCCGGAGGTGATTGCGTGAGAGGTGTTCGTCTACGTCTGGAAGAGTATCGCAAGAATGCTAGTTCAGCTGAACGCGATATTGTCGACTATATTTTGTCGGATCCAGAGGCGGCAGTTGGTCAATCAATCCATAAACTAGCAGCTCAAACGTATACATCTGCATCAACGGTTGTCAGGCTTTGCAAGAAGCTTGGCTGCGGTGGCTATAAAGAGTTCCAGCAGGCGCTCATTTACGAGCTGGCAGTAAGCAATAAAAGCAACGATATTGCTGTCGGCGGTGTTATCGCAGGTGACAGCACTGATGTGATCATCGAAAAAGTTACAGCAAAGAACATTTCTTCGCTGGAGCTTACCAGACAATTGCTTGACGCTCAGGTTGTTGACTCAGTTGTTTCACTTATGATGCAGGCCCATTCCATCTGCCTCTTTGGCATGGGAGCTTCTCTTCTGGTTGCAAGAGATCTGCAGCTCAAACTCATGCGCCTTAACATCAACTGCAATTTGAGCGACGATTACCACTCTCAGATGCTCTACGCTAAAAACATGGGGCGAGAAGATCTTGCTATTGTGGTCAGCTACTCAGGCCTTACGCGAGAAGCCATTGAGTGTGCGTGGATTGCAAAGGCAAACGGTGCCAAGGTGGTCTCCATCACTCGCGGCGGCATTGATTCAGAGCTCATTCACCGCTCCGACTACGTTTTAGGAGTTGCGGAAACTGAGCACATCATGAGAAGCGGCGCCATGTCTTCAAGAATTGCCCAGCTCAACGTTGTAGATGCGCTCTTTGCAGCCTATGTAAATAGAAATTACGAGAAGAGCGTTAAGCGTTTCTCGACAAACTATATTGGCAAGTTGGATTCAGCCGAGCATGTCAATACGCTTTCTTCTGATCAAGATTTGCCTGGTATAGCCAACGACGTCATTGCGTAATAGTGCGTAAAAATCACAACACAGAAGGTGGAAACGTGATTGATTTAACAAAACTTGTCACCGAAACAAGAAACCCCAACACCATGGACCTGGATCAGATGACACCGCTTGAGCTGGTCGGCGTTATGAACCAGGAAGACCTCAACGTGGTTGCTGGCGTCAAAGAGGTTCTTCCCCAGGTAGCACAGGCAGTTGAGTGGGCAGTTTCCTCGCTTGAAGCTGGCGGCAGAATCGTCTATTTTGGCGCTGGAACCTCAGGCCGTCTGGGTGTTTTAGACGCGGTTGAGTGTCCGCCTACTTTTGGCGTTTCTCCTGACGTGGTTGTTGGTCTTATCGCCGGTGGCGAGAAGGCCTTTGTACGTGCAGTTGAAGGCGCGGAAGATTCTCTTGAGCTTTGCGAAGAAGAGTTCAAGAAGATTGGTCTGAACAAGAACGACATTGCTATTGGAATTGCAGCTAGTGGTCGCACACCTTACGTAATTGGTGGCCTGCGCTATGCTCGTTCTTTGGGCTGCAAGACCGTTGCTATTGCCTGCAATAAGGGCTCTGAGGTGGGCAAAGAGGCAGAGCTTGCCATTGAGCCTTCTTGTGGACCTGAGGTGCTCACAGGCTCCACGCGTCTTAAGTCCGGTACCGCTCAGAAGATGATTCTGAACATGATTTCTACCGGTTCTATGGTTGGTGTGGGCAAGGCATATCAGAACCTCATGGTTGACGTGCAGCAGACTAACAAGAAGCTGGTAGTTCGTGCACAGAACATCACCATGGCGGCAACGGGTTGTACTCGTGAAGAGGCAGCTCAGGCACTTGAGCAAGCTGATGGTAATGCAAAGCTTGCTATTGTCATGCTGCTGACCAAGATGCCTGTTGAAGAGGCAAAAGCTAAGCTCGAGGCAGCTCATGGTCATGTCAGAGGTGCACTGTAGTAATCGCAGTTGTAACAAATGACACGCGCGTGAGCATTTTGTTTCAGTTACATCGGTCAGTGGTATCAGCATGACGCGCAAGTGGTCGGTAAGTTTTGAAAAACGCTTAATTTACCTGCAGTAACAGGGCGTTCAAATTAGGTCAAAACATGAAACAATGAACCACAGGTATGGATTGTTGTACCGCCAAGTTCATTTTTTATGTATTCTTGATAGGTATTTGTTGCAACATCGCAACGAGAGAAAGAAGGAAAGTATGGATTACACCAAGCTTTCAGAACAGATTCTTGCTGCCGTCGGTGGCAAAGAAAATGTTCAGAGCAACATGGTCTGCATGACCAGGCTCCGCATTAAGACCGCAGATCCTTCAAAGGTTGACTCCGAGGCCATCAAGGCTATCGACGGTGTCATGGGTCTGGTCGAGGATGCAGAGTACCTTGAGGTTGTTCTTGGTCCTGGCGTTGTCAACAAGGTTATTGTTGAGTTCTCCAAGCTTACCGGCGTTGCTGCTGGTGACGCATCTGAGGACGACGTTGTATCCGCAGCTAAGGACAACAAGGCAGCTCAGAAGGCTAAGTACGAGAACAAGCCTGTTCAGCGCTTCCTCAAGAAGATTGCTAACATCTTTGTTCCACTGCTTCCTGGCATCATTTCTGCAGGTCTGATCAACGGTATCATCAACGTTATCAACTTCTCCACTGGTAAGGCTTTTGCCAACGAGTGGTGGTTCGCAGCTATCTGGACCATGGGCTGGGCACTTTTTGCTTACCTGCCAGTTCTCGCTGGTGAGAACGCTGCCAAGGAGTTTGGCGGTTCTCGCGTTCTTGGTGCTATGGCTGGTGCACTCTCCATTGCTAACGCTGGTATGCCTCTTCTTGCTTCCAAGACTGTTGACGGCGTTGCAACTCGTCTGGTTCACCTTCCATTCAGCCTCCCAACTGTTGCTTTCAAGGAGGGCGCATTTATCGTCGCTTCCTCTGACCTGTTCAACGCAGCAGCAGGCGGCATGATTGGTGCAATCATCTGCGCAATCTTCTTTGCATTCCTGGAGAAGAACCTGCACAAGGTTATGCCAAGCGTTCTTGACACCTTCCTGACTCCACTTTGCACCGTTATTCTCGGTGTCATTGGCTCTGTCCTGATTCTTCAGCCTGCAGGCGCATGGCTCACTCAGGCAATCTTCTTTGTCCTTCAGTTCTTCTATGACAAGCTTGGCGTCTTTGGTGCTTACCTGCTTGGTTCTACCTTCCTGCCACTGGTTTCCGTTGGTCTTCACCAGGCACTTACCCCAATCCACGTTATGCTTAACAACCCAGAGGGCCCAACTCAGGGCATCAACTACCTGCTTCCTCTGCTGATGATGGCAGGCGGCGGCCAGGTTGGTGCTGGTCTTGCAATCCTCTTCAAGACCAAGAACAAGCGCGTCAAGAAGTACCTCACCGAGTCCATCCCAGTTGGTATGCTCGGCATTGGCGAGCCTCTTATGTACGCAGTTACCTTGCCTCTTGGTAAGCCATTCATCACCGCATGCCTTGGCTCCGGTGTTGGCTCCGTAATTGCTTACCTCTTCCACCTTGGTACCGTTTCCCAGGGCGTCTCCGGCCTCTTTGGTCTGCTGATTGTCCAGCCTGGTAACCAGGTCTTCTACCTGCTTGCAATGCTTCTTGCTTACGCTGCAGGATTTGCACTTACTTGGTTCTTTGGTGTTGACGAGGATCGTATTAACGACGTCTTCGGCGAGTAAAAACCACACGTTTTAGAAACGTTTATCCCTCTTCTTAGGTATCCTAGGAAGAGGGATTTTTTTCTCGCCCGACGCCCGACTGGCTGCCCGTCGGTCTTCTCGCCCGGCGTTCTGGCTGGCCGTCGGTCTTCTCGCCCGGCGTCCGACTGGCGAGAAACCCGTCTTTTAGAAGCGTTTGCAATTTACTTGGAGGATCTATGCGCACCGGAATTTCACTGTATTTTGCCAGTGGATATGAAGCTAATGCTGAGGTTGTGGCAAAAGCGCAGGCAGCCGGATGCCACTACGCCTTTACTTCTCTCCAGATTCCCGAGGAAGAGGGAATTGATTATCGCACCGAGGCTCGTAAGCTCTTGGAACTTTGCCGGAAGGCGGAGATTAACCTCATTGCTGATGTTTCTCCTGCTACTCTTTCCAAACTTGGCGTTCAGAAGTTTGACGAGCTTGCGGAGCTGGGCATTACGTATGTGCGTCTTGACTTTGGGTTTGATGCGGCAGAGACCGTAGAGCTTTCTCGCAAGTTCCACGTGGTCTTTAACGCTTCGACCATCACCAAGGACGACATTTCCGCATGGCGAGCAGCTGGCGCCGACTTCACTCGTTTTGCCGCCTGCCACAATTACTATCCCAAGAGCTACACGGGCCTTTCGCTGGAGCGCGTTGCACAGATTAACGCACGCCTTTCGGCGCTTGGATTCCAGATTTTCTCGTTTGTTCCTGGTGAGGTTTTCCGCGGTCCTCTCTACGAGGGACTGCCAACTGTCGAGGAACACCGTGGACTTTCGGGCGATGCGCTTATTCAGGCAATGCTTGCTCTCTACGACGCTAACTCTGACGTGGTGCTTATTGGCGACCCAGATGTTACTGAGGCTACGTGGAAGCGCATTGGTCAGCTTGAGCAAAACTGCATTGAGCTAAAGACCGAGCTCAAGCCTGAATTTGAGTATCTGTACGATCGACTTCAGACCGATCGACCTGATTCCAGCTCGTACATTATTCGCTCGCAGGAGTCCAGGCTGTGGAAAGACGCTCCCGTATACGACGCAAAGCCTTCTACCTGGGAGACTGTTGCCACTGGTGCCATCTTGGTAAGTAGCAAGGCATATGGCCGTTATGCGGGCGAGCTTTCGATTGCTCGAGGTCTTTTGGAGCTTGATGCTCGCGACAACGTTGCAGGTAGTATCTGCGAGGAAGATCGCGCTTTCTTGCCGTACATCCACTCCGGTCGAGGCTTTAGGTTTATCCGCAGGTAGCCAACGGTTTTCTGCTAGTTGAGCTGATTATGTGAGCGCACCATACACACCGTGGTTAAGCGGCGTGTATGGCGCGACGGATCGCGCGAGGCGTACTGAGCGAGCGAGGCTTACAGGGCGCTCAAAATGTACGAATGTACCTCGCGTGCATAAAGACCGCTTAATATGCACAAAAACTAATCAAGAAATTGATATGTCATTCAGAGGGTGCTGTTTTGGGTAAAAAACCCGTTTAGTTGGGGATAATTTTTTAGTTTTGTCATTTTGGCATTTACGTTTAAGCAGTTCAGAAATAATGTGAATGTTCACGAAAAATTCGTCCAATTAAAACCGCTGGTAAAACGATTGCATAGAAGTTTACCAATCCTGCATACCCCAACTAAACGCGTTTTTTACCACTTTGCACTGAAATGGGCCATTTTTGGAACAAAGTAAGTTACTTCGCGCCAAAAAAGGCCAGTTGGCGCCAAAATGGCAGGCGACCAAGCTATGTGCAACCGTGTTTCGCACGAGCAATAAGCTTCCTAAATAGCAAAGGTTTTCCCACTCAACAAAGAATTGCCTGCTAAACAAACTGCCTCCTATTTCTCCGGTGTTGGGAAATAGGAGGCAGCTCAAAAGTTAGTGTAATAACGCTTTACAGCTTGACGATAACATCCTCGGCTGGTTGGCGACGCTTCTGGACAGGATCCATATCACGATAGCCCAGGCTAAGCATGCAGGAAACGCCAAAGTCGTTGTACTGGCCGCCGTCGAGGAGACCTTCTTCTTCCAAAATCTTATCAACAGCCTCGCGGTTAAAGCCCTCGATTGGGCAGCTATCGACGCCAATCATAGCGGCCATGGTAAGCATGTTCGAAAGCGCAATGTAGGTCTGCTTGCAAGCCCAGTCAAAGGTCGCACGCTCGTTGCCTACCAGATCAAACATGTTCTCCTGGAAGTTTTTGAAAGCAGCCGCATAGGTTGGTTCAAAGTCTGCAGGAAGCTGCTTGATGTCGTGCATCATGTGCTTGACGTAAGCAGACTCTGCGTTGACGTTCTTGCGAGCAAGAAGAATAACCAGGTAGTGAGCGCCGTTAAGGGATGCGCGAGCACCATAGCATGGCTCGTAAAGTTTCTCTTTAAGGCGAAGTGACTGCTCAGAAGCCTGATCCTCTCGCAGATTAACAACCAGGAAGCGCCAGGGCTCCAGACCGTAAGAGCTTGGTGCCAGACGAGCAGCCTCGAGAATTACGTCAAGGTCCTCGTCAGAGACGTTTTTGGTAGGGTCGTACTTTTTGGTTGCAAGTCTCCACTGGTAGGACGAGAGAACTTTGTTTGCAACGTGTTGTGCGGAACAGGCCATGTGAGGTCCTTTCTTGTTGGTGGTGCTCTGGTGAGCTGGAGGTACGCTGTTGGACGGCTATGAGCTGGTGCTGCGGTGAGCTGAGGCGTTGCTCGGAGAACGTGTTACTCGGAAACGATGAAGCGACCAGGCTGACCAAGCTCCCACGTACCCTTAAGGTCGGCGGCAAGTTCAAAGTGCAGCTTGGAGATGCCCAGGTCGTAGTCTTGGACAAGGTGGCGCTGGTTAGGCATAGATGCGCTTACCACGCCATCTGTCAGGTCAAATACAACGGGAAGCTTGTTGATGGCGGTCGGACATGCCAAAACCGCATTAATGCCGCGGTTAAACCACTCGGGCATCTTCTCTGGCTCAGTTGGCTGGCCGTTTGCCGTCATAATCTGCGCAGGCTTCTTGGTGCGCAGGCGAATTGCGGTACGAATGCCCTCCTGCTTGAGCGGAATCTTCTCTGGAGCGTATCCGATGGAGATAATAATGCCCAGCTTAAGGCCGTTGTACTCGTCGCGAGCCACAGTCTTCCAGTCCATGGTCTCGGCAATCCAGCATGAGCCAATGCCCAGCTGAGTGGCGAGAAGAACGATCTTCTCGCCATAGTAACCGATGAGCTCACGGGCAATTGCGTCTTCGCAATAACCTGCTACGTAGTGGTAAATGGGGCCGACAATAGACCTGTTCTTCATGTGGACGGAGGTGCCATCCTCGAGGTGAGGACCTTCGATGGTAAGGATTGCGGGGTGATCGGGTGCAACCTCTGCCATCTGAGCATTTGCGACGTCAATGGCTTCTTGGAGCTGAGAGAGTTTCTCTTGCTCAATAGGCTTTTGGTCGTAGGCGCGAAGGGAAATGCGCTGGTCCATGGCTTCTTTTACGTCCATCGTGGTCCTTCCTGGAGCAAGGTTAGAGCAGAGAGCCAAATCGCTTAACGTAGAGGCTCTTGATTATGGTGATAAGAACCATATACCCGCTCATGAGTGCAGTTAGCCACCCAAAGAATGATAAAGGTAGCGCAACAAGACTCAAGGGCTGAGCGAACACCGGCAGATATGGAAGAGCGCTGACCACAATGATTCCCGCGGTGGTTAGAGCAAGCAGCGATGCCGATGGCATGCTCTGAATAAACGGAATCTTGTTAGTTCTAAGTGCGTGGAGAACAAAGGTCTGGGTCCACATGGACTCAATAAACCAACCTGTTTGGAAAGACAGAATAAAGAGTGCTTGAGCTGTGGTATTTCCAGCTGCGGTAAGTTCTGCCCAGGTTCCTCCTGCAAGAGCGGGAGAGACTACAAAGAACATGAGAACGAATGTCAGTACATCAAAGATTGAACTAACAGGTCCAATCCAAAGCATAAAGTTTGTAATCGAATGAGCATCCCAAGAGCGAGGGCTTGAGAGGAACGAATCGTCAACGTTATCCCAAGGAATCGCAATGCAGGTAACGGTATATGCAAGACCCAACAGGAGCAGCTGAAGCGCGCTCATTGGCAAGAATGGTAAAAAGAAGCTGGCCACCAAAACGGATAGCACGTTACCAAAGTTGGAGCTTGCGGTTGCCTTGATGTACTTGATGGTGTTGCCGTAGGTTCTGCGGCCCTCTTCAACACCGTGCTCAAGTACCAGCAGATCCTTCTGCAGCAAAATGATGTCAGCGGACTCTTTTGCCACGTCAACAGCGGTGTCGACGGAAATTCCTACGTCGGAGGAGCGCATTGCAGCAGCGTCATTGATGCCGTCGCCCATGAAGCCGACCACGTGGTTGTTGGACCTGAGTGCAGAGACAACACGAGCCTTTTGCATAGGGGAAAGCTTTGCAAAGAGCTGGGTCTTCTCGACACGTTCTTTGAGCTGCTCATCGTTAAGGTTCTCTACGTCGCTACCAAGCAAAAGCTCGTCAACGTGAATGCCCACCTTTTTGCATACGGCAGCTGCGACGCCTTCGTTATCGCCGGTAAGCACCTTGACCTGCACGCCTCTCTGGTTGAGCTTGGCAATTGCCTCGCGAGCACTCTCTTTTGGTGGATCCAAAAAGGCCAGGTAGCCAATGAGCACCATGTCGCGCTCATCGTCTACGCCAAACTCGCCAACGCCACGAGGGTCACTCTTCTGAGCAACACCAACCACGCGCATGCCTTCCTGATTGAGCTGGTAAACGCGGTCCATAACGCTTTTACGCTGGGCGGGTGTAAGTGGTTTAATCTCTGAGTCCAAGTCAACAAAGGAGCATGCGTTGAGGACTTCTTCAACGGCACCCTTGGTGATCATTTGCGTCTTGTCAGTTTTTGTGTTTCTTACCACAACACTCATGCGGCGACGCTCAAAGTCAAACGGGACCTCGTCGATTTTCTCGTACTCAATGCTCAGAAGGTTAGTGGGAAGCTCGTCGTTTGAAGTTTTGATGATTGCGTTGTCGATGAGGTTTCGAAGTCCCGTCTGGAAATAGCTGTTCAGGTACGCACGGCGGAGCACGCGAAGATCCTCTTCGCCCAGAATGTTGAGGTGGCGCTCAAGCACAACCTCGTCTGCGGTGATGGTGCCGGTCTTGTCGGTGCACAGGATGTCCATGGCGCCCAGGTTCTGGATTGCCGCTGGGTTCTTGACAATAACGTCCTGCTTAGCCATTTGCGTTCCACCGCGAGAAAGGCAAGTGGTCACAATGACGGGCAACATCTGAGGGGTAATGCCAACGGCAACGGAAACGCTGAAGAGCAGCGCGTCAAACCAGTCACCCTTAAGGAAACCGTTTGCAAAGAACACAATAGGGCACATGATAAGCATGAACGAGACAAGCACTTTAGAGACGGATTTGAGACCCTCGTCAAAGCTGGTCTCGCCAGAAGGCTGCTGAAGCAGCTCGGACATAGTGCCTACGTAGGTTTTATTGCCTGTTGTAATTACCACTACCGTGGCACTTCCCGACTGAACGGTAGTACCGGCAAACAGCAGGTTTGTGCACTCAGAGAGCGAGAGGGGATAGCGTGTACCATCCGCGCGACGGCGAGCGTGTACTACACCAGCAGTTTTCTCAACGGACTCTGATTCTCCGGTGAGCGCGGTCTCGTTGACAAAGAGATCCTTGGCGTCCAGAACGCGGCAGTCTGCAGGAATCATGTCTCCCGAGGCAAGGCGGATGATATCGCCAACAACTACCTGTTCAAAGGGGATCTCTTCTCCCAGAGCAGAGGCAAATTCAGGCTCTTCAGGAGCTTCGTCTTCATCGGCAGCGTCTTCGTCAGCGGTGTCTTCATAAGCGGCGTCTTCCTCGAAGTCCGCGAGGTCATCCGCGTTGGCGTCTGGGTCTTGGTTAAGCTCTTGGTCGGAGTTCTGGTTTAAGCCCTGCTCAATGCCCGTGTCATCAAAGTCGATGGGGCGACGGATAACTCTTGTGGTGGAGGTTACCATTTTGGAGAGCGCAGCCGCTGCCGAGGCTCCCTTGGAGCTCTGGACAAAGTCGATGATTCCGGAGATAAGCACCATTGTCGCAATGATAATGACAGTTGAAGGGTCCTTCTCGCCCTCTGCGGCAAGCGCTACGTTGGTGACGTAAGAAATGCCTGCGAGGGCAATCAAAATAAAGGTAAAAGGGCTTGCAAAGCTCTTGAGCAAGCGGATGATAAAGGGCTCTTCGGCGGCGCTGGTAATGACGTTTGGCCCGTCGAGGTCGTATTTTGCCTGCGCAATGTCAAGGGCAAGGCCGTCCGGAGTGGTGTGGAATTTTCTACAGACGCTCTTTGCCGAGTGAGTTGCGGCGAAGGTCAGGGACTGTCCAAGCTCTCCTGAGCTGGTCTGAGTTGTCTTTGTTTGAGTTGTGCGCTTCATGATTGCCATGTGCACCTCCGATGATTAGTGGAAACGAGTGACTAACTGGTTGGTGTATGACGCAAACTGAAAGCGTTCTGTTATGTGCGAGATTTGAAACAGAATGGTCTGAAACCGAGGCATAGATTTATATGTCTACAGAATCGATTCAATTGCAAACGAGCAGGTAAATCTGTAAATGTATAAGCCTATAAGAGCTCTTTTAGTTTCAATTCAGTTGAAATTAAATCTAAAACTTTTTATGAGAGGTTTCTTTATATCCCATACGCACATGAACAGAATCATCGTCGGCTGTCATACGTAAGCCGCTACTTCGACCAGGCATATAAAGCACCTCCTTAAAATTAGGTGTTTTGCAAGAGCAGCGTCACTTAAAAAATGAACGTCCGTCCACTCAAGCACTCTAAGAGTAGTTGGGTTGACGAGATTGGTCAAGTAATTACTATATACCCTATAAACAGGACATTTATTTAATACATACTGTCGAGAAGAACGTCGGGCTGCAACGTCGAGAAGAGCGTTGCACATCGCGGTGAGTGCCGAACCGAACTGTTTACCTGCAACGTCGAGCGTTGCACTCTTGCAAGGAAGGGATCTCACATGGGCAAAGTGATTGTGTTTGGAAGCCTCAACATGGATATATCCATCGAGGCAGATAAGATGCCCCAGCAAGGCGAGACTATTGGTGGCAAAAACCTTGTTACCAGCCCAGGTGGAAAGGGCGCTAATCAGGCTGTTGCTGCGGCTCGAATGGGCGCGGATGTTCACATGATTGGCGCGGTTGGCACTGACTCGTTCGGACAAGATCTCAAGCAGTCTCTTATTGGCTACGGAGTCAATGCAGAGCAGGTAGATGAGTTGTCTGGAGTCTCCACGGGCGTTGCCGTGATTGTGCGCGTGGGCGGCGATAACCGTATCATTTTGGACCACGGAGCTAATCACGCACGCACAGCCGACGACGTAAAAGCAGTGCTTGATCGTATTGCGGAGCCAGGTGACGTGTTCTTGACGCAGTTCGAGTGCGAGTTGTCGACCACGTTTGAGCTCATCAGATATGCACATGAGCTGGGACTTTATACGATGGTGAACCCATCGCCATCGGCTACCATGACCACCGGTCTTCTCGCCAGCGTGGACGCGCTTTGCCTGAACGAGATTGAGTTTGCAGACCTGTTTGGTGAGGGTAAGATTAGTCCGCTGGCAGACCCTGAGGCTGCGGTCCAGAAGGTGCTTGCAAACGGCGTGGCAACTGCGGTGTTGACGCTGGGTTCTAAAGGCTCGATTGCTGCCGATGCACACGGTGTCTATCAGCAGAAATGCTATCGCGTGGACACCGTGGACACTACTTGCGCAGGAGATACGTTTATGGGTACGCTTGCTGCATTCCAGGCATCGGGGCAGCTAGAGGGGCACGATATCAAGCAGGCGCTTGATGTGGCTGCAAAGGCTGCGGCGCTTGCCACCACTAAGGTTGGCGCCCAGCAATCAATTCCAACGTATCAGCAGGTAGTTGAGTTTTAGGCTAAAATTGCAG
>CALKRF010000145.1 GCA_937990665.1 uncultured Atopobium sp.
CGTCGCTGCGGCGGGCGTTACCGCGGGGAGTCCGCGCATGATCTCTGCCTCGACGGCGGGGAGCTTTTGTGTGAGGTAGTCGGTGAAGTTCACGGAAATCCTAGCCGCGATAACCGTCTGGATTCATCGACTGCCACTTCCAGGAATCGCGGCACATGTCGGCAAGGTTGTACTGAGCCTTCCAGCCAAGCATGTCAGCAGCTTTCTGGCAGTCAGCGTAGTTGGTTGCAACGTCACCTGCGCGACGAGGCTCAATAACGTAAGGAATCTCTTTGCCACAAGCCTTTGAGAAAGCCTTGATAACGTCAAGTACCGAGCTACCGGTGCCAGTGCCCAGGTTGAAGATTTCAACGCCCGTGCGACCGGCCATCCATTTAAGTGCAGCTACGTGGCCGGAGCCAAGGTCGCAGACGTGGATGTAGTCGCGAACGCCCGTGCCATCTGGGGTGTTGTAGTCGTCACCAAAGACGTGAACAGCCTCGCGCTTGCCTACGGCAACCTGAGCCACATAAGGAACCAGGTTGTTTGGAATACCTGCAGGATCTTCTCCGATGAGGCCGGACTGGTGAGCGCCAATAGGATTGAAGTATCTGAGCAGGACAACGTTCCATTCTGGATCTGCGGTGTGGACGTCGGTGAGAATCTGCTCAATCATCCACTTGGTCCAACCGTAAGGGTTGGTTGCGTTCTTCTTGGGGCTTTGCTCGGTCAGAGGGAGGCTATCTGGGTCTCCGTAAACAGTGGCAGAGCTCGAGAAAATAATTGACTTGCAGCCATGGTTTCTCATGACATCAAGAAGGGTGAGGGTGTTGCCCAGGTTGTTCGTGTAGTACTCGATAGGCTTGGTAACGGACTCGCCGACAGCCTTGAAGCCGGCAAAATGGATGACAAAGTTAATGGCGTGCTCGTCAAAGATGTGGTTCAGCGCATCTTTGTCGTTGACGTCTGCCTCGTAGAACGAAAGGCGTTTGGCGTTTTCTTCTCCCACAATGGTTTTGATGCGGTCGACAACTTTTGCCGAAGCATTGGAGAGGTCGTCAACAATGACAGCCTCGTAGCCGGAATTGAGCAGCTCAACAACGGTATGGCTGCCAATAAAGCCCGCGCCGCCGGTAACAAGTACGCAGGAATTTTGTGGGATCAGAGCGTCAGACATATCAATCCTTTCGTGGACTTATATCGTCATAAGTATACGGCTTTTCCGCGAAACGTTGGGCGTTGCGAGTGCACGGGTTTCTCGCCAGGTGCTGCTGCGGACGCGCGGGTGCGTCAGCAAGTGCACACTGCAAGAGCGTCGCAAGTGCTCGCTGCTTACGAGCGCGCGGGTTTCTCGCCAAACGCGCCCGCCTTTTGCTGGGTGCGCCTGAAAAGTGCAAAGAATCTGTATTTACGGCACAGATTCTTTAACAAAATCAGGCAAATCCACAGATTCTTTTATGTATTTAGGCAGAAGTTACAGATTCTTTGAAGGAATCAGGCGCATTCTAACGGGGTAGCTGTCCCAATTTTTGCGAGCCTGAAAACTGCATCATGTCTGAGCAAAACAACTCAGACATGGTGAGAAAAACCGGCAAATAGCTCAGATATGGTGCGCTTTTCAGGCAAATCGTTCAGACTTGGCGAGAAAATCAGGCACGCATCAGGCTCGTATCAGGCTCGCTCCAAGTTCGTCCCGGGCTCGTCCCAGCTCGCATCGCCTACCTGGCGAGAAACCCGTCCACTCCCAGCATTTCCGCACAAGAAACCCGGTATCCACACGAAGTAGATACCGGGTTGAAATCGCTTTGCGACCCGAACGCGTCGCTGACCTGCGGTGTTGCTGCGCCTGCGCCCGCGCGCCTTTGACCTGCGGGTTTGCCGTGGCTGCGCGCCGCTGACCTGCGGCGTTGCCGTGGTCGCACTCGCGCCTTACTTGAAGTACTCGACGCCGCCCTCGATGAGAGGCTGGAACTGGTCGCCAGCGGTGAGCTCGGGGATGTTCTTGTAGAGGCCTACGCCGGAGCGCTCCGTATGGCCCATCTTGCCCAGGATACGACCATCGGGGCTGGTAATGCCCTCGATAGCCAGGACGGAGCCGTTAGGGTTAACGGAGAAGTCCATGCTTGGAGTGCCTGTTGCGTCAACGTACTGCGTTGCAATCTGGCCGTTTGCCTTGAGCGTCTCAAGCAGCTCGTCGGAGGCAACAAAGCGGCCTTCTCCGTGGCTGATAGCAATGGTGTGGATGTTGCCAAGTGCGCACTTAGAGAGCCATGGGGACATCGTGGACGCAACGCTGGTACGGACAAGCTGGCTTTGGTGACGGCCGATGGTATTGAACGTCAGCGTTGGGCAGGTGTCGTCCATAGGGCGAATGTCGCCGTAAGGAACAAGGCCCAGCTTGATGAGCGCCTGGAAGCCGTTGCAGATGCCCAGCATAAGGCCATCGCGCTGCTGCAGAAGCTCGCGGACAGCCTCGGTAACCTGAGGTGCGCGGAAGAGTGCGCAGATAAACTTAGCAGATCCGTCGGGCTCGTCTCCACCGGAGAAGCCGCCTGGAATCATGACAATCTGACTCTTCTTGATGGAATCTGCCAGTGCATTTGCGGACTCAACAATGTCCTGAGGTGTCAGGTTGTTAATGACCAGCGTGGTTGGGTCAGCGCCTGCACGCTCAAAAGCACGCGCAACGTCGTACTCGCAGTTGTTGCCAGGGAATACGGGGATGATGACGCGTGGGCGAGCAGGTGCGATAAGGGTTGGACCAGCATAGGAGTGTCGTGTGGATGCACCGTCGAAGCTGATTTTCTCCACAGCCTCATCGGAGCCTCCGCGGTACGGGAAGACCTCTTCAAGCGGGCGCTCCCATGCTTCTTGGAGCTCGGAGAGGTCGATCTTCTCGCCACATGCGCTCAAGACGTACTCGGACGTGGTGACGCCCAGAGGAGCCACGCACACGCCGTCGACGTCGTCAACGGAAACGCCGTCTGCCAGCTCAACGATGAAGGCACCGTAGGTTGGCGAGAAGAGCGCGTCGGCAGAAATCTCTGGGACCAGCTCAACGCCCAGCTTGTTGCCCAGACAGCTCTTGAAAAGAGCCTCGGCCACGCCGCCGTAACCTGGTGTGGTAATGGCAAGCGCGCTCTTGGACTGGACAAGGGTACTGATCAGCTTGTATGCGGTGAGCAGGGACTCGTTGTCGGGGAGAAGGCCGCTCTCGTCGTAGGATGGAACAATGGAGATGAGCCTATGACCTGCGCCCTTGAACTCGTTAGAGACAATCTTGTCCACCTTGGTAAGGCCGGTGGCAAACGAAACCAGTGTTGGCGGAACGTCCAGGTCCTCAAAGGTGCCGGACATGGAGTCCTTACCGCCGACAGCTGCAAGACCAAGGTTGACCTGGGCCATCAGTGCGCCGAGAAGTGCTGAGGCTGGCTTGCCCCAACGGTTAGGATTCTGACCAAGCTTCTCGAAGTACTCCTGGAAGGTGAGGTAGAGGTCCTGGTACTTAAAGCCGGTAGCAACCAGCTTGGAGACGGACTCAACAACAGAGAGGTATGCGCCGCGGAACTGGTCGGCCTCCATGAGGTAGGGGTTAAAGCCCCAGGCCATGCCCGAGACGGTGTTGGTCTGACCCATAACAGGAAGCTTTGCCACCATAGAGAGGGTTGGGGTCAGCTGGCGAGCGCCACCGAATGGCATGAGAACGGTACCTGCGCCAATGGTAGAGTCAAAGCGCTCGGAGAGACCCTTGTTAGATGCAACGTTTAGATCGCGTACCAGCGAGTGGAGTTTCTCGCCAAGAGTTGTGCCTGCCCAGGTGCGCTGGTAAGCAAGAGGCTTGGCCAGGCGCACGGTAATTGATTTAGGAGCGCCGTTTGAGGCGAGAAATGCGCGGCTGATGTTGACAATCTTCTGTCCGCGCCAGCGCATGACCAGGCGAGGATCCTCGGTGACGGTAGCCACGATGGTTGCCTCGAGGTTTTCCTCGCGGGCGTATGCGCAGAACTGCTCTACGTCTTTTGCCTCAAGAGCAACGGCCATACGCTCCTGAGACTCGGAGATTGCCAGCTCAGTACCGTCAAGGCCGTCGTACTTCTTTGGAACGGCGTCCAGGTTGACATCGAGGCCGTCGGCAAGCTCACCAATAGCAACAGAGACACCGCCTGCACCAAAGTCGTTGCAGCGCTTGATGAGCTTGCAAGCGTCTTCTCGGCGGAAGAGGCGCTGAAGCTTGCGTTCAACAGGGGCGTTGCCCTTCTGGACCTCGGCACCGTCGCGCTCAATGGAACCAGCATCGTGTGCCTTTGAAGAACCAGTTGCGCCACCAATGCCATCACGACCAGTGCGGCCGCCGAGAAGAACAATGATATCGCCATCTTCTGGGCGCTCGCGGCGGACGTGGCTTTGAGGAGTTGCGCCTACAACAGCACCAATCTCCATGCGCTTTGCAACGTAGCCTGGGTGATAGAGCTCAGAAACTTGACCGGTAGCAAGACCAATCTGGTTACCGTAGCTGGAATAACCTGCAGCTGCCGTGCGAACGATGGTGCGCTGGGGAAGCTTTCCAGGAAGTGTCTGTGAAACAGGAACGGTTGGATCTGCAGCGCCTGTGACGCGCATTGCCTGGTAGACGTAGCTGCGGCCAGAAAGAGGGTCGCGAATAGCACCGCCGATGCAGGTAGCTGCGCCACCAAAAGGCTCAATCTCGGTGGGGTGGTTGTGAGTCTCGTTTTTAAAGAGGAAGAGCCAGTCTTCGTCTTTACCGTCAACGTCTACCTTGACTTTTACGGTACAGGCGTTGATTTCTTCTGACTCATCAAGATTGGTGAGGACGCCCTTCTCGCGAAGGTACTTTGCACCAATAGTTGCCATATCCCAAAGAGACACGGCACGATCTTCTCGCCCAAGCTCCTTGCGCATAGAGAGATACTTCTCAAATGCGGCCTTTACCAGGTCATCATCAATCTGCACGCCGGTAATTCCGGTGTTGAAGGTAGTGTGGCGGCAGTGGTCAGACCAGTAGGTATCAATGACGCGAATCTCGGTGATGGTAGGATCGCGCTGCTCTGTGGTGAAGTACTGCTGGCAGAAGGTGAGGTCAGCAAGGTCCATAGCAAGGCCATGAGAAACAATGAACTCCTTGAGGCCTTCCTGGTCAAGAGCGTTAAAGCCTTCAAGAACCTCTACGTCTGCAGGCTCTGGAATGGAAATCTTGAGAGTCTCGGGCAACTCAAGGGAAGCCTCGCGAGCCTCAACGGGGTTGATGAGGTAGTTCTTGATGGCGGCAACGTCTGCCTCTGTGAGGTTTCCGGTTAGCACGTAAAGGCGAGCAGAGCGCACAAGTGGACGCTCTCCCTGGCTGATGAGCTGCACACACTCGGCTGCAGAGTCTGCGCGCTGGTCAAACTGGCCAGGCAAAAACTCAACAGCAAACGTATGAACAGCCGCACCTTCAGAAGAAAACTCTGGCATGGTACGGCTGGCAAGATCGGACTGTGGCTCTGAAAAAACGGTGGGGATACAGGACTCAAAGAGTTCCTCTGAAATTCCCTCAACATCGTAGCGGTTGAGCAGGTCAATGCGTTGTAACTCGGTAATACCAAGAAGGTCTTTCACCTCTTTGAGCAGGGCTTTTGCCTCGCCCTCGAAACCAGATTTTCTTTGGACGTAGACGCGCAGGACCATGGGGCCACCTTTCAATGCAAGCCTTGAACGCTTTTACTGGCTTTATTGTACGTTACTTAGGTGGACAAATTGACGCTTGTCGAGAAAAGAAAAACGGGTTGTAACAGAGCGTTAAAAATACAGATTATTTAGTTAAAAGTTTTACGCCAGCACAAAGATAAGGGCGATAAAACAAACGGTTACGCCCAAGGCAATTGCCTCGCGAGCGCCAAAGGTTGGCTGATGCCAACGTGTGCGAGAAGCCCCTGCTACATAGTGGCGAGCATCAAGTGCCTTAGAAAGGTTGTTGGCATGCCTGAGCGAGCTGGCCAGCAGTGCCACCACAATGGAGAAGGTGGCGCGGAGTCTTTTGGGCAGCGAACCTGAAGCAACGTCTCCTGCACGAGCAGTTTGAGCTTCGGAAATGGACACGGCATCGCCCGCAAGCGTTGGAATAAAGCGCAGCATAAGCGAGAAAATCATAGCAATTTCTTTGCCAGGTAGGCCAATCTTAGAAAGTGGCGAGCATGCTGCTTCAAAGGCATTGCCCAGGTCAGTTTGAGTTGTAGTAAGCAGGAGCAGCGCACCCATTAAAATTGCAGCTAAAATGCGTACGGGGTAGAGGAAAGCACTCCATGCTCCCACATCAGTGATGGTAAAGATTGACCAGGAGACAAGCACAGATCCTTCTCGCGTAAGCAACAGATTGAAGAGCGAGAGGAAAATGAGAAGCCAGGCAAGTGGAATGATTGACACAAGTACTTGTTTGACGGGGATTTTTGCGAGTGCCAGCAGGCAGAGCACGCCTACTACCAGCAGTGCAAGCTGTGGTGCGTTGCGGATAAAAAATGTTGCGAGCATCAAAAGGAGTGCAGCCAGGCATTTAACGTTGGGATTAAGCCTATGGATAAGCGAGTCCCCGTGATAGTACTGGCCTACAGAAATCTTAAGCGCCATAGTAACCTCCTTGCGAGAGGTTGTCGGTCTTTGTGGCGCTGGCTCGCGCGTCGCCAGAGTTGGTCGGCAATGCAGCAACCAGCGTATCTACCAGCTCAGATAAGGTCAGGGGTTCTCCCAGGTTGATTCCCGTAGCGTGGGACAGACGTTGCGCCCAAACAAGCGCATGGGGAATACCCAGTCCAAGCTCCTGGAATTCTGCCTCTGAGAAATGAGTAAATGTTTGTTGTGGCGAGCCTGAAAAAACCAGGTCACCCTCATGAAGCACGATAATCTGGTCGGTTTCTGCCGCATCCTCCATCGAGTGCGTGAGCTCAATGACGGTGCAGCCGTCCTCAAGAACGGCGTTGATAATTTTTCTGAGCTCAGAGCAATAGTAGGGATCAAGTCCGCTGGTAGGCTCATCGAGTACAAGCACCTTTGGATGCATAGCAATAACGCCTGCAAGTGCGCAAAGTCTCTGCTGACCACCAGAAAGCTCAAAAGGAGATGCGTCTGCCTTGTGGGAAAGTCCCACAAGTTCCAGAGCAGCATTCACAGCACTTGTTACATCGCAGGCAGAAAGGCCCAGGTTAGTGGGGCCAAATGCCACGTCTTCTGCAACCGTTTGTGCAAAAAGTTGGCGCTCCGGTCGCTGCATGACGTAGCCAACAATGCCGTGCAGCTGTCTTTGATTTTTCTTCTGTCGAGTATCCAAACCAGTTACACAGAGGCTGCCGGCGTCAGGCGTATCAAGTGCGCAAATCAAGCGCGCCAGGGTAGATTTTCCTGAACCAGTGGAGCCAATCACGGCAACATGCGAGCCTTTTTGCACGTCAACGGAGATATTTTTGAGCACAGGCTTCTGGTACGAGAACGTCACGTCCCGCACAGAAACTGCTGCTGGTTCGGACACGCTGTCGGCTGTAGCCACGCCGTCACAACCCGCGACCATCGCGTCGCAGCTTCCAGCCACGCCGCCCTTCTCGCCTCGCGACCCCGTGGCGAGAAGCTCCGTCAGCTCGTCAAGCACGCGCTGAGCCGAAGGTGATTTGCACACGACAACTCCACGGTTGTTGAGCGCATGCGCTACCTGATAGGCAAACGGCTCTTCAAGATGCAGGCATTCAACTAGCTCGTGCTGCTCAAAGAGGGCTTCAGGTGTTCCCTCAAACGCCACGCGACCGTCGTCTAAGGCAATAACGTGGTCAGCAGAAACCACTTCGTCCATGAAATGCGTTACATGAACGATAGTCTTTCCAGCTGCACGGAGTTTCTCGACAAGCCCCATAACGTTATTTCTATGAACAACGTCAAGAGCTGCGGAAGGTTCGTCAAGAATCAGGATTTGCGGCTTCATGACCAGCGCGCCCGAGATGGCCACGCGCTGCTGCTGACCGCCCGAGAGCATCTGCGGATTTTCAGACGCAAATTCCGTAAGAGAACCAAGTTTGATCTGCTCTTCTACCAGCGACGTTATTTGATTGCTGGGCACCTGAAGGTTCTCCGGACCAAAGGCAATATCGTCTGCGACCACGCTACAGATAATCTGGTCCTCAGGATTTTGAAAGACCAGTCCAAGCTGTGAGCGAATGGTCTTGTATGCCTCAAAGTCAACCTGGCCGTCATTGACAACGGTGGTTCCCAAAAAGGTAACAGTTCCCTCGTCAGGGGCGGTAAGGCCAGAGAGAATTGAAGCAACCGTGGACTTGCCCGAACCGTTTGCACCAACAATACAGGTACGTTTTCCTGTGGGAATAGAGAACGAGACATGGTCTAAGGCAACCAGACCTTTTGCGTATACAAAGGTCACGTCCGAAAGCGTTGCAGCTACAGGCAGATTCTGAGTTTGTGCGGTGCTTTCAGACGTGTATAAATCGGAGGAATTGTTACCCAGGTTACTCACCGTTTTTGATGCTCTCAAAGAGTGAGGTAGCTGAGCGCATGATAACAACAAAGATAATGCTGTTAATAGCAACCTTCACCACGTTAAAGGGGAGAAGTGCTGGAACAATCAGTCCGCTTACTGCTTCTACACTCATGCCGGTGTAGATTGGAGTAACTACGAGGTTACCCAGAATGCAGGCAACAACACTGACGACGCTACCCACAATGAGGGCAAGTACCAGCTGCTTAATCTTCTCAGAACGGTTATACACAATCAGCGAGACAGGCAAAACGTAGCTAAGCGTTGCCAGGATTGCCATGATAGTGCCGTAAATTCCGGACTCCGTGGTGAGGTGCAGAAGGTAGGGAAGCACCGAGACAATCGCCCCCGCGGCAGGGCCAAAAGCTACGCCTGCGAGCAGGGCAAAGACGCCCGATGGATCGTACTTCAAAAACGTCATGCCTGGGATGAGCGGGAACTGAAGCACCATGGTGCTGATTGCAGCAGCTGCACAAAGCATGGCTAGAATAGCAATTCTCTTGGTGGACCAGCCGTTAGAAGATGCGGTTGTTGCGTGGGTTGAGTGGGATGAAGCCATAAAAGTCTCCGTTTCTGACATCCGGACTGTACCGTTGGTCCTGGACTTTAACCAGGTTAACCGCCTTTGCGGGTCGCGGACTTGATGGCTCTTTGAGCTAGGTTGTTACAGACCCTAAAGCTCGGCCACCTTACCACCAGTAGGTAATTGCAACCATTTCTGAAACATATCGGTAAGTACTATAGCAGAGTTAACGGCTGATAACACGTAAAAGAAGATGGACATTTATTCGATAGAGATGAGAGATAAGCCCAAAAAACCCGATAGAAACATAAAAACATTTTGCGACATTAGGCGTTTATCTTCCTCGACTCCACTTTTTTCTCGCTTGCGATAAACTATAAAAAGTAACTTACTAAGGAGCGTGTTACATGCCTGAAAGTGGCTATGACTTACAAAGCCTGGCCGGAAAGCTTTGCTCGATTGTTGGAGAAGAGAACGTCCTGGTAGACGAGCCAATGAGCGAGCACACCACTTTTAAAGTGGGTGGACCTGCGGATCTCTATGTCATCCCTGATGACCCCGATGAGGTTAAAGAGATTCTCCTTGCGGTCAAAGCCGCAGAAGCTCCTTATTTTATTCTTGGCTACGGCTCTGACCTGCTTGTTTCTGATGCGGGATATCGCGGCGTCATAATTGCTATTGCCGATGGACTTACCGGCGTAAGCATCGACGATACCGAGATGACCTGCCAGGCTGGTGTCGGCCTTAAAGAGGCGTCCGAGATGGCCTGTGAGCTGGACCTTTCTGGACTGGAGTTTGCGTGCGGCATCCCAGGCTCTGTGGGTGGCGCATGCTTCATGAACGCGGGCGCTTACGATGGCTGCATCGCTGACGTGCTCAAATCCGTTCGCGTTCTTCTCGCCGACGGCACCTTTGCTACGCTGGACGCATCCGAGCTTGACCTGGGATATCGTCATAGCAGAATTGCCGATGAGGGCATGATTGTGCTTTCCGCCACGTTTAATCTTCATCGCGCAGATAGCGAGAAGATCCGTGAAAAGATGGAAGAGTTCACGCGTGCACGTGAGGAAAAGCAGCCTCTTGAGCTGCCTTCCGCTGGTTCAACCTTCAAGCGTCCCGAGGGTCACTTTGTAGGTAAGCTTGTTACCGATGCTGGTCTTAAGGGCTATCGCTTTGGCGGTGCTGGTGTTTCCGATAAGCATGCTGGTTTTGTGGTTAACTACGATAATGCCACTGCTGCAGAGGTCCATGCAGTTATTGAGCATGTTCAAGCCGAGGTCAAGCGTCAGTTTGATGTAGAGCTTCACCCCGAGGTAAGGTTTCTCGGGGAGTAGTGAGCTACGTACCACGGTTCGCACGCGTCCGCACGGATCGCACGTGTCTGCACGGTACTGCCGCGTCCACAACGAATCGCTACGATAACTCCGCAAGAAAACGAGGGAGTCCGTCGGTGGAAACCGGCTCCTCCATGCCCGCGACAAGAGGACGCAGGTATGTCAGAGCAGCGTCGGTAACGTTGAAGCCGTCCTTGGAAATCATTTCTCGAGGTACAAGCTTTACCTTGTTAGCAACCTCGGCGACAGGGGTGGTGCGAATCTCCGTAACGTATGGGACATCCGAAATTCGGTGAACGCCAACCATAACGCCCGTTTTACCTTGGAGAACAGCCTCAACTCCCGCGGCGCCGAGCGCCTCTGCCTCGTCCAAGTCAACTTTACTAGCAGCGTGCGAAGCACAGCGCTGCAGCGTATTAAGCTCAATGCCGCGAGACTTTACGCCCAGCTGATTCTTAGCCAGCTGCGACAAGTATGCCGCTGTTCCAGACTGCGCTGCAAGGTGACCAAACGTGTCAATTGCAACAGATTTTGCATCAAAAAGGAAACTACCATCTGCATGATGGACACCCTCGCTGACGACTACAATCACGTTGTTTTTCTCGCGAAGTCGCTGTTCAATGGCCGAAAGTAGTGCATGCTCATCAAGAGGAATCTCTGGCAGGAGCACAAAATCCGGAGCAGTTCCGCAAATATCTTGCGCCAGCGCTCCGGCTGCCGTGAGCCAGCCAGCGTCACGACCCATGGCCTCGATAAACGTTACATTTTTGCTGTTGTAGACGCCGCCGTCGCGGGTGAGCTCGGCGGTTACGGATGCGACGAATCGCGCCGCACTACCAAAACCGGGGGTGTGATCAGTACCTTCGAGGTCGTTGTCGATGGTTTTTGGCACGCCGACAACACGAACGGAGCTTTTTACCTGGGCAAAGTAGCGAGACAGCTTGTCTGTGGTGTCCATGGAATCGTTGCCGCCGATGTACAGCACGGCGTCTACCTGGTATTTCTTGAGCTGCGCATCAATCTGCTGGTAGATTGGGGAGGTTTCCGCGGGTTCTGAGCTGGCAGCAAGTTCCGGCAGCTTAAAGCGGCAGCTGCCCAACCAGCTCGATGGCGTTTTTCTTAGGAGCTGGAGGTTCTTCTCGCCAGGATTTGTGGTAGCTTGTTCGGACGCTTCCGGTTCAGATGCTGTGAGTTCAAGCACCTCCGTCAGGTCAACAACCTTGCCCTCAAGAAACCCCTGAATTCCGTTGCGCATCCCGAGCACGCGAAGACCCTGGGCGTGAGCTGCGCGAACAACGCCCGCAAGCGACGCATTGATGGCCGCGGTTGGTCCGCCCGACTGTCCGACCAGGATTGTGCGGATTGCGTGCTCTGATGTGGTGTTCATGGGCGCCTCGGATTCTCGAGAGTTGACGTATCAAGTATACCCGCGGCAGGAGGCTACTGCGTCAGTGAGACGCCGTGAGAATAAAGTGATTTTCCTTAATAAATCGTAAGAGCTGCGGTGTTGTTATATCGGCTGATAGGGGGTTGGCAAGAATCTGCAGATAAAGTGGAGCTTGATGGATCGGATGCGTTGTGAAATGGCTTAGACAATGTGATTTGAACTCATCTGTGTTTGTTCAATTCATATTTATGCATAAGTGCTGTCTTATATACATAATTATGAATGAAGATATATCAAAGATTTAATTACCCTAAATTTCAGGGTTAAGCAAACACACCTAAGTCAGATAATCTGCAAAATCAAAGGTGAAAAACACATCTAATGAAGATATTCTGCATGAGATGAGCGTTTTAGGCGGCATGTATAGGCATTTTCAGCAGATTATCTGACATAGGTGTGTTCGAGCGTTCCGAAGCTAGACACGAACGCGCTTTTAAGAGTCTGTTCCCATTAAGTCACCGCACGTGGCGAGAAACCCACAGGTCTCGCAGCCGTTCTCGGCCCGCGCCGCGCTCGCACCC
>CALKRF010000146.1 GCA_937990665.1 uncultured Atopobium sp.
AAGGGCGGAGTTGCTTCATGATGTTCCTTCTCGCGAGAAGTGCTTACAAAAGGCTTGGTGCTTGTATGTGCTCAGTGTCGATGCTCAAAAAGTTACATAAAAAATTGCAGAGAGCCATAAGAGGGAATATTGCCTGCTTGATAGCTGCAGAGCGTTTGTCGGGAGAAGTCACAAAGAGAAGAATTGCAGCAAATTCCATTGAACAAACAGCAAAGACAACAAGCGCTTTACCTAGTGGATTTCTGTTAGCCATCAAGAAGACGCCAACGAATACCTCAATAGCAAGAAAGAGATTATAAAATCCCTGGTTAAAAGCCATCTTCTCAGTGCTCTCTGCCTCTTCTTTTGTCATGTTAAAGGCCTTGAGCGCACCGTCAGAAGTCCAGGCAAATGACTCAAGATAAAATATGACCACGTGTAAAACTGCAGCTCCAAGCGCAAAAATTATACCAGCATTACTAAAAGGGCCCATGTTTGATTCCTTTCCTGTATTAGCCGACTGCGTCTGATTATAGATTACGTGTGTCGGCCGTATCTGCCGCCAAATCCAAATCCTTTGCCCCTTGACCTTGAGCCCGAGAACATCGAACGCGTTGTCTTGGTGGTAGAGCGGGAATCCTGGAGCATAATGCGCCCCTCATCGTAAGAAAAGCCAGGTAGATCCCATGTAGGAATGAGCGCCTTTGTGAAATATTCAATTTCTCTGAGCGGCGTAACCTCGTCAGGTCCCATGAATGTATAGGCCTGACCTGCGGCTCCAGCGCGGCCTGTTCGGCCAATGCGGTGAACGTAATCCTCGGGGTCAAGTGGTACGTCAAAGTTGATAACGGCGTCAATGCCCTGGATATCAATGCCGCGGCTCATAACGTCGGTTGCAACAAGAACCTGAATAGCGCCGCTGCGGAATCGTTCAAGCGCTCTTGCGCGAGCCTTTTGCGGACGGTCCGCGTGCATAACATCAACCTTGAGACCTGCGGCTTTGAGGTTTTTGTAAATGCTGTCAACGCGCGACTTTGTCCTGCAGAACACCAAAACGCGCTCTGGCGCAGGATCAAAGGAGTCGATAAGCGCTTTCAAGAGCTGCGGTTTTTGTCCCTGAGTGACCGAGCATAAATGTTGCTCGATTGTTGCCGCAGTTTGTCCCGTTCTTGCAATCTCGATGCGCTCTGGATCTTTGAGCAGCGCATCTATGGTTGAGGTAATTGACGCGGGGAGCGTTGCCGAGAAAAGCAACGTTTGGTGCGCCTTGGGCAGCTGCTCCATAATGCGGCGAACGCTTGGCCAAAAGCCCATGTCAAGCATGCGGTCTGCCTCGTCAAGCACCAGCACCTGGATGTTTTCTAGGCATGTGTGCTTCTTGTCGAGAAGATCTATCAAGCGGCCAGGTGTTGCCACCAGTACATCGCAACCTTTTTGCAGCGCGGTTATCTGGTGCTTGTAGCGAGCGCCACCAGTAACAATGACGGCTTGCTGACCGGTGGATGCGCAAACGCTCTTGGCAACGGCATCAATTTGGGCAGCTAGCTCTCGCGTCGGTGTGATGATGAGCGCGCGGGGGTAGGCGTTACGTTTGGCGTCGCCTCGCTTGGCGTTGCGCTTGGCGTCACGCCCGGCGGCCGCGTTGGGTTTAGCGCTCGCGTTGGGCTCCTTGGCGTCGGTCTTCTCGGCCCCACCGGGTTTCTCGACAGCAATGCGCTGCAGCGTAGGCAACATAAACGCTGCAGTTTTACCCGTTCCCGTTTGCGCTGACGCAACAACGTCCTTGCCCGCCAGGACGGCGGGAATTGCCGCGGTCTGTACGGGAGTAGGCGCGTTGAACCCAAGTGTTGCTACGCCTGCCAGAATTTGCTCGTTTAGCCCGAGCTCGGCAAAAGTTATTTCCATACAAACAAGTATACTTATGTGCAACGATTAGCTAAAGGAAGTTACCATGCCTATTAATATTCCAGATGGTTTACCAGCTAAGAAGACACTGCAAGAGGAGCGTATTTTTGCGCTTGAGGAAGAAGTTGCAGAACACCAGGAGATTCGCCCGCTGCGCCTGGCAATTTTGAATTTAATGCCTAAGAAAATTCAGACTGAAACGCAGATTCTCCGTCTGATTTCAAAGTCTCCTATTCAGGTTACGTGTGACTTCATGCGTATTTCTTCGCATGAATCTAAAAACACTGCCGCCGACCACCTGGTTACGTTCTATTCAACTTTTGATGACTTTAAAGATAAAAATTATGACGGTCTGATTGTTACCGGCGCTCCTATTGAGGACCTTAAATACGAGGACGTTGATTACTGGGATGAGTTTTGTCGCATTGTTAACTGGTCTCAGGAACACGTCTTTTCTACCATGTACCTGTGCTGGGGCGCACTAGCTGGTCTCTATTACCTGCACGATATTCCTAAGAAGATGCTTGGTGCTAAGCTTTTTGGTATTTTCCCGCAGCGTTTATGCGATGAGTATTGCTTCCTCACCAATGGATTTGACGAGGTACATTACATGCCACACTCTCGTCATGCTGCGATTGAGACATCAGCTCTGGTAGATCACCCCGAGCTTGCGGTGCTTTCTGAGGGCTTTACCAGTGGTCCTGCACTTCTCGCCACAAGAGACTTTCACGAGATTTTTGTAACCGGTCATTTTGAATATGATCGCGATACGCTTGCAGAGGAGTATTGGCGCGACTTCCATAAGGGTCTGCCTATTCGTCTGCCGGAGAATTACTTCCCTGATAACGATCCAGAAAAGCAGCCGCTGTTTACCTGGCGCGCCCATGCAAACCTGCTGTATCGCAATTGGATTAACTGGGTGTACCAGATGACACCGTACAACACAGACGAGATACCTGCGGCTATTGCAGATCTTCGTCAACGTGTTTCCGAGGCTGATCCTGACGCAAGGATGACCGGTAGGTTCTAAGCAGGCATTTGCACGGTGACCGAATTGCCAGCGCTTGTAACTGGTTGGACGCCATCAATACCATAAAATAATTGATTGATACACGCGTATGAAGCTACGTGTAGAAACACGTATAGAGAGGATACGTTGATGAAGGTTGTCATTGCTTCAGATATTCACGGCGCTGCCGACTATTGCGAGAAGCTCATGCAGGTCATAGAGGAGGAGCAGCCAAAGTACGTTTTGCTTCTGGGAGATCTGCTCTATCACGGCCCTCGCAACGATCTTCCTGCAGACTACGCACCAAAGCGCGTTATTGAGATGTTGAACAGCATTTCCGATAAGGTCATTGCGGTCCGCGGAAATTGCGAGGCAGAGGTTGACCAGATGGTTCTGGACTTCCCTTGCATGGCTGATTACAACATCTTGTTTGATAAGGACCCAAAGACAGGCAAGCAGTTCACTATCTTCTTTACCCACGGCCACGTTTTTGGCCCTGGTGTTCACAACAGCGTCGATAAATGGCCTCAGATGCCAAGCCTTGATGCATTTGTTTACGGTCACACACACAGAAAGTATAACGAGAAGGGCCATGACCACCCAGAGGTCACCGTATTTAACCCAGGTTCCGTGGGCATTCCAAAGGACGGTACTCACAGCTGCGGAATCTATGAGGATGGCGAGTTTAGGCACGTAATCCTTGGCGAGTAAGTATCGTCTATCGTTAAAAAGCCGCGCATCTTACGAAAAAATGGCGAGAAGATCGATCGGTCTTCTCGCCATATTTGTGTCTTGTGACGTGCGGTTTCTTCTAGTCAGCGTTACTTCCTAGAAAGTGTGTCAGTATTCCAAGTACTGCTCTGAGAGCTGATGGTTACGGTTCTTCCACCGTTGGTGGAAGAGAGGGTGAATGGCTCGCTCCTCTGGCTTACCTGGCCGTTGAAATTAAGCTCAAGCTTTGACTCGTCACCGGTCCAGGTACCGCGAACCTCAGGCTGACCGCCAATGCGCCAGATGACCGTGCCGTCCTTCTGGATGACAACCTCCATGGACTTACCGTCAGTGCCGGTTCCGCTGTAAGTGCCAACCCACTTTTGAGCTTTCTTGCGGTCTTCCTCGGATTTCTTGTCTTTATCCTTCTGCTCTTGCTCTTTTTTGGTCTTCTCGGCCACGCCAGATTTAAGAGTTTCACCCTTCTTTATCTGGTCAGATACGCGAGAGTGGTATGAATCATAGGTTGAATTGTTGCCAGTATCGTCGCCCCAGATTACTTTTTCGTGTTCAATATCTCCGAGAAGAGCTTGCAGCTCAACAAGCTTATTTGCTACAGATTTTTGGTCCATAGTATTTGCGGTATCTGTGTCGTTGAAGCTGTTTGCGGTTAGTCTGCGCTTGTAGTCGGCCTCAAACCAGTCGCGAATGCTCTTCTGTCGATCAGAGATTGAGCTATTCAGAACGTTGATTCCTGTATCATCACTGCCATTAGGCATACGGAACTGTCCATTCTTCTGATCAGTCTGAATCTGTTCTTCAATTTCATTGAGTTTCTCGTACTGGTTAAGAAGTTCAACACGACTGCTGTCACTGCGAGGATCAACGCCAACGCTCTCAATCTGCTCCTGATAGGTTGCAATGCGCTGCTGGACGGCGCTGCGCTTGGCTGCGTCGTCTTGGTGGGACTGAATGACCCAAGCAATGGCCAGTACACCCACAACCAGAACAGCCGCAAGCAGGCCAAATGCCACTTTGCGGAGTGTGTCCGAGCCGTCCTTGGTTTGCTTGCGCTCAACGGAACTAGGTCCGCTTGAAACAACGGTGAACTGCGAAGGGTCAAAGTGCGAAATAGCAGTTGAATCAACGTCGTCAGAGGTGAAGACGTCGATGCGATCTGGGTCATTAATGAAAGTTGTAGGCTCCTCGGCAGAAACGTTGGAGTTTGCGATTACGATAGGGTCTGCGTCAGCATCTGCAACGGAGTCCGAGTCAGCAACAACGGTAGGCGCCTCATCTGGGGCGATGTAGGAGTCATCTGCCGATACCTCTAGGAGTGAGGTTTCTGCAGCAGTTGTGTCTTTGTCATCGACTGGATACTCTGCCAGGACAGTTGCATCTGGATCAGTTACGGTTTCAGCTGGCTCATCAGCTTCTGCTGGTGCGATGACCTCGGTGGCTGTGGTGGAGTTGTCGGGTGCGGTTTCTGGTGCGGGTTCTGTGGACTCGGCGAGCGCATCGGGTTTCTCGACGTCTGCGGTGTCCGCGACGTCAGAAAGCATCTGTCCGCAGTTGGAACAGAACTTTGCGTGCTTGCTAATTTCAGCTCCGCAGTTGGGGCAATTCATAGAGTCGCTCCTTAAATCGCCAGTTAGACTCAGTGGCTTTTAATTACACTGGGTTACTATTGTAGCGTTAACAGGAGAAACGCCAAAATGTTTTTAGTTTTGAGGGCGGCTACGCGCGTTTAGTGACACGCGATGTAGATCCGCTTCGCGTGTTCAGGCCTGCTGCTTAGAGCAGAGAAACGCCTGCTTCTGCACAGCGGTCTTCGGTCTGCTTGTCCCAGATAGATGCCTGCACCTCTCCGACGTGCGCTTTTTCTAGCAGCAGCATGCAAAGACGGCTTTGGCCAATGCCGCCGCCAATGGTAAAGGGCAGCTCGCCGTCAATGAGCATCTTGTGGAACGGCAGCTCAAGGCGGTCTTCACATCTAGCGATTGCTAGCTGTGACTTAAGCGCCTCAGCGTCAACACGAATGCCCATGCTGCTAATCTCAATCGCAGAGTCCAAGGTCTCATCCCAGAACAGCAGGTCACCGTTGAGCGCCCAGTCGTCGTAGTCGGGAGACCTGAAGTCGTGAGGCTGTCCGGAGTTTAGAGCGCCGCCAATACCCACGATAAAGGTGGTTGGATGCTCGCGAACAAACAGATTTTCTCGCTGCTTGGGCGTTTGAGTGGGGTAGAGATCCTCCAGCTCCTGCGAGGTTACGAAGGTAACTTCGCGGCTGAGCTGCGTGTTGAGCTGCGGATAGTGCCACTTGAGCTCGTCGAGTGTGCCACAGATTGCCTCAACAATGCGACAAACGGCGTCTTCCAGCGTATCGGTATTGCGCTCGTCCTGCGTGATGATGCGTTCCCAGTCCCACTGGTCCACGTAAATGGAGTGCAGGTTATCGGGCTGTTCGTCGCGACGGATAGCGTTCATATCGCAGACCAGACCGCGACCAACGGCAAAGTTGTAGCGCCAGAGTGCATAGCGCTTCCACTTTGCGAGCGACTGAACTACCTCGGCGTTCTTGCCTACGTTTGGCAGGTCAAAAGCAACCGGATGCTCAACGCCATTGAGGTTGTCATTCATGCCGGTAAGCGGGTCAACAATCAGCGGAGCAGTGACGCGCGACAGCTTCAGCGCAGCGCACAGCTTGGTCAGAAATACGTTCTTGACCTGCTCAATTGCTTTCTGAGTATCGTAAAGCGAAAGGCTTGAACGGTAGCCCTCTGGAATCTTGGTCATGTGGTCTCCTTGCAAGAGAACGCTAAAAATTTGATTGCGCTGATTTTGCCTTCTTTCCATAACCCTTTGGCGAGAAACCCGTGTGATTTAACCGTTTTGTCAAAAAGACGAGTGCAGGTCGACTGCAATAGCAAAAACCATGCAGGTTTTGGGTTAATCGACTTTGAAAAATCTACAAGGCGTTCCATGACCAGGTCAACTGTCCAATGTGGTGGACACATGACCGCATTTCAATGACTACTATCTGCACTGTAGTAAGTGTTCTTGTTCAAAAAGGCGTTTAACAGGCAAAAGACACATCAAACATAGGAGGAAGTATGTCTTTAACACGTCGCGAGTTCATTTATACAGGTGCTTCTAGTTTGTTCGCTCTTGGCTTGGCGGGTTGCGGAAACAGTGGCACAACATCTACATCTACTTCTGATGCGCAGAAGGAAGAGCCAAAGAAGTCAGAGGAGAAGCAGCCAGAAAAGTATGAGGTGACTATTGGTACTCTCACACAAATCGCTGATTACAACGGTGACCCAGCAGCAAAGATCACGTTCAGTTTTACAAACAACTCTGATGAGACCGCTGCATTTATGAGTTCAGTGCGCGTAGAGGCGTATCAGGATGGTCAGCAACTTGAAAATGCTGTTTCCAGTGATGTTAATTGGGAAAGCACCATGACAAAGATCAAGACTGGCACAAGTCTTGATGTTGAACAGGCATACAAGCTCATTAGCTCGTCCGATGTTGAGGTAGAGGTGTATCCACTCTTTGGCAAGGATAAGCTTGCAGCTCAGACATTTAGTCTGCAGTGAGTGCGTCATCATGACTAGGTAGTTACTTCAAGAGAGCCACCATAAAGTGGCTCTCTTTTGTAATTAAGTGATTTTAGTTGCTCTGTTTTGGAAGAGGGAAGAACGCGTTGAGATAAAAGACATCCCCATTAACGCCAACATGGATGTTTCCGTTATATCGCTTAGCGATAAGTTCCATTGAGTGGACACCAAATCCATGGTTAAAGTGATTTTAAATTTATGAAAATATTCATTTTAATACAGAGCAGTTAGACATATTTGTAATTTGAACAAATATGTGAATTAGGTGAATACATATATTTTCACATCAGGTATATATACTAAAAAAATAATTAATTGTCATGAGGTACTAGAATTAGTAATTAGATGCATAAATAACTTGTGAATTGGTATCTGCGTGTAATCGTTTGCAATATAAGCAAACCATAGAAGATAGATAAGAGCAGGAGATTTGCTCTAATAGAAAGGAACGGGTGTGTCAACGTTTATTCGTGAAGAAACAAAAAGGCGCATTGCTGTTTGTGTGACAGCAGCAACTATTGCAACTGCATCACTTATTGCTGTAGTAACTCCTGTATTTGCTGAGACTTCATCAAATACTGCTACTACTACCTTAACATCAGTAGCATCAATTCCAACTGAAAGCTCTTTTACCTTTACACAGGGCAATATACCTCCAGTACGACAGGATGTTCCTGATGACGAAATGGCAGTCCAGTTTGTATCTGAGGTATCTCTTCAAGGCTATAAGGTTGTTGGAGATTTTGAGGGACATGCATACACTCCTTCTGGTCTAACTGACCCAGACGGTCATGCAATTGTTAAATGGGTGGCAGATGACGGTACTGTGATGGAACCTGGCGAGTTGTTTGAACTCCAGTACATTAATGGACTGACTTTCCATGCAGTCTGGCAGCCAAAAGACGGCAATGACGATGTTCAGTATCGTCTTGTGATTGATGCAAACGGTGGCCATTTTGAGGGTGGCGTTTCTACTATGCTTGAGCGCCATGACTATCTTCCAGCAGAGATGCACAACGTTCAGGCTGTTAGTAAAGTAGTTCGTGACGGCTATACTCTTGTTGGTTTTTCGAGAAATAAAAACGATATTACTGCTCCAGCCAGCACGCTAACATCACCAATAAGTATTCGTGATGCAGAGCATATTCCAGGTCACACTACTAATGGTGCGCTTCCAAGTAAGACTGATGAAATCTATACTCTCTATGCTATTTGGAGACCAAATACTGCAACACCAGCAACACCAGCAACACCAGCAACACCAGCAACACCAGCAACACCAG
>CALKRF010000147.1 GCA_937990665.1 uncultured Atopobium sp.
CTACATTTGCAGCAAACGTACCAACTGGCAGGTTAGGAATCCACTGTTTAAAGAGGACTCCCAACTGCCAGCGACCTAAACTACCAAGTGCTCCGCCAAGAGCAACCGCTAAAGCTTCAAACAAAATAAACGCCCCTACTCCAGCTCACGCGAGCCCGTATACAGCTGGTAATACTCTCCGTGCTTGGCAATAAGCTCATCGTGAGTACCACGCTCAATAATACGGCCATGCTCCAGAACCATAATGGCATCAGAGTTTCGAACCGTAGACAGCCTGTGAGCAATCACAAAGACGGTACGGCCTGCCATTAGGGCATCCATGCCCTTCTCGATAAGTGCCTCAGTACGCGTATCAATACTGGAAGTTGCCTCGTCCAGAATGAGAACAGGAGGATCAGCAATTGCAGCACGTGCAATGGCCAGAAGCTGCCTCTGACCTTGGGAAAGGTTAGCGCCATCCGAGGTAAGTACGGTGTTGTAACCGCGAGGCATGCGGCGGATAAACTTATCTGCGTTTGCAATCTTTGCCGCAGCGATAACCTCATCATCAGTGGCATCTAGCTTGCCAAAGCGAATATTGTCCGCGATGGTACCTGTGAACAGATGCGTGTCCTGCAAAACAATGCCCAATGAGGACCTCAGCGCAGATTTCTTGATGTCGTTGATAGGAATGCCGTCGTAGGTGATGGTTCCACTGCGAACATCGTAGAAGCGGTTAATAAGGTTGGTAATAGTCGTTTTACCAGCACCAGTTGAGCCGACAAACGCAATCTTTTGGCCAGGCTTTGCAAACAGCGTGAGATTTGCAAGAACCGTCTGATCATCGTCGTATCCAAAGGTTACGTCATCAAAACGGACGTCTCCGGCAAGAGGAGTTTTCTCGCCAGATGGTTTGACCCAAGCCCAAGACTCTTCTCCGGACTCATAGCCACTAACGCGGACCAGGTCAACCTTGCCCTCATCAACCTCGGGAGCCATTTCCATAACTGCAAAAATACGCTCGGCACCGGCAAGAGCGGTGAGCAGGAAGTTGGAAAGCTGTGTGAACTGATTGAACGGCATGGCAGCTTGGCGAACAAAGACCAGGTAGGACGCAAGGCTTGCAACGTCCGCGTGTCCGTTGACGGCAAGCAGAGCGCCAACCACGGTGACCACGGCGTAATTGATGTACGTTAATGAAACCGTGATAGGGACCATAGTTGCCGCATACGCCTGAGCGTTTGTTCCAGAGTGCCTGAGCTCTTCATTGACCTTTTGGAAGTCAGCAAAGTTGGCATCCTCGTGATTAAATACTTTAACCACCTTAAGGCCAGAGATAGTTTCTTCGGCAAAACCGTTAAGAACACCAAGACTCTTCTGCTGCACCGAATAATGTTTAGCAGAGCGCTTACTTGCATAGCGTGCATATATCACAATTAATACATCAAAGAGAATAGTAATGAGCGTCAACTGCCAGTTAAGAACAATCAGCAGCACAAGTGTGCCAACCATCTGAATAAACGCCAAGACAAGATTGGCAAAGCTGTTATTAAGCGCTTCTGAGATGGTATCCACGTCGTTGGTAAAGAAACTCATGATATCGCCGCGGGTACGGCGGTCAAAAAACCTCAGGGGCAGCGATTCGATATGCTCAAAAAGGTCTCGTCTAATATCAAAAACAATCCTCTGAGCAGCGCGAACCATAATTTGCGTGTAACCAACACTGGTAAGAGCGCCAATTGCATACACAACCGCCGTGAATACAATGAGGTTGGTGAATGCGTTTACGTCTCCCCTGCCTACTGCGGCAACAACAGGCTTAATCATGTAGGTGCCCAGAAGCGCCGCTAAACCGCTGATAGAAACAAGAAGCGCCACCAACATAAGGCGTTTCTTAGCATGACCTAAGTACGAGACAAACACTCTGATGGTATGTCCGATGTTTTGAGGACGTGCTCCTCCTGCGCGATTAGCCATGTGACACCTCCTTACCAGCAGCGTCAATGTCTGACTGACTACCGCCAGTCTGCGACTCATACAGCTCTCTGTAGATAGGGCTCTTGGCGAGAAGTTCTGTGTGGGTGCCAGTCATATGAACCCTACCGTTATCAAGAACGACAATCTGATCTGAGTCCATAACTGAGTTCACACGCTGGGCAATGATAATCTTTGTCATGTCAGCAAGCTCGGCAAGTCCAGCGCGAATCTTTGCGTCAGTTGCGGTATCAACCGCGCTGGTAGAGTCATCAAAAATGATAATCTTTGGCTTCTTCAAAAGCGCGCGTGCAATACAAAGACGCTGCTTCTGACCACCGGAGACATTAACGCCACCCTGACCAAGGTCTCCATCCAAGCCACCAATCCTGTCAAGAAACTCATCAACGCATGCAATAGAGCACGCGTGGAGTAGCTCCTCATCAGTTGCGTTGGGATCGCCCCAGAGCAGGTTGTCGCGGACGGTACCGCTGAACAGCACATTTTTCTGAAGGACAACAGACACTGCGTCACGAAGTGCAGCAAGATTGTAGGAACGGACGTCATTCTCGCCAACAAACACAGCGCCTTCAGTTGCATCGTATAAGCGAGCAATCAGCTGGATAAGAGTGGTTTTTCCGGAGCCAGTGCCACCGAGAATACCAACGGTAGAGCCTGGCGCAAACGAGAGGTTAATGTCTTCAAGAACGTCCTCTTCAGCGCTCTGACTGTACTTGAAGGACACGTTTTCAAAGCGGACTGCGCCATTCTTAACGTCAGTCAAGCCGTACTCTGGAGACTCAATAGCAGGCTCTTCGGAAAGAATCTCTCCAATTCGACGCACGCTGGTAATGGCGCGAGCAGTAAGCAAGAACACGCCAGAAATCATCATAAGAGAGTTCATGATAAGCAGTACGTAGCTCATAAAGCCCGTGAGCTCGCCAACGCCCAGTCTGCCAGCCATAATCATCTGGCCGCCAAACCAAAGAATAGCCACATTAGTAACATACATTGATGCTTGGAAAATAGGCAGATTTAAAACGGAAGTGCCAAAGGTCTTTGTAGCAGTCTGCGCGTACTGCGTATTAACTTTTTCAAAGCGATCAGAGACATATCCTTCTCGGACATATGCCTTAATAGCGCGCACGGCCGCAAAGTCTTCCTGCAGAGCCTCGTTAAGCTTATCCATTGCACCTTGCATAACGCGGTACAAAGGGCCAACACGCTTCACAATAAAGAAGAGCGCAATAGCTAGGAAAGGCAACACAGCAAAATACACTACCGCCAGCTCTGGACTCATAATAAATGCCATAACCAAGCCCATGACCAGCATAATTGGTCCACGCATAAACGGGCGTGTACCCATTGCAAAGGCGTTCTGAATAATGGTTACGTCGGAGGTTAAACGCGTTACCAGAGAGGATGAATCGTATTTATCAAGATTTGCAAAAGCAAACTCTTCCATACGGCGATACTCGTCTTGTCTGAGTTGAGCTCCCAGTCCCATAGCTGCTTTTGCTGAGTAGCGTGCATAGCCAATACCAGCAAACATGGCGAGAAGAGCAAAGACAACCATAACGGTGCCGTTTACAAAAACAGTCTGAAGGTTGCCTTGCAAAATACCTTGGTCAACAATTTGGGCCATGAGTACAGGAATCACTAATTCGAGTAGGGACTCTGCAAACACGCAGAGTCCCGACATAACAAAGTCCTTTTTATACGCGCCAAAATGGTCCAAGATTACCTTTAACTCAGCGCGAGCAGATGGAGCTTTTTCTTCTACAGAAACATCGTTCATTTCTAAAACACCATGTACCTTACTGTCTTGCGTTGCTTGGTTTGCTTATGCCTCTTTTGGAAGCGTCTGAAGCGAAACCTCCTTGAGCTGCTCATTAGAAACAGATGAAGGAGCGCTAGACATCAGATCAGAGCCAGAAGTAGTCTTTGGGAATGCCATGACATCACGGATGGAATCGGCACCTGCAAGCAGCATGCATACACGGTCAAGACCAAGTGCAAAGCCGCCCATTGGAGGTGCGCCAAACGTCAAAGCCTCCATCAAGAAGCCAAACTGAGCCTTTGCACGCTCTTCGGTAAAGCCGAGTTTCTCCAGAATCTTAAGCTGCAGCTCAGCGTTGTGGATACGCATTCCGCCGCCGCCAGCCTCAAAGCCGTCCATAACAAAGTCGTAGGTATACGAGCCCATAGCCAGAGGATCAGTGTCCAGAAGGTCAAGCTCATCCTCACGAGGAAGGGTGAAGGGCTGATGCTCAGAGGCGTAAGACTGAGTCTCCTCATCCCAGTGGAACAGTGGGAAGTTAACAACCCAGAGGAAATCATGACCTTCTCGTGGTACATCCAAAACCTTTGCCATATGCAGGCGCATACCACCAAGAATCTCGTCTGTCTCCAGGCGACCGCCCACGGCAAAGAGAATCAAGTCCCCTGCCTCAGCAGACATCTCTGCACGTAGTGCCTCAAGCTCTTCTGGCGAGAAGAACTTAGTGATAGGACCTCCCACGGAACCGTCCTCTTTGAAGGCGACCCATGCAAGTCCCTTGGCACCAAAGCCAGCAGCTACCTCAGCAAGCTTATCAACCTGAGAGCGTGGCCAGGTGCCTGCACCCTTGACGTTGATAGCCTTGACGTACTGACCATCAGTTGTTGCAGCAGAGCTAAAGAGCTTAAAGCTGGACTGCTTAAAGACCTCAGAGACGTCGTGAAGCTCCATACCAATGCGGGTATCAGGCTTGTCAGAGCCGTAGGTATCCATTGCGTCCCAATACTGAATCTTGCGCAGTGGAGCTGGGAACTCAATACCCATCTTTGCAAATGCATCGCCCAGAATATCCTCAAGCTCTGCCATGACATCTTCCTCGCGGACAAATGCCATCTCCATATCAACCTGCGTAAACTCAGGCTGACGATCTGCACGGAGGTCCTCATCGCGGAAGCACTTAGTAATCTGGTAGTAGCGCTCAACGCCGCCAATCATCAGCAGCTGCTTCAACAACTGTGGAGACTGTGGCAGTGCGTAGAAGTTTCCGCCCTGCATTCTGGATGGAACCAAGAAGTCACGAGCTCCCTCAGGAGTAGATTTAAACAGCGCTGGAGTCTCTACCTCGGTAAAGTCACGCTTATGGAATGCCTCACGAAGCGCAAATGCAAAATCAGAACGCATACGAAGATTCTGTGCCATCTGAGGACGACGCAGGTCAACGTAGCGATACCTCAGGCGAAGGTCCTCGTTAACATCAATGTGGTTCTCAATCTGGAATGGTGGAACTGCACTGGTGTTAAGGACCTCAATCTTGGAAGCAAGTACCTCTACCTCACCGGTAGCAAGAGCCTCATTGGTCTGACCTTCAGAACGATGCTGAACCGTACCAGAAATCAAAACAGGCCACTCAGGACGAATAGTCTCTGCAGTTGCAAATGTTTCTGCATCAACATCTGGGTCAAATAGAATCTGTGTCAAACCCTCGCGATCACGAAGGTCAACAAAAATCAGGCCTCCAAAGTCACGACGACGCCAAACCCAACCAGTGAGCGTAACGGTCTTGCCGATATGCTCTGCGCGAAGCTCTCCGCAGGTATGCGTATGCATGCTGTGCAAATCAACAGCTGCGTGAGCGGAATAATTCTGGGGGGTTTCTGAGGAACAATCCATTTTTATCCTTTCGTCTTTGCTTCCCTGTGCCAAATCGGAAAGCGCCTTCAAGACGGCAAAAACGTGTAGACGGCACGTTCTTGCTCATAGATAGACTATTGTACTCTCCAACGTTTAGCCAAGCTCCCTCAATCTGAACTTAGTGGAGATTCACGAGGAATAAATAACTTACCATCACACTTTTACGCTAGACTGAAATTGATACACATGAGCCCTCTCATAGGGCGAGAAGAACTTGGAGCTTTCATGGCCTATAAAGCCGCTGTATTTGATCTAGACGGAACACTTCTGAACACTATTGTTGATCTTGCTTGGGCAACCAATTACGCTCTTGAGCAGTTCAACATGCCCACCTATACCGTTGATGAAGTACGTCAGATGGTTGGAAATGGCGTTGCTAAACTTATCCATGACGCTGTGCCAGAGGGTACTGATGAAGCAACATACCAGCATGTACTTGCATGCTTTAAGGAACACTACGCTGACCATAGTTTGGATAACACTGCGCCCTACCCTGGTATCCTTGATGCGGTTGATACGCTCAGGGCAGCTGACGTTAAATGCGCTGTTGTTTCCAACAAGCCAGACTTTGCTATTGCCGATTTAATGACCAATTTCTTCCCAGGTAGATTTGACTTTGCTCTGGGTCAGCGAGATGACCTTAAAAGAAAGCCTGATGCCGAGCCTGTCCATTACGCCCTCGCTCAAATTGGCGTTGACCCTCAAGACGCTGTCTACATTGGAGACTCCGAGGTTGATGTTGCAACAGCACACAACAGCGGCATGCCTTGCATAAGTGTTACCTGGGGATTTAGAGATAAAGAAACGCTTCTAGCTGCAGGTGCTACCA
>CALKRF010000148.1 GCA_937990665.1 uncultured Atopobium sp.
CAAAATCACTCTTTAGCATGCTCTCCAACGAAAGGAGCGCTATGCAAAAGTACTTTTGGCGAGAAACCCCCGCACACCACTATCCAACCTCTTATAGACGCCTACTCTCCACCCGACAACTCCATCTTCCTCGGGCAAAGCTGCTTGGTGGAGACCCCGTCATGCCAAGCAGCTTTCCTTCAATAGGACACGCAGGTCTGCGGTCGCGCCTAGCAGATAGGTTTTCTCGCAAGCCCGAGGCTCCCCCATAAAGAAAAAGACCGGTGAACACCGGTCTTAAAGAGAGCTGTTTTGTTGCAATGCAATTAGTTTACGCTGTGATGAAGCGCTGGATTCTTAGACAGACACTCATTACAAATACCCGTAAAACACAGGGCGTAAGAGTCAATCTCGCCACAAGAGTCCTTGGTGAGGCTGGTAAGATCCCTTAGAACTGGTCCATCAACATCAAAGACACGGCCGCACTCATGACACTGGAAGTGGGCATGCTCAGTTGTAGTTGGATCAAAACGAGAGATGTTATCACCAGTATTAACAACCTGAAGCTCACCTGCGTCAACAAGCTGCATAAGGTTGCGGTAAACGGTTCCAAGAGAGATGTTTGGTAACTCCTCTCTTACTGCCGCATACACGCTATCTGCTGTTGGATGGTCATGGCGACCTTCCATATACGTACGAATTGCCTCACGTTGCTTACTGTAACGCACGATAACCTCATTAATTAGTAAGTGTTACTGATTACAGAATACGTTAACACTAATTGTCTATATGTTGCAACAAAAGCTCTTATTTATGCATTTCAAAAATCTCATCATACGCAATCTACCTCTGATTTTTCAGTTTGGAGGCACGCATGTTTATCACAAAATCCTCAAAACCTAAGGAAGAAAGAACTGCGCGGAGGCGCCCCTTTGCTTCTGCCTTTCACTTTTGGTTTATCCCTCTGTTGATTGGAGCTCTTCTCCTTAGTCATTTTTTCCTAAAGCCTGCTCATAGACTTGCTTTTGCACAAGAGCCCTCTTTTACTGTTGCACAAAGAGAAGATTTTCCTGGTGGACAACAAATTCCCATGTGGACCGCTAGCGACGGTACGTATCTCTACTGTGGAGATGAGTTCAATCACTATGGCGCCTGGCCAGGAGCAACTGGAAGTGTAATTGACCCTCAGTCTTATACAAACCTCACCTCAGCTAACGGTGCTCGCGGTGGAACGTATACCGCCGAGCAGCTTCGAGCTATCGACTACATCATCTATCACGGAGCAACTGCGTCCCAAGAAAAAGACGTGTATGGATATACAGGCTGGAAGGCGCGCGCCATCACGCAGTTTGCGCTTTGGGCGGTTATGCGCGGAGAAGCTCATGCTCTTGCGGTAAGCGTTCCTCAGGCAGAGCTTCATCAACCTATTGAGCAGTTCTATTCCGATGCTATGAGCTATGCTCAGACCAACGTCAGCGGTCCAGAAAACGGAGTTGCAAAGCTGTTTGTACCCACGGGAGACAAACAAGTTCTGTTTTTCTTTGGGCAACAATCTGGCTCTCTCAAAATCACCAAAGGCTCCCTATTACCCGATGTCACTTCAAATAACGAGCACTACTCCCTAGAAGGCGCTGTTTACGGAGTATATTCCGATGAGGGTTGCACCAATCTTCTTGGCAGCCTCACTCTTGATGCATCAGGGTCTGCAACGCTCAATGAGCTTCCTGTTGGAACGGTATACGTAAAAGAAACCACTGCACCAAAGGGCTTCCTTCTTGATCCCGCGGTTCATGCTGTAGAAATAACAAACCAAAGAGAGAGCGCTCTCGCAGTTACCGACACTCCTGTCGGAGAGTTTGATCTACGCATTTCAAAACAAGACTTTGACCACAGTACGAACCTCAGCGAAAACAATCATTCCGAGCAACAAAGTGCTTCTCCCCAAGGAAACGCAACACTGCAAGGTGCGCTTTTTAAGGTGACCTATAGCGGCTCCTCTGAAACAACACTTAGAACATGGGTTTTCTCGACCGACGAACAAGGTTTTGCCTCGTTTGATGCAGACCATAAGGTTTCTGGAGATGACTTTTTTACTCTTGGCGAGAAACCCTGGCTTCCTCTGGGGTATTACCAAATCGAAGAAATTCAAGCACCTGAAGGCTATAAACTTCCAGAACATTCGCTTCAAACTTGGAAGCTATCAAGCCAAGACGGAAATCTATTCTGGACAAATATCTCTAGCGGAAAAGTAAATCCTTCCACTGGACACCTCTTCACCTTTAAAGACGAGGTAATAAAAGGAAATCTTAAGATCAAGAAAATTGGACACACTTCCCTAAATTCATCCGATGGTTATTCTGAAGCAGAAGAGATGCCAAGTTTAAAGGGCGCCAAAATCGAACTTACTAATAACTCCACTCAGCCCATTTTCTACCAAGGCAACTGGATTGCTCCGCACGAAGTTGTCACCACAGTAGAAACAGACGAATCTGGAGAGGCCGCGGTTGAAGACCTTCCCTTTGGCTCCTACTCGCTTAAAGAGGTGCTGGCTCCAGCAGGTTACTCTCTTAATAAAGAATGGAACCCTACGGTTACCCTTACTTCTGAAGAGACTATAGAGGCTCCTGAGCTTATTGATGAAAGAATTTCTCTACAAACGATGCTTGTAGATGCCGCTGGATCAAAAAATCCTGAGTATGCCGAGAAACTCAATCTTGTTGATCACATTAAATACGAGGGTCTTACCCCAGGAGAAGAGTACGAAATTACCGGAGAGCTCTATGAGACAAAACAGCTCCAAGAAGGTACAGCGGAGCCCATCGCTCGTGGAACTGTCCGCTTCAAAGCTCCCACCTCATCGGGAGAGGCTGCGGTTCCTTTTTCTGTAAGGACTGCTTCGCTTGAAGGTAAAGAAGTTACTGCCTACGAAACAATCTCAAAAGATGGTGAGAAAGTTGCTTCGCACACCGACAGTCACTCTAAAGCACAAACTATTCGTGTAACCCCTAAGCCTCATCTTCCTGGAACAGCAGATAATGCCTATGCAGTTCCCCTTTTACTCGCCCTAGCAGGATCGGTACTCATTGGATGTGTCCACTTGTTTGCAGCAAAAATTAGACGTTCTTTTTAGTTGAACAATCTTGCCTTAGCACTAAAAAAGAAAGGGCAGAAACCTCTGCCCTTTCTTAAAAACTTACTCTAGCTAGTAACTTATTCGTTTATGAGCGTCTAATAAGCTCAGTAACAAGAGCTGCTGCGTCAGCGCACTGACCAGCGTTGACATTCTCGCGAACATCAGCGGCGGTACGGCTGAGTGCAGGAAGTCCATCCTCGTTTAAGCCCATTAAGGTAACGGAACGAACTGAATTCTGCATTGCAGGAGTTGCGTCAGTGGTGCCCCAGTCAAATGCGCTCTGCTCAACATCGATATGAAGATCAGTTGCAATAGTAGAAAGGAGTCGAGTCATTCTACGGTCAGCGCGGCGAACGTTGCCAATTCCCTCGTTCTTAAGAATGGAGAGCGAGCCAGCGCCAACGCAATCAAGGTTAATCAAGAAAGCACCACGAATATCAGTTCTGTGCTTTGAGAGGAATTCCCTCATGCCTGCGTGATCAAAGTCAGATGCTCCAAGCGCAACAAACCAAATGTCATGTGCAATGAGTTCGTCATCAGATAGAGACAAAACAGCGTTACGAAGATCATCCTCAGAAATAGCAGGTGCATCTTCAGAGTCGGTCTCTTCACGATTCTCAGCAGATGGAGCTGCGCCGCCCTTCCAGTCATCCGATGGACCGTCGTTGCGACCGAAGAGTCTAAAGGAACGACGCTTTGCCTCAGGAGTCTTTGCGTCTTGCGCCTCTGTTAGGCCTTCATCGGCTGAAATGGTATCAAATGGGCTCTCTGCATCTTCTGCCTCTGGAGTTGGCGCAGGTGCTTGAGTTGGGACATAGTGAGGAGCTGGCTCGGAAGATGGAGCCAGTGGATCAACGGCATCGCCAGAAGGATCAGGAAGATCAAAGAGGGACGCACGACGAGCAAAATCGTTCTTAGCATGGAGTTCATGTGTTGCTTCAGGCTGTACCTGGGTTGCATCTGCATCAGCAGACTCATGAACCTGCTTCATGGTTGCATTAAGCTCATCGTCAACAGAATCATAAGCAACGGTGTTGTCAGCAGCAGCATCCTCAGCCTGCTCGTCTTCTGTTGTTGCATTTACGGCCTCTGCAACATCCTCAAGAGATGCAGTCTGGCTTGCACCAGTAGTGTCATAAGCAACGTAGCTTACTTCGCAATCTTCAGGAAGAATTCCCAGTGAATTGAGAACGTCCTCACCATGACGGACGCCCTCTACCTCATCAGGTTCTGGGATAAGTGCAGCAGCATCTCCTGCAAAGTGATGTACAACCTCAGGACGATGACCGGTAGGACGGACATTCTCGAGAATACCAAGAAGAGCTGCAACTGAAGACTTGTTATTGTTTGCGCCAATGGTACAAGGTGCAAAACGCTCTGCAATTGTTGCAACAGAAAGAGCAACAAGTGGAAGAGCTGCAAGAATACCAACAATCCAGAAGAGGACACGGACTGGATCAGGAAGGAAGCGAAGAATCTGAACAAACGTAGCAACAAACACTGCAACTACACACCAACGCGAATACTTCTGTGCAAGAGGCACGTACTTTGCTACAGGAGACTCAACAAGGAAGTTTGTATGTGGAGAGTCATAGTGAGCAACGATGACAATAGGACGGTTGCCCTTTGCAACAAGCTCGCCAGTGGCCTCGTGCTTAGCAACAACGTTCTGGCTTCTGATGGAAGATCCAAATGAACCAAGAATGTCATTACCAAAGTACTTGAGGCACGTAAGTGCACCAAAGCCGACAACAAGCAGAACGCCAAAAGCAATAAGTGCTGCATTGCCAGTGCCTGCAAAAATAACGCCAATGAAGAGGAGGATTAAATAGATTGAATAACCAAGACTCTTAATAGACTTAGCATCAAATTCTTCAATGGTTGCCTCAAGCCCGTGAAGTTTCATTTCTTCAGCAATGGTTTGAGCAGCCTGAAGCTCCTCTTGGCTACCGGCAGGAGCAATATCAATCTGCTCGTCTAGATAGTCAACATAGTCATGTGTAATGGCCATACTGCGTCCTTCGTTGGCATGTCTTCTGACAGGTTTCATATATACGTCATTAGTATACGTCTTATATCGAAATATAGCGGTTAAAGTGTATTTTTACGTCCAAATTTAGAAATTCTGCACTAAATATCAAAAACTTTCGTATATGTTTAGAGAGATTTGAGTTCAACTAGCAAAAAGCGGGAGGTGGATATGGCTCCAAACGATCAAACTCTAGGTAATAATGAATTGGGTGCCTGGAGGATTTTCTCGCTATTTATGCTGCTACTTCAAAAGGGACCTCTACCCTCGGCAGAAATATATACGGCAATTTACTCAGATTTATCTACCGATTCTGCTTTAAGAACTTTTTCAAGAGATCGCGCTGTTTTAAAACAGCTTGGATTTGCAATTACAGAGGTAAAAACGGGAAAAGAAAAGTCATTCTATCTTTCGGACTCGAATTTCTTTGATTCCTCGTACGACTTAAGCCCTGAAGATGCCAATCAGCTGCTTGTAATCTGCAGTGCAATTCTCACTGATACAACTTTTGTTTACCAAGAGAAATTGAGAAACGCGCTCTCTAAAATTGTGGGTAACTTTTATTCCTCGGACTCAGGCAAACCAGACAGCCAAAAACTCAATGCTTCTTCCCAAAGCAAAGTCTTTCCTGTTCTATACGAATCTCTCAGCTCTAAACAACTGGTAAACATCACCTACACAAATTCACAGGACCTGGTTAAACAAAAAGATTTGGGCGTACTGGATTTCTTTGTTTCACAGGGACTTCTATACTTTGTGGCCCAAGATTTTTCATCCAGTACTGAGACCGCTTCCATCAAAACTTTTCGCGTTGACCGTGTTTTAGATGCCGCAATTCTTAAAAATGAGTCCTTCTCTATACCAGAAGAATTTGATTCAAAAGACTATACCCTTCTTGATTTCCAGCTTGGATTACAGGCTGGCGTTCTTACTGCATTTATCCCCAAAAACATACTCGCTGCTTTTGAGCATTTCTCTCAGGGGCAAGGGGATGTTGAGCTCCTCTCTAATGGCGCTTTGTGGACCATTGCTTACGCTCATGAAGACACTGCTTTGTCTTGGATTCTTGCTCATGGATTAATTCCAAGATCTCCGGAGTCTCTTCTCGCAAAGTGGAAAGAGTCTTTAAGCGAGGTTGCCAATGGCCGTTAAAAACACCTCTTTTGGAAGAAAAAACATTTCTTCAGCCGTCTACAAACTCGTATTGCTTGCCGCTGCATTTAGAGATTCTTTTGATGCGATTGAGTTAAGCGCGGTTCAGTCGCGGTTTGGCATCTCCTCAGAAGAAGCTGCCATTCTGATGGAGCTCTTGCAGCTCACGGACGAGAATGGCTATCTTCCCCTCCCGCTTACTGGAGACCAAGATACTTTGACGCTCGTTGGAGAGTCTCCGTTTAGAACTCGAAGGCTTGTCTTAACAGACGAAGAAACGTTAGCGCTTAAAGAGGCGTTTACAACACTTGCTTTACCCCAAGAAAGTGTTTTTTGGAAACTTCTGAAGTCTCCATATACGGCAGACTCTTCATCAGATGGTGCTTCAGGTTCACGTGTCTCTAAAAGCCATACTAAAGAAGTAGACGCATTCCTCACCTGCTCAAATGCAATTGCGGAGTCACAGGTTATTTCATTTGTCTATCGTTCTGAGATAGCGTTTGTGGAAGCTCAAGGCAATAAAGAAGCTGTAGTTAGCCAAAGAGACGTTCTTCCCTATCAATTGTCCTACGGAGAGAACGGCTGGCTTATAGAGGGAATTGATTTAGGCCTCGAGCAGCAAAGGGTCTTTAGAGTCAATCGCATGAGTCACATTGAAGCCCGCTCCGCTTCATTGGAGCAGCTAAAACTTGCAGAAAACGTAAAAGAATCTTCTGCGCCGGAAAGATCGCAGTTAGTAGAGCTTGTCTTCCTTGATAAAGGTGCGCTTACGCACTATTCGTGGCCTGGCCTCAAAACGATTGGCGGTCAGCGCAATGCTGCAGAGATTAAAGCAACTATCCCCTATTACGGCGGAACATGGCTGCTACAACGCTTACTTGCTCTTAAGGGAAAAGTAACAACCAAAGACCATGCCGTGACGCAGGCAATGCGCGCCTATGCTGCATCTCTTCTTGCTGCAGAAGAGCAACTTTAAGCCAATTTGGTAGCTGTTAGTGCTGCTACGCGTCGTGTTCTTCTCGCCACTTGGCAATTTGCTCGGAGATATCCTTTGTCGAGACGCGCTGGTAGTTCTTGTTGGGCAATGACTTCAAGAACGAGCTTCCATATCGCTTGGAAACAAGCCTGGAATCGGCAAGCACCAAAACGCCCTTATCCTCAGCGCTCCTGATAAGGCGACCAGCAGCCTGTTTAGTTGCAATTACCGCCTCTGGCAGAGAATAGCGCCACCACGCACGGTCTTCTCGCGCCTCACGCTCTTTGACCAGCGGTTCATTAGGGCTTGCAAACGGAAGCTTAGGGATTACCACGCACCTCAGCGTATCTCCCGCAGCGTCAAAGCCTTCCCAGAACGATTTAAGAGCAAACAGCGAGAGATTCTTCTCGGCTAGGAACTTTTCGCGAACGCGTCGCGCGGAAGAAGATCGCTCCTGACAGGCAAGGTTAAGGCCATACTCACTCAAGCGAGGCTCTAGCGCTTCAAAGAGGCGCTCCATATCGCGTCTGTTAGTAAAGAGCGTTAGCACCGAGCCGCCCATCTGAACATGAACGTCGTACAGCAGCTTTTCCAGAGCGTCCAAGTAGCCCGGGTCTGTTGGCGCAGGCATATCCTCAGCCACAAAGACGCCCATATGATTCTCGTAGTCAAAGCTTGACTCTAAGTGCAGGCTCTTGTGCTCAAAGGAGCCTCTATCCAGGCCAACAGCGTGCTCAAAATGAGAGAAATCGTCTCCAACAGCAATGGTTGCTGAGGTAAACACAACAGAATGCGTCTCCGGCAGCCACTTCTCTGCCAGTTCTGCTCCAATATCAAGCTTTTCGGCCATAAGGGCCTCAGAGCCAATATCGCGTTTCAATCGGGTTAGCTTGGCTGAATAGACGTAGCTCTTGTCCGTTCCCTCACAGATGAGCTTCAGTGAATCCAGAAGGGTGCTCAAGAACACCCCAGCATCACTCAAGTTACTTGCAAGGTTTGGTGCCGATGCGACAAGCGCATCGGTGGCTTTTCCTACTCGAAGCGCAGCTTCTTCAAGAGCAGAAAGGGCGATGGAGGCGGTCTCTAAGACTTCTTTCCATTCCTCTGTTTCTCTTACCTCGTCGTTAATCCAAAGCTGAAGGGAGTTATAACCACCATCACTTTTAGCCAATGGAGCTAGCTCATGCACAGTGGCCATAAGGTTGCCCATTGCTGCCATGGCTCGCTGAACTGCGGCGGCGGAGCGCGTGAGAAGCCCGGTGAGCAGCGTAGAGTCCTCAAGGTTGGCTGCGCCCACCATAGCGGTGTGTATGGCACCAGACTTGATGCCTCCAAGCAGCTCAAAGCCGTTTCGCATCTCTTTGGCAGAGATTTCTACTGCCCACTGACGACGAGCTTCAGCTTCAAAACCATGAGCCTCATCGATTACCCAATGCCTGATAGGAGGCAGAATTTTACCGTCAGCAGCAACGTTTCTGAGCAACAGAGAATGGTTGGTCACCACGACATCTGAAGATCCTGCACGTTTACGAGCTCCATGAACAAAGCACTCGTGAGGGTAATATGGGCACTTGGAGCGCAGACACTCTGCGGCCTTGATGGTTACCATCTCTCGTGGAACTGAACGCCAACGGATACCCAGCGCATCCAAGTCACCGTCGGCTGACTGGCATGCGTAGGCATAAATCGCGGCAATTGCGGTCAGCATATCTGAGGCAACACTGTTGCTCGAGCGACCTTCTTGGTCAATGAGCGTCAGTGGAAGCTCTTCAAGGGCAGCTCTATCAACACGATGCAAGCACGGATAGTGCTCGTACCCTTTTAAGCTGCAAAAACTCAACCCGCTAGGAAGCGCCTTCGCAAGCGCTGGAAGGTCGTGTGCAATAAGCTGGTCGGTCAGTGCGTTTGTCTTTGTAGCAATACCTACCGTAACATCGTTTTTCTGCGCAAAGAGCACCTCAGGCAGCAGGTATGCAATTGACTTGCCAATGCCAGTTCCGGCTTCAAGCTCTCTATGCGAAGAAGTGACCAGCGCATTTCTGACCTCAACGGACATGCTAACTTGCTCACTGCGCGTCTCAAATTTGTCGTACATCTGTGAGACAACGCCCGGCTTGGCAAATGCCCGATGAATCTCGTCTTTAGAAATCGGCAGCATAGCAGGCGTCTCTGGGTCATCCGCGTCCCTTCTCGCCTTTGCTTTTATGTCGGCAACGAGCTGGCTACGAATGTCCTTGAGCGAGAAGAACGTGCCCGAAATCTCCGCGTCTGCAAGCTCGGCTCCTGTTGCGTCTTCTTTTGCGACGCCGCGTCGAACAGCCTCTTCTTCTTTCATCTTTGACAAATACGAGAAAATCGGCCTAAATGTCCACTCCACTCCATCGTGCATTGACGCCAATTTGGCGAGAAGCCCGCGGGGCAGATTCATAAGTCCCAAAAGCAAGATGCGCCACATGCCGCAAAGGGCATCTACGTCGTCGCTTGCGCGGTGAGTGACCTTCATGGTGCCAAACGCTTCAGCCATGCTAGAAAGCTTGTGCGAAGAAAGTCGAGGTAGAGCTATGCGTGAAAGCGACAGCGTATCAATCCAAGTATCGGAGACTGAAGTTCCACCAGGTACTCGTTCAATAAACGTACGGTCAAAAGTGGCGTTGTGTGCCAAAACCGGAAGACCGCCGACAAATTCTGCGAGGGCAGCAACAGCTTCTTTTGCGCTTGGCGCACCTTTAACATCTTCGTCAGTAATTGAGGTCAGTGCTGTAATTTCTTCTGGAATTGGACACCCTGGATCAACAAAAGTCTGAAAGCGCTCCACAATCTCTCTGCCACTCAATTTAGCAGCAGAAATCTCAATAAGGGAACACTTCTTAAAGGACAGACCTGTTGTCTCGGTATCCAAAACAACAATGTCATCCTCTAAGACATCAAATGACTCATGCTCCGCCCTCTCTGCAAGTTCTAAATACTTCTTGCGAACCGCAGAAGGGGTACCTGGAAGAATGAGTTCTTCTAGTTTTTGCGTAGCGCTTTTAGTGCTGGTCATAACCTACAAATCTACTGGCGATCCTCAAGTGCAAACTCAATAAAGCGAGTGCAGAGCTCAGGGAAATCAATGCCGCCGGTACGTGCAGAATCAGGCAGCAAAGAACGGGCAGTCATACCAGGAATGGTATTTGTCTCAAGCACCACTGGAACGCCGTCCTCCGTAACAATAAAGTCACTACGAGAAACGCCACGGCAACCAAGTGCATTGTGAGCCTTAATTGCCAGCTCCTGAGCGCGTGCGTACACCGCAGGCTCAAGACGAGCAGGAATTACGTGGTGCATGGATGCGGGCTCATATTTTGTCTTAATGCTGTAGAACTCATCGCCAGTAACAATCTCAACGATTGGGAGAGCAGTTGGGTTCTCATTACCAATAACAGGAACGGTAATCTCTGTTCCCGCTATGCTCTCTTCAATCAGAATGCGCTCACCCTGTTCACCGGCAAGTTCTAGTGCAGCGGGAAGCTCTTCTCGCGAAGTGACGCGTGTGACGCCATAACTTGAACCGTTGCCAGAAGGCTTTACAAACATAGGGAGACCGAGGTCCTCAATAAGCTTGTCTACCTGCTCATCTGTAAAGACGGTACCTGCAGGAACGTCAATTCCCTTAGGCGTTGGAACTCCTGCCTGCCTATACATAAGCTTTGACAGCTCTTTTTCAGTTCCCATAGCAGACGCGAGAACGCCAGAAAACGTGTAAGGAATGTGCAGAATCTCGAGAAGACCCTGGATGCAGCCATCCTCGCCAAAACGACCGTGCATAGCAACGTATACGACATCATAACCACCCTGAGCAAGGGTAACTACAAAGTCTTTTTCTGCAACATCAAGCAGGTCAACGCTGGTAAAGCCAGCCTCTTTGAGTGCTGCTGCACACTGCTTGCCAGACTCCATGGCAATCTCGTGTTCGTCTGACCAACCGCCTGAAACAACTGCTACATGAAGCTTTTTGAGCTCTTCACGTGTCATTTCCGCTCCTTCAGATAAGTCTCCCATAGGGTAAACTCTTGTAAACGTATTTCTTCTAAGATACCGCAGATAGCTTAGAAGAGTTGGAGAAGGACAAAAATGCAATCAAATAATACTCTTGACGGCACAAACACCACGGTTGACGGCACAAACACCTCCGCGCTCGATTCTCGTCCACAGAAAGCTGCCGCTAAATCTGACCTCAGAAGTCTTTCATCAGAGCAAATTCTTGAGCTGGTTACTTCACTCGGCCAGCCAAAATTCCGCGCTAAACAGATTGAGGAGTGGATTTGGTCTAAAGGTGCCACCTCTTTTGATCAGATGAGCAATCTTCCAAAAACATTGCGAGAAGAACTGTCTAAGCAGGTAACTCTTGCTGGCGCTGAGCAGATTGTTCGTCAGGTTTCCGAAGACGGCAGCCGCAAATACCTGCTTCGATACCCTGATGGCACTTCTGTCGAGTGCGTTGGCATGCCAAATGGCAACAAGCTTTCGGTCTGCGCTTCCACGCAGGCGGGCTGCGCCATGGGCTGCGCTTTCTGCGCAACGGGCGCTGCTGGCCTCACTCGTTCCCTTTCTGCAAGCGAAATCTACGAGCAGGTTATGCATGTCCGTGACGACTTTGACGCACGTGTTACCAGTGTTGTTCTCATGGGTCAGGGCGAGCCCTTCATGAACTACGACGCTACTCTCGCGGCTATGAGACGTCTCAACTCCCCTGACGGAGCCGGCATTGGTGCGCGTCATATCACGGTATCTACCTGCGGTGTTATACCTATGATTAAGCGTTTTGCTTCTGAACCAGAGCAATTTACCCTTGCTGTTTCGCTTCACTCTGCAGTGCAAAAGACGCGAGACGCCCTCATGCCAGGAGTTCGTAAATACTCACTGATTCACCTGTACGACATTATGGGTGAGTATGTCGATAAGACCGGTCGTCGTCCAACGTATGAATATGCGCTGATCAAAGGCGTTAACGATTCTGACAATGAGCTTGGAGCATTGAGAGACTTCTGTCGTGGAACGCTTTGCCACGTTAACATCATTCAGCTTAATGAGATTGAGGGTTCTAAATTCCATCCAACATCTCCTGCCCGCGCACAGGAGTTTGTAAACAGCCTCAACTCTGTTGGCGTTGAAGCAACTATTCGTCTTTCTCGTGGATCTGACATTGATGCGGCTTGTGGACAGCTCTTCCAGAAGAGAAACGCACGCTAAAGCGCTTATATAGACAGCGCTCATATAGATAGTTCCTACATAAAACTTATCATGCTTTTAAAGCAAAGAAGGGGCCCTCAGGGACCCCTTTCCTTTTAGTTCATATACAGAACATATGTTCTATTTGATTGCGTTTAACCATTCTCTTTCCACCCTAGCTTGGTGAGAAAGAATGTTTGTCGCGCTTTTCCTATTACCGCTACCTGAATAGTCATCAAGAATTGCATCGAGTGCTCTTCTTGACCTTCTCATTGCATGAAGAAAACTTTTCTGTGCTTCTTTAGTCAACAGAGTATGTTTAGCGAGAAAAGCTATTCCTAGCAACGAGACACTGGATATAATCACAAACTTTATCTTCATTATGCTTCTTTAACGTTTGAGAGTTTTTCTACTAGAGCAGCAAGTTCATCCTCGTCATTGAATTCGATTTCAATCTTATTCTTGCCGCGGACATTTCGCACTTTGACTGGAGTATCCAGAGCAATCCTTAATTGCCTTGCTGCACGCTTATATGCCTGTGGGGTTGGCTGTCTTTTTGGTTTCTCAACATTTGTGACAGAAAATAGTGGAGCAAGATTTTCTGTCTGACGGACCGACAAGTTCTCTTCAACTACTTTCTGGGCAAGCCTAATTCTTCCTTCTTTTCCGCTTACGGCAAGAATTGCACGAGCATGTCCAGCACTAATACGTCCCTCCGCCATCAAAGTTTGAACTTCTGTTGGAAGGTCTAGAAGACGAAGAGTATTTGTGATTGCGGATCTAGACTTGGACAAAACCTTTGCCAAATCGTCTTGGGTTAAGTTCTCTTGTTTGATTAACTGCTTATAGCCTTGAGCTTCTTCAATAGGACTTAAGTCAGATCTCTGTAGATTCTCAATCAGAGCTAATTTAAATACTTCCTCATCGGAAATTGCCTTAATTACTACAGGAACTTCCTCTAATTGTGCAAGCTTTGCAGCCTGGAAGCGTCTCTCACCAGCAACAATCTCATAGTGATCGCCTTTCTCGCGAACAAGAAGCGGCTGGAGAATACCGTTTTGCTTAATAGAATCACTGAGTTCAGCGAGTTCAGCTTCATCAAAACGTTTACGAGGCTGATCTTTATTTGGCTTAATCTTCTTTAGTGGAAGTGTTGTAGCTTCTTTTTTATTACCGACCTCTGCATCTACCTCGCTAAAGAGAGAGTTGAGGCCCTTACCAAGTCCTGATTTTTTAACCACGACGATTCACTTCCTTTGCAAGTTTGTTGTATGCAAGTGCGCCCATACTTATTCGAGCATACATGGTTACTGGTAAACCATGACTTGGTGCTTCTGCGATTTTGACATTTCTTGGAATAAGCGTCTTAAATACTTTGTTACCAAAGTAATTTGAAACCTCAGTTACAACCTGCTTAGATAGGGAAGTTCTGCTATCAAACATGGTCATTACTACACCAAAGATATCAAGATCCGGATTGAGCTGCTTTTGAACCATCTTCATTGATTCAACAATCTTAGTTACGCCCTCTAGTGCATAATATTCGCACTGAATTGGGATAAGAATGCTATTTGCCGCAACTAAGGCATTAATTGTTAAAAGGCCTAGTGATGGTGGGCAGTCAATCAAAATGTAGTCAAAATAGTCTTTAACCTGGTCAATTGCCTGCTTTAATATGTTTTCTCTTGATTCCACGGAGACTAGTTCAATTTCTGCACCAGCAAGTTGAATGGTAGCGGGAGCTATAGTCACATACTTTTGAACTGTTTGTTGTAATACGTCTTCAAGCGGTGTTTCGTTGAGGATTACATCATAAATATCAGCTTCAAGTTCCTCTTTATCAATTCCAAATCCACTTGTTGCATTACCTTGTGGATCAAAATCGACAATTAGTACTTTCTTTTTTGTTTCTCCTAGCGCTGCTGCGAGATTAATTACGGTAGTTGATTTTCCAACGCCGCCTTTTTGATTAATTACAGCAAGTACTTTAGGATCTCTATCTTGAAATCCCCTCGAAAGGTCTTTGTAGCTCATTTATCCTCCGTTTGACCAAGTTTATTTAATGATACAGAATGTTTCACGTGAAACATTCCACAATTAGTCTCTTCTTGCAACAAACGGATTTGATTTTGCCATTCCAGTTTTTCTTGGTAGTTTAATTTTGCTTTTTCCAACTTTTCTGTAAAGAAGAATTTCACGATGACCAAGATCGTTTGGTAATTCAAATGTTTCACGTGAAACATTTCCATACCCAAAAATTTTGGCTGCCTGAGAGGCGTCCTGAAGCTCTATCTCATCAACGTTGGCCTTCATTACTATGAGGGTACCTTGTGGAGCTAAGAAAGGCTCTGCGTACTCCAAAAGAATATTTGCCTTTGCAACCGCTCTGAAAGTAACAAAATCAAACTTCTGTTTATAGTCGTTTGGAATTTCTTCAGCACGAAGCTTTTCAGCTCTTACTCTCTCACTAAGACCAATCTCATCAATCATTGACTGTACTGCATTAATCTTTTTTCCAATTGAATCAACAAGCAATGTTTTGTTGTTGCTCATGATTGCAAGAGGCAGTCCAGGGAAGCCTCCACCGGTACCAATATCAATATAGTTTTGAGCTCCAGATATAAACTCATTACATACTTTGAGTGGTAATAGAGAATCAAGTATATGAAGAACCAGAGCGTCATCAATTGAAGTGATTCTTGTGAGATTTAGGTTTTTATTAATCTCAATTAGCAATTCAATATGCTTGAGGAGTTGTCTTCTTTGGGTCTCAGTTGAATTGATTCCATAGGTAAGGAGAAGTTCCTTAAGTACATTCTCTTTTGAATCGTATAACGACTTCTCTGATTCAGACATTGCTTCTCCTGTGACAAAACTTCTTGTAACAAGAAGAATTGTCACAAAAAAAGAGGAAGGCGTAAACCTTCCTCATCAAATTAGTAAAGCTTGTTGAGAATTCTTAGCTGTTAATAGCTGTAACAACAACGCGACGGTATGGATCATCGCCCTCAGAGTGTGTTGTAACTTCGAGATTATCTCGAAGCGCAATATGAATGATACGACGCTCATAGCCACTCATTGGAGCAAGAGAAACCTTACCAGTCTTCTTAGCACGAGCAGCAGCAGAGAGCGCCATCTCCTGAAGTTTATTGCGGCGGCGACTCTTGTAGCTTTCAACATCAACAGATACTGGATAGTGGAAGTGAAGCTTAGCGCTCATAAGAGAAGAGAGAACCGTCTGAAGAGCCTCAAGCGTATTGCCGTGACGACCAATAAGAATTGCAAGATCTCCACCGGTTACATCAAGAATGAGTTCACCGTCTTCACCGTCGTACTCATCAATTGCACAGCTATTCTCGCCAAAGAACGAGAGAAGCTCTCTTAGATAGAAGACAGCAGTATCAGCAATCTTATTCATTTCAGCATCAGTAAGCTGAATTCCAGCTTCAAAGTGCTCTCGAATTGAAGCAAACTCGTCTTGTGAATCAACGACAGGAGACTCATTAAGAGCGTTTGGCTCAGAAACGAAAGTCTCATCCTCCATGTCGTCCTCCAGTCAATATAAAAAGTTTAACTAGTAATCTACTATAACAAATTCTGTAAACAAAAGTTGTTTTGCTTAACACCAGCTCTTAGGCCTTTTTGTGAGGGCGTGGCTTCTTTTCTTTTCTAACCACGTCTACCTCGATTGGCTTATTAGCCATTTGAGCCTGTGCCTTGAGCTTCTCTTTTTCCATAATGCGCTTGGTAATAAGCTGCTGCTGGGCAAGCTGCCAAATACCAGAAGTTACGTAGTAGAGAAGAACGGCTGCTGGCACAGTCCAACCAAACCAGAGCATCATGAGGGTCATCATGCCGCCCATCATGTACTGCTGGGTACGCTGCTCACCGGAGCTTGTACGAGCGTTTACTGCCATGGAAAGGAAGGTAGTAAGGCCAAACAAAAGAACAAAAATCATGTAAGGGATAGCGGTAACAAAGCCATCTACAGCAAAAATGTCGGATGTTGCACGCGCAATAGAAGGAAGAATGTTGTAGAAGCGGGAGTCTACTGGAACCATCTTTGCAACGGTAAAGAGTGCAATAAAGATAGGGGACTGTAAAAGCAGTGGTAGACAACCACCAAGAGGATTGAAGTTGATCTCTGCGTAAAGTTTACGCATCTCTTCATTCTGCCTTACAGGATCATCGGCATAACGCTCCTGGATTTCTTTGAGCTTTGGCTGAACAACACTCATGCGAGCCATAGAGGCTGTCTGCTTGTTGGTCATTGGAACCAGGATAATACGGATGATGATGGTAAGCAGGATAACTGCCATACCCCAGTCTCCCGAGAATGATTGAAGTCCCGCTAAGACTGTGTATAGAAAGTTAACAATCCAATCCCACATATTTCCTCCGGTGCGTTCCTTTACGGAACGGGATCGTATCCTCCCTTATGAAAAGGGTGGCAGCGAGCAATACGCTTAAGAGCAAGCCAACTTCCCTTTTTAACACCGTACTTTTGTATAGCTTGAACTGCATATTCAGAGCAAGTAGGCCGGTAAATACAGTGCGGCTTAAAAAGGGGAGAGATGTTTCTTTGATAGAAACGAATAGCACCTAGGAACAAGTTTGCGAGAAAAGAACCTTGTCTTTTCGCGCTCATTTGACCCCTGTCTTTCTTAACAGAGCATCCAAAGAAACGCTTATATCAGCAGGATTAGTGCTGTGTGTATCTTTAGTCGCAAAGAGAATAATGCCGTATCCCTCAACAGGTAAACCGCTCTTTCGAGCTGCTTCGCGTAAAACGCGTTTACACCTGTTTCTAAATACGGCGTTACCTAGTCTTTTTGGAGCTACAAAGGCTACCTCGGAAGGATGTGCCTCAGTGGATGGTGCTACTCGTATACGAAGAACAGAACTTTGAGCCCTCTTCCCCGCAGAGAAGACCCTTTCAAACTCTGAACGAGATTTAATGGTCTTCACAGAAACATTCCTTAGACGGTGAGGCGCTTACGGCCCTTAAGGCGACGACGAGCGAGAACGGCACGACCATTCTTAGTTGCCATACGTGCACGGAAACCGTGGGTAGTTGCGCGCTTGCGCTTATTTGGCTGGTAGGTACGCTTCATAGCTATTTCCTCCCGAACGGGTACAGTATCGATTAAAAAGCCTACAGATTGTACTCGCGTTTATGGGTACCTGTCAAATTTTCTACGCAAATACCTCAACTTTTTCTCTTTTTCATTCAAAAAACTTAGCGAGAAAACCATTCATCTTAAAAATTTCACTTGTGATACATGAAGAAATTTGTTGAAAGGAATATTTCTGTAAGCTGAAATATGTCCGTTAAATGCTACTATCATTCAGTACGTCTTTCACAAAGATATAAAGTTATCTACAGATGTTTAACACTTGTCGAAAACTTTCATTCATCGTGAAAGAAAACGAAAAGTTTTCTTCATTTGTTTAACAATTGTTGAAAAGGAGGTGTCATGGCAAGAGATTTCTTTCCTTTTGTTGAGGTAAACACAAACCAGAATGAAAAAGACGCTGGTTCTGATAATTTTCTCACCGTCCGTTATGCTGCACGTATTGCAGTGTATGACGATAAAGCCGCAGCACCTCGTGTTGTTCTCGTAGAACCAAAAGACGTTCGTTCTTATCTTGATGAAATTGCAGCTACCGTTAACCAGCTTGCTCACGAGCAGGGAGGAAAAATTCCTTTTATGGTTATGCGTGAGATTGTGGAAAATTTCATTCACGCTCGATTCGTAGCGCCTACAATTTCAATCATGGATAACGGAAATACCATTAGGTTTTCAGATCAAGGACCTGGAATTAAAGAGAAAAACCGAGCTCTTGAGTTTGGTACCTCTTCTGCAACAGAAGAAATGAAATCGTTTATTAGAGGCGTTGGTTTTGGTCTTCCTTACGCTCAGCAATATATGGTTGAGAAGGGTGGAAGCCTTACCCTTGAGGACAATATCTCTGGCGGCACAATTGTTACTTTATCAACACGCCGCTCTAAAGATGCTCATATTCAAACACTTCCAACTCAAGAAGAAGCTGAAGAATTGCCTGTTAATCAAAATCAGCAGGTAGTTTCACATGCTCCACAAGCAGTATCTCGACAGGTATCTGCACAACCAGCTGCACAACTTCCTAATCTAGTGTTAACAGATCGAGCAAAACAAGTTCTTCAGTATCTCTCTGAACATGAATGGGTTGGAGCAACAGAGCTTACTGGTGCCTTTGGCCTTTCTACACCAACCTGGTCAAGAGAATTAAAATCGCTGGTAAACATAGGAATAATTGGTAAAGTTGGGCAAAAATATAAGCTCACCACTATTGGAGAAACCCTCCTTTCATAGAGTTTCTCAACATTATTCGCTGAAAGTTATCAACATTCCTCTATACTAGGTGTCCCAATTTTCAACATTTTGATTGGACACGTATGGATGCATCAATTGATTCAGACGCAGTAGCTCTGTGGCAAGACGCAATTGACCTTTTGGTTGAAGAGAATCAGCCAGAGGCTTTTATCGCCATGTTAAGAACCTGCACTCCAATTAAAGTTGAAGATAATACGCTCTATGCTGAGACTCCAATGCGCTTGGCTTATAACCGTATCCTTAAGAATCTGCCAATTGTTGAGAGATGTCTCTCGGCTGCGGCCTTTGAAGACATTATCTTGAGTCTTACGCTTACAAAGTCTTCTACTCCTGTTACAACTACTTCTACGATGACTCCTCAAGAGTTCAACGCTTGGAAGCAGAAAACCGCTCCTATACAGGCTGTTGTTCCAGAACAAATCCAAGATTTTGAATCCCAGGAACAAAGCCTTGAGGAACTAAAACAGCAGACCTTAAAGCGTCGTAAGAGTAATCCTCTTTATGAGGAGACGTCCTTCAATTCAAACCTCACGTTTGATCGTTTTGTTGTTGGTGACGAGAATGAGCTTGCTCATCAGCATGCTTTAAACGTTGCAAACGACGCAAAAGGCAAGGCAAATCCACTTTTTATTTACGGTGCAAGTGGACTTGGAAAAACTCACCTTCTGCGAGCCGTTCAAAACTACATCAACGCTGAAGATATCGAGCGCGTTTGTGTTTACAAAGACGCAGATGCCTTTGTTGATGACTACGTAAATGCAGTTCGTAAGAACGCATCAGGAAACGCAGCGACAGAGCTTAGTAACAACTATCAAAACATTGATGTTCTTATCATCGATGACGTCCAAAAACTTGCTGGTAAAGCAGGTACTATTAACTTCTTCTTCAATATTTTTAACTCTCTTATTGATAGAGGTAAGCAGATTATTCTTGCCGCAGATAGAACACCTGCTCAGCTTGGTATGGGATCTGACGGATTTGATGATCGTATTACTTCTCGCATGAGTGGTGGCATCGTTATTGGCATTGAGTCGCCAAGCTACGAGATGAAACTCAATCTTATTCATGTCTTCTGCGACCGCGCATTTAAAGAGAGAAATTCTTCTCTTTCTGCAGACGATTTGCCAGAGGACATCCGTCGTTACATGGCTGACAAGGCTGGTCAAAGTATTAGAACGCTTGAGGGCTTCTGTAATCGCTGTGTAACTGGTCAGATTAAGGCAAAAGAATCTGGCACAAATATAAAACAGGAAGAAATCGATAAGATTGCAGACACGCTCTGGCGTCGCGTTTCAAAGACCGTAAATATCGAGAAGGTCCAAGAAGTCGTAGAAAATATCTATGGCATTAGTCATCGCGATATTGTTGGTAACAAGAGAAATAAAGAGATTGCAGAACCTCGTCACGTTGCAATTTATCTTGCTCACGACCTTTGCCAATACACACTGGTAAATATTGGTAAGCATTTTGGCGGAAGAAAACACGCAACTATTTTGCACAGCATTGAGGTAATTGAAGAGAGAATCAAAGAAGACAAAAGCTTCTATGATCAAATTTCTCAACTCAAGAAGACTATTCTTGAACAAAGTTAGTGTTTAAAACCTGTTAGTAAGATGTTAATTGGTGAAGAGAAGTAGTGATTTGTTGTTGAGAGTTTAAGAGGGGGAGTTTTACTTTGTTTATGAATGTCAAAAATAAGCAAACAAATCTGACCTCTAGAAACATATTTCTACCTCTAGAAATGTAAAGCTTTCTTCTTTTCAACATAGCTTATTATTACTACGATATTTTTATTCTTATCTAAGAAATAATAGAAAGGGTCGTCATGAAATTTACCGTAAGTCAATCCGCTCTCCAGACGGCACTTGATATTGTTTCTAAGGGTATTGGTTCTAATACAACACTTCCAATTCTCTCCGGTATTTATCTCAAAGCTTTTAATGGCATGCTTGAGCTACAGTCCAGTGATTTAACTATCTCTATTAAGCATCAGATTGCAGCAAACGTAGAAGAAGAAGGAGAGACAGTTGTTTCTGGAAAGGTTATCCAGAACATTGTTAAAAATCTTCCTGATGCAGCAATTACTTTTGAAGGTGGAGAGCGTACGCTTTCTGTAACTTGCCAGCGTTCATCTTTTAGGCTTAATACTCTTTCTGCACACGATTGGGCACAGTTCCCAGAGTTTGATCTTGAGAAGACCTGCGAGCTTCCAAGTCAACTTCTATCAACTATGGTTGATAAAGTTTATCGTGTAACTTCAAAGGAAGCTTCTCGTCCTATTCTTCAGGGAATTTCTCTCACCGTTGAGGACAATACTATTCGCCTTGTTGCAACTGACTCATTCCGTCTTGCTGTTTGTGATTCCAATACAGATACGCCAGCAGGTGAATCTTTTAGTGCAATTATTTCTGGTGAAGTTTTCCACGACGTTCTTTCCATGCGTAGCATGACTGAGAAGGTTTTAATTGGTACTACAGACAACCAGGTAGTCTTCCAGTTTGGAAATACCACTCACATTTCGCGAAAGATTGAAGGTCATTTCCCAGATTATAAGCAACTACTTCCAACGTCTTGTACTGCATCTGTTAATATTAATGTTGAGGATTTCTCTGCAGCTCTCAAGCGTGTATCTGTTATTGCTCTGGCAAATCCATCAGTACGTTTTGATGTTGATGCTGATGGAAAAGAGGTTAAGCTTTCAGCCTCTTCACCAGATCAAGGTGAGTCTTCTGAGCACATTGAGGCCCAAATTGAAGGAGACTCTCTTTCAATCGCTTTGAACTACCACTACGTCTTTGATTGTGTAAACGCTGCTCCTTCTAAGGACCTTTTGCGTCTTGAACTCCAAGGTCCTTCTCAGCCAGCAATCTTTAAATCAAATGGTAAGGTCAACTATTTGTATCTTCTGATGCCTGTTCGCCTCTAATTTGATAGGGGTTGTGTGGGACTTAAAGTTGAACATGTTTCGCTGTATAACTTTCGTTGTTTTGCTTCGAAAGAAATAGATTTATCTGCGCAAACTACTATCTTTGTAGGAAAAAACGCCGCAGGTAAGACAAATACTGTCGAGGCATTACAACTCCTTACCGCTGGATACTCTTTTAGAAAACCAACACCATCACAGCTCCTTCTTACAAGTACTTCTGAGGCAAAGATAGAGATTTCGCTTACAGGAGATGGAAGAAAGCTAGAAAATACCTGTACCATCACAGAACGCCGTCGCCAATTTTCAAAGAACGGCAAGAAATGCCAGGCAGCAGATATTTCTGGTACGTTGATGTCGGTCCTTTTTAATCCTGATGATCTTTCAATGATTAAAGGTGGCGCATCATATCGCCGAGAAGAATTCGATGACTTTGGTCGCCAGGCAAATAAAAGCTACTTCAAGGTTTTCTCGGCATATACAAAAACAGTTGAGCAAAGAAATAAGTTGCTTAAATCTGATTGGCCTGACAATAATTTGCTTGATGCATGGGATCTTTCGCTTGCAAGGGGTGGAGCAACGCTTCTTCACGCGCGCATTCATTTATTTGAGCGCCTGGCAAAGAAAACATGCGAGATTTACCAGGAACTTTCTGGCGGAGAGCACCTGGAGATGAACTATATTTCTTCAATTGGAGAGGTTTCTCTTGAAGCCTCTCGAGAAGAAATTACTGATCAGTTTTTACAGGCTTTAAACGAAGCGCGCGCAGATGATATCCGTCGTCAGCAAAGCACTAAGGGTCCTCACCGAGATGATGTTGAGTTTTTGATTGAAGGTAAAGACGCTAGAAATTTTGGGTCTCAAGGCCAAATCAGAACGGTGGTCTTAGCACTTAAAATGGCAGAAGTTTTACTCTCAGAAGAAATACTTGGCGAGAAACCCCTGCTACTTTTAGACGATGTGATGAGTGAGTTGGATGAAGATCGCAGAAAAGCCATTATGGAGTTTGCATTCCACGACATCCAAACCGTAATTACAACTACCAACCTTGGTTATTTCTCTGAAGAGATTTTAGAGAAAGCGCAGATAGTTAGGTTTAGCGATGAATAATCTACAAGAAACACCTGCGCGTGGTGGTAATGAAAACGCAAAAGATTTAATGAGCACCTTACTTGGAACCTTCAGAGATTCTAAGAGTATGTCTAAAAATCGTCGCGCTTATCTTGCATGGGTTGAGTCAAATGGTGAAAGAGAAGTAGAACACACAACCGGCGTATTTGTTAGAGAAATTGCTGGTAGAGAATATCCTGTACTTACCGTTTATGTAGACAATCGTATGTGCATGATTGATTTTCTTGCACAAAGAGAAATCTATAGAGCAAGGTTGTCAGAGCATGGCCTGGAATTTTCAGATCTTGAGTTTAAGCTGGATAAATACAATAGACATGCTGGTAAAGAAGACGGTTCCTCAAAAGAACAACCTCAGGGCCAAAAAGTAGAGAAGAAAGTTCTTCCAGAACTCACTACAGAAGAAAAATCACAAATTTCTGAGTTAGTTTCTGGTCTTTCTGAGCCACTCAAGTCAACGGCTTATAAAGCGATTGAAGCAAGTTTTAGACAAAAAAAGAGTCTTT
>CALKRF010000149.1 GCA_937990665.1 uncultured Atopobium sp.
TTTATGGCAAACAAAGAGCGTGTTGTAGATCTTCCGTAAGACATAAAAAATGCGCGCTTCAGAAAACAATTCTGAAGCGCGCATAATTTTATTCTCTAAGAAAAACCTAGTAGTGAATGATAACTGGATCTCCGTCTTTGGCAACATCAAAGAGTTTCTGAGCGTTTTCATAGCTTAGGTTAATGCAGCCATGACTACCGCCAGTTCTGTAGATGTTTCCACCAAACGCACTTCTCCATGGAGCATTGTGAAAGCCGACTTCTTGACCCTTTACACCAAGCCAGAAATCAACCTTTGTATCCCATCCTGGACGACCTGACTCATCGTTTGGTCCCAGGAGACGAGCGTCTCTAATGTGGCTGGTAATATACCAGACTCCTTCTGGAGTGTTGTGATGTCCGTCTGGGATACCCGTTACTACATCGGCTTCCCAAAGAATTGTTCCATCATCACCATAAAGAACAGCATGCTGAGTGGTAAGGTCAACGTCAATATAACGACCACCCCAGTCCTGCTCGCCCTGTTTAGTAAACTTATCGGCCGACTGTTTTGTAGGCAGTTCAATCTTTGTTGCCTGACCAGCCGACAGACCGTCAGAAATAGCTTTTATTGCAGCATCATTATCTATAACCCAGCCGTATGCACCAGCGGCCTTTGTAGTGAATTCTTTTCCATCCCAGCGCTTATACGTTCTTGAAGTTCCACGAGTATCTACTGCAGGAGCAAGTGTCTCGTTGACCCATTTGGTAATAGCGTCTGTATCAAATGAAATAGAGAGATTCTCATCAAACTTAATCCAGCTAGCAATGGTGTCTTGATCAAGCTGATATGCAACAGAATCACCGAGCATCAAATCAACTGCAGAGGCAACGTAGGAATTAGCAGTCTTTAAGGCAGTATCAAGGTCTTCTGCGCTCATGAGGCTTTCTGGGCCAAGCTGTACGGTAGTGCTCAGATTATCAAAAGCGGTCTGCAAGTCTTTATGGACACCCTCAAGAGATAGTCTTGTGGCAATAGCATCATCAGCAAAAATAAACTTTTTAGCAGAGCTATCGTAGGTAATACCATTGTTCTCTAGAGTTTGAGCAGATTCTTTTGCCTGCTCAATTCTTTGATTAAAGAGTGCGTCCGCCTTGCTTGTATCGTACGAAGCGGTTGCATGTGGGCTTAGGGACCTGCTACGAGTAATCTCCAGTGGCCACATCCAAGGATTCTGCTGGCTAATAGCATCATGAGCATATCCAGCTGCGTCGTACGTTAAATCAATGTCAGATGCCTTGATGGTTAAATCTACGCCGTTTCCAGAGACTTGGACGGAGTAATTTGAGGCCTCGTTTGCTCTAGAAGCTTGTAAATCTGAAGCAGGTTTTAAGGAGTAGTCCTTACCATAAATGCTGGTTTGAGGCATAAAGAAGAAGTTAAAGAAGATTGCTCCACCCACATACACAAGGGCGAGAATACCAACGAGCACAGCAGGTATCTTCCACCACTGATGTTTCTTGTGAACAACGGGAGCCTCTTCTTTTTCTCCAAGCTCTGCGCTATCAAGGGGAGCAATGACAGTTAGATCATCTGCCTGCTCTTCTGGTGCTTCCGCTGATTGTGAAGACTCATTAAGCTGATTGGCTTTTACCTGCTCTTCATTGAGAGCAACGTACATATCAGTATCGCCAAGGCTTGGTACTGAGTCTTTAAGAGAAGGTGCTTTCTTTGTAGCTTCCTCTGAGGAAAGAGGCTGTAGGTTAGCGGTATGGGAAGCAGAGCTTTTTGCAAAGTGCTTAGCCAAGGAGCACTCCTTATAAAAATACGAAGTTACACAGCAAAAATCAGTGTGTTTTGACAAACAGACTTTCTATGATTGAGTCAAAGACACATCTATTTAGTGTAGTGCATATTCACCACATATTTTATGGAACTTACGAGGAATTATTTTCCACAGGAGAAGAACAAAACTGGAGTAATATATACGACATTTAGAAATAATTATTTTTCAATTGCAAGGGGAGCAATAGCGTATGTCATCAACTAGAGTCAATAGTACTACGCAAAATATTAGATGTGTTTGTACTGCTCTTGCTGTACTTCTTTTATGCATTTCAGCTTTTCCTAAAATTGCTGTAGCTACTACTTCAACTAGCCAATCAAATTCTCATTCAGCTAATCAGTTGTTACTGCATACTGATGTCAAATCATATGAGCTTCTTCCTTCTGATTTTGCTTCGCTTGTTGGCAATGATTCAACATCGTTTGATACTCTTGAGCCAGTTAAGCCTTATGAGGCGGTTAACACTGATTCTCATCCAAACTATAGCAAGGTAAGTGATTTTGTTTATTTAGATAGAGATCAGTTTGACTTGTCGCTTTTCTCGCCAGATGATTCACTGAGCTATACAACAGATGATGCAGCTGTAGATGCATACATTCAGACCCATCCGGAGCTTGCTGGTGTGACTGATCGTAGAATTTTGCTTCCTGCGTTTGAATTTGATTCAGACAATGATATTCAGGCTCACAGAGACAGAGTTAATTCTTACATTGCTCATGGTCAGCTGGCACAAGGGTCGGTTGGTCAGGATAATACTGCTGTGATTGATACCAGTTTGCCTATGGGTCAGTATAAGCTGGAAAAAACACTTTCGTATGATCAAGAGCATGGCTTCTACTACATCTATACCATGCACGTGGGCGTATCTGATATTGATCGTAACCTCACAACGTTTGTTGATAGCAACGGAAATAAGACTGAAAAGCAAGGTCTGTTCCAGGCTCCAGAGGTAGTGGGAAATGACATCCTTGACCACAAAGAAGTTGACTCTTATACGATTTCTGCTGGTTATGATGGTGATGGCAATGTTGCGCGCCCAACTACGTATGTGACGCATATTACGTATTACTACACTCTCGCGCACACCGCATATGTCTCTGATACTGGAACTACCTTAAAACCTATTGACGCTGGTCTTCAGAATGCGCCAGCTACCATTTCTTCTTACAACTATAATCACACGGTTGACGCAGGCACAAGGCGAGTATTGGATATTGATGCCGTAACAGCTCGCCTTATGACTGAGATTCAATCGCAAGATATTACACAGCTTTTCCCTGTTAGTGCTGCTACGCACAATGGCGATATTGTTATCAGTAGGACTCCTGGATATGATACCTACGATGTTCAGTTGTTTGAGAATGGTCAATTTACTATCGATATGACTTATATGCCAGATGGCACACCTCGTGTCGTTGATGCCGACGGCAATGCTATTTATTTCTCTAATCACTTTAAGGATGTTGTTTATTCTTCATATCAAGATGACACCTTGCCTGTTGGTCAGTATCGAATTGAATATCTGCTTACCCCAACATCTGCAGATCCAGATAACTTTGATTCGTACCAGCATTTAAAAGTCAATCTTGTTATTGGAACAAGTGATACTTCTCAGCCAGCCATTACTGCAAATTGGACTCACGTATACGTGA
>CALKRF010000150.1 GCA_937990665.1 uncultured Atopobium sp.
AGATCCGCAGGTACTATGGCATTTCTCGCGACCAGATTGCCGTTTTTGGCGATTCTATGAACGACTACGCTATGCTGCGTTACGCCGGCACTGCGTACGTTATGGACAACGCTCGCTACGCGCTCAAAACCATTGCTACCAAGGTCATTGCGCCTAACACCGAGCAGGGTGTTCAGAAAGAAATGCGTCGAATTCTGGAAGAGATGGCGTAAAGAATCGGCGCCGTTTTCAAAATTGTTCAGCATGACCATTTGGCGATAATTTCATACCGTTAGTCCCGTTCCTTTCTCAGTTTGATGGACTTATTTCGAGAGTCGAAATAAGGTAGTACAGACAGAAATAGAGAGGAGGGGACACGTATGTCAATTGTCAGCACTAAAGATATTGCATATTCCAATAAACGCGCTGTTATTCAAGCATTGTGCGAGAAAAACGCTCTGTCTCGTGTTGAATTGGCGCGTGAATTATCTCTTTCTCCTAGTACCGTTACTACTATTGTCCAAGACTTGCTTCAGTCAAAAATGGTTGAAGAAAGCTCAGAGCGCGTAGTAACTGCAGGTAGATCAAAGACACTTCTGCAACTTGCTCCAGAGTTTGGTCTCTTGGGACTCGTCAGAGTTTCTCGCCAGAGTCAGGAACTTATACTCATGGACATGACTCTTAACGAGCATGCTCGCATCACACTATCAGAAGAAGCTCCTTCGGGAGAAACTCTTCTTGAGGGGATTGAAGCTGCTCTTACTGAGCTGATTGTTGATGGCGCAATTCTTAAGGGAATTGGAGTTTTGCTCGAAGGCGATGTGCTGGAATCAGAGCTTTCTGTCATGTATTCAACGGGCCATGATTCGGCAACAATTTCTCTGGTACAAGCATTAAAGAGCACCTTCAGGGTAGTGGTGAAGCAGTTTGAGCAGAGTGACTTTGCACTTTCGCATATTGAGAGCACAGACAACATTGAGGACGTTTCTTCGTACTTACATCTTTCATTTGGCTCGCGAGTTGTGGCTCAAGTTGTTTGCGATAATGCCCCTCTTCCAATGAAAGAGGGACTAAATGCAGATATTACTCAGCAGCTTGTTACCTCAGATGGTTTGAAGCTTGATGCATTAATGAATCTTATAAGCGCCGTTCAGAGTCTTTTTTCTGTTGACGCTGTAGTTGTATCTGTACCTGAAGAAGATGTCTCTACCTCTTTGCTTAAGACAGACGCGCTCAATAAGGCATTGTCTACTCCTGCGCTTTTGGTGCAAAAATTTGCTCAGTTTGAGGAATTTCCAAAATTGATCGTAACAAGAATGACTTCAAGAAACTTACTGAGAGATGCTGTTTCTGCCCTAAGATTTGCCTGTCTTTGTCCTGAAACTGTCCAGCTTTGGAAACAAGTACTTGTTTCTGGCTGGCATCCAGTAAGTTCGGTGTAGGTATTTGGTAAGACTTACGCAGGTCATGTGCAAGAAATCGGTAAGACTTACGTAAGAAATCAGCAAGGTACTTGCGGGGAAGTAGTACGCTATGTGCTGCGCTGGAACAAAGGTGTTTCTCGACTTTGTCTGCTCATCAAAGTCGTCAACATGGTGCTCATGCATCTATAGAAGTGCGTGTAGGTTATTTTAAGGAGAGATAGCTGCATCTGCTATCAAACAATGTGTTCCTAAGGAGGAAACATGGTTCAGGGTATTTTGATCCTCTTGGTCTTTGTGGCTGTAGCTGCATTGATGATGACTAAGAAGATCCCAACTCTGCTTGCCCTGCCACTGATGGCCATTTTGATTTGTGTCATCGCAGGCGTTCCAATGTTTGGAAAAGATGGTGACGGAAAAGAAATTGGCTGGCTGACATCAGTATTTGAGGCTGGTACCGTTCGCATGGGCGCCGCAATCATGGCTGTTATTTTTGGTGCATGGTTGGGTCAGCTTATGAACAAAACTGGCGTTACTGAGACAATCATCAAGAAGAGCGCAGAGCTTGGTGGCGATAAGCCCCTGGTAATCACCTTGATTATGTCTATCGCAGTGGCTGTCCTCTTCACGACACTTTCTGGCTTGGGATCCATCATCATGGTTGGCTCAATTGTTCTGCCAATTTTGATTTCTGTTGGCGTCCCTGCAGCTAGTGCAGCATGTATTTTCTTGATGTCCTTTACCACTGGTCTGGCACTCAATATTGCCAACTGGACAACCTTCGCTAAGCTCTTCAACCTAGACATTGCTCAGGTTCAGGGTTTTGAGGTTTATCTGGCTGTTGCAACTGGTATTGCAACCTTGATCATGATTGTTGTTGAGTTCAAGCGTAACGGCATTAAGTTTGCCTTCAGCGCTCCAGTTGCTGAGCAGAGCAACTCCAAGCAGCTCACCGGCGTTGCTGGTGGTCTTGCAATGCTGACTCCACTCATTCCTATTGTGCTTGTTGCTTTCTTGAAGGTTCCTGTTACCCCAGCATTTACTGTTGGTATTCTGTGGTGCCTGCTGTTTACCTCTAAGAGCTTTAGCAAGGCAATGAACCTTCTGGCAAAGACTTGCTATGACGGTGTAACCGACGCTGGTCCTGCAATTATCCTGATGGTTGGCATTGGTATCCTTTACCTTGCAGTTACCAACCCAACGGTTAAGGCAGTTCTTAACCCATTCCTGCTTGGCATCATGCCTCAGAACCTTGTTGCATACATCATCTTCTTTGCGGTCCTCTCGCCATTGGCTCTGTATCGTGGACCTATGAACATGTTTGGTCTTGGTTCTGGTATCGCAGCTCTTATCATTGGCCTGAACACCTTGAATCCTCTTGCTGTCATGGGTGCATTCCTGTCTGCAGAGCGCATCCAGGCTGGTGGCGACCCAACCAACTCTCAGAACGTTTGGACTGCAAACTTCTGCGAGGTTGACGTCAACACTGTTACTCGTAAGATGCTTCCTTACCTCTGGGCAGTTTCCATCGTTGGTGTAATTCTGTCTGGTGTTCTGTACTTCTAAGTTCTGACTTTGGGGCGAGAAGACCCTCTTGTTGTGGGCTTCTCGCCTCGTTTTATCTTTGCAGCTGATAGATTGCTGTAAATCAAGGAGGAAACGTGAAAGTTCGTATTGGAATCGACGTTGGCGGAACATTTACTGATGCTGTTGCCATCGACAATGATACGTACGAAATTATCGGCACGGTTAAAACACCTACCACGCACACCGCTGAAGCGGGTGTCGCAGCGGGTATTGTGCAGGTGCTTCATGGTGTTATGGAGCAGCACAACATTAAGCCTGAAGATGTTGTCTTTATTGCTCACGGTACTACTCAAGCAACAAACGCCCTGCTTGAAGGTGATGTTGCTCAGGTTGGTATCGTGACGCTTGGCAGCGGCCTTCAGGGAGCTAAGAGTAAAAGTGATACTAACGTTGGCGATATTGAACTTGCTGCCGGTAAATTCCTGCGTACCAAAAATGCTTTTGTAGACACATCCTCCGATGTAGAAGCTGGTATTAAGAGCGCAATCGAACAGCTCTTCTCGGAAGGTTCAACTTCTTATGTTGCAGCCGAAGCATTTAGCGTAGACGATCCAACTAACGAGAACGCCGTAATTGCAGAATGCTCTGATAGAGAAGTTCCTGCTACGGCTACAAATGACATTTCCAAGCTTTATGGCCTGGCTATCCGTACTCGTACAGCCGTTGTTAATGCTTCCATCATGCCTAAGATGCTTGAAGCTGCAAATATGACCGACAAGAGTATTCGTGAGGCCGGTATTGAGTCACCACTTATGGTCATGCGTTGCGATGGCGGTGTTATGACTGTTGACGAAGTCCGTCATCGCCCCATCCTGACCATTCTTTCTGGTCCTGCAGCAGGTGTAGCTGGTGCTTTGATGTACGAGAAGCTCTCCGATGGCTTGTTCTTTGAGGTTGGCGGTACTTCTACCGATATTTCTTGCGTTAAAGACGGCAAGGTTATGGTCAAGTATGCAGAAGTTGGCGGCCACAAGACGTACCTCTCGTCATTGGACGTTAGAACCGTTGGTATTGGCGGCGGCTCTATGGTGCAAATTTCTGATGGCAAGGCTGTTGACGTGGGGCCTCGTTCTGCTCACATTGCCAACTTGGATTACGAGGTTTATACCGACGCAGAAAAGATTGTAAACCCACGTCTAGTTGCTGTTCGTCCTATGGATGGAGACCCTGAATACGCAGCTATTGAGTGTGATGGTGGTCTTCGCGTCTGTTTGACCATGGCTGGCGCTGCAAATATTGCAGGCTTTGTTCCCGAGGGTGATTATGCGCGCGGTTCTGTTGAAGCTGCTCGTGCGGCATGGGCTCCTCTTGCAGAGAATATGGGCATGAGCGTTGAAGAAGCAGCAGCTCAGGTTCTTGCATTCGCCGCAAAGAAGAACGGCGCTGTGGCAGAACAGCTTATGAAAGACTATGGCATGGATCCTCGCACAACCGTTTACGTTGGCGGTGGCGGCGGAGCTTCTACGGTAGTGCCACATTTGGCAAAGACCATGGGCCACTCGTTCCGCATTGCTAAGAATGCTCCTGTTATCTCCACCATTGGTGTTGCTCTTGCAATGGTTCGCGACATGGTTGAGCGCAGCGTTACCAACCCAACAGATGATGATATTGTGAGCGTTAGGCGTGAAGCAGAGGCTCGTGCTATTAAGATGGGTGCAGCTCCTGGAACTGTTGAGGTTACTGTTGAGGTTGATACCCAGCGCCACGTTGTCCGCGCGATTGCTGTTGGTGCCACTGAGCTGCGTAGTAAAGATGTTAACGCCACACGCCTGAGCGCAGATGAGCTTAAGAAACTTGTGGTAGAGAATCTTGGCGAGGGCGCAGCAAACGTTTCTGAGGTTGCTCACTCATCCGAGCTCTTTGCTTACACTGCAACCACTACCGAAAAGAAGCTCTTTGGTCTTCTCACCAAAAAGCGTACGGCACTTCGTCTTATTGATTCTGAGGGCGTAATTAGGTTGCAGCGTCCAAACGCCGAGGTGCTTCAAGAGACCATTAGCTCATGGCGCAAGGGTGTAACAGCCCTGGTAGAGGACTTGACCGTATATAACGACGGTGGAGCCAATCTGCCAAACGTCTATGTGGTAGTTGGTAAGCGCATTATCGATCTGTCTGGAATGACTTCCCTTGAGCAGATCTTGAGCCTTGCAGCAGTGGAGCTGGGCGGCTACCCATCTGACGAGCCTGTTATCATCGCTGCTACGCTTCGTTTGGGTGACTAAACTCATATGCAGAACGCAGATGACACTTTGGCGAGAAAATCGGTGAGCCTTGAAGCGGAGTCTATTTCTGACTCTGCTTCACGGTTTCCGTTCCCAACTCGTGAGCTTGCGCGTAAAGAGCTCTTGTGGGATCGCTCTGTTGCTCGTATTCCTGAAGAGGATAAAGAGCGCGTGATTGATTTAGCTTGGTCAAAAGGTGAGTCTGCTGCGCATATGGTGTTTGAAGAATCAAACGGTCAAAGTGACTTTTTTCAGATCTGCAAAGATGCAGGTTTGACTATTATCAAAAAAGATATTGATTGCGTGTATGGTAACCAGCGTTATTTCAGTGATTATGTTTCTGGTACAAAAGAAATCACGCTCTATGAGCAGTCGTGCGCGCTGTGGGCAAAACAAAATCAACTCGAGCTGCATGATGCTCAAAATCTTATTTTGATGCATGAGTTTTTTCACGTGTTGGAGACAACTCGTCTTGGATTAACCAGCAAAGAATATACCGTTCCATTGTTTACTATTGGCCCTTTTCAATTAGGAAAAACGGGTATTCACGCTCTGTCCGAAATTGCAGCACACGCATTTACCAACACCTATTATGGTTTA
>CALKRF010000151.1 GCA_937990665.1 uncultured Atopobium sp.
TTTAACAGATTATCTGACTTAGGTGTGTTTTGAACTGCCTCCTATTTCTCGTGTCCAAGAAATGGGACGCAGTTCAAAGCCGCGTGAAAACGCGGCTTTGTTTCTTTGTGTGATGTCGATGTGAGCTGCAACCGGTTAAACAGTGCAGCGCTTCAGTGGTAGTGTCTGTATCTGGCTTAATATCCCTGCTTAGAAGCTGGAATCTTTGCGTCAGCGATGGTGTTCAAAAACGTTTGGGCATCGCGACAAGCCATAAGCTCCTCAGGAAAATCAACCTCTTCAAGCAGCTTAATAACGGAGTGTGCATCGGCGATGCGGGTTGCAATGTGAGCATCTGAGCCAAAAGAAATCTTGCATCCAAGCTCAGCGCAGGTCTCTGCAATCACACGACAGCGCTCAATAGCAACCTCACGCTGGCCTTCGTCATGCGTGGCCTCGTTCATCTCGATAAGCTTACCGCGATCGCGACACTCTCTGACAAGTGCTGGAACATCAAAATCTAAACCGCTGCGACCAAGGTGACCAAGAATTAAAACATGTGGATTATCCAGCGCATTCACGTACATTTGGGTAATCTGCTTCTGCGAGGCGCCAGCAGCCCACTGCTTGCTATGGATGCTTGCAACCGCATAATCGCAGGTACCCAGAATATGCTCGCCAAGAATATGAGGCTGGCGGAGTTTATCGCCATTAATACCCTGGTCAAACGTTATATCGTAGGCAAACAGATTGCCCTCAAGGTCAACAATATCCACCTCAGCTCCGTGAAGGAGTCTGACACCATGCCAGGTTTCTGGCCAAATAGCGGTGTTCATAAAGAACTGGAAATTCTTAATGGTCTGCTGGTCATACAGCATGGACGAGAAGTGGTCGGTGATTCCAAGCAGCTCATAGCCACGCTCAGAAGCTGCACGAACGTTCTCCTCAACGGTTGAATAGGCGTGCCTCGAGTACAGACTGTGAGTATGAACGTCGCAAGTAATGCGCATGACGTGCTCCTTTGAATCTCAATCGACAACTCTAGTTAATCATGGCCGCCACCATGAGGCAACCCTGGCGAGAAGACCGGTCTTCTCGCCATCCGCGCGATCTACAGCTCAATGCTCAGCTCAACGGGACAGTGGTCGCTGCCGTAGACCTCGCTCAAGATGGATGCGCTTTTGACCTGCTCAGCAATGCGATCGGAGACCAGGAAGTAGTCGATGCGCCAGCCGGCGTTGTTCTTGCGAGCGTTGAAGCGGTAGCTCCACCAGCTGTAAGCGCCGGTCATGTCGGGGTGGCGATACCTAAATGTATCGGTAAAGCCTGCGTCCAACAGCTTGGTAAAGCTCTCGCGCTCCTCGTCAGAGAAGCCTGCGTTTTGCCTGTTAGACGAAGGGTTCTTGAGGTCAATCTCGTTGTGGGCAACGTTAAAATCGCCGCAGGTAATTACTGGTTTTTGCTCAGACAGCTCAGCCAAGAACTCGCGATAGTGCTGATCCCACTCAAGACGCTCATCCAGACGCGCAAGCTGGTCTTTTGAGTTTGGCGTGTATACGCACACAAACCAGAACTTCTCAAACTCCAGCGCACAAACGCGACCCTCGTTGTCAGCAGCGGGGCATCCAATCTGACGAATTACCTGCAGAGGGGTTTCTCGCGAGAAAACCGCTGTACCCGAATAGCCTTTTCTTTCTGCGTAGTTCCAGGTTTGAACGTAGCCGGGAAGGTCCAGCTCAACCTGGCCTTCTTGCAGCTTAGTTTCTTGAAGAGCAAATACATCAGCATTTATGGTTTCAAAAATTTCCGTGAACGAAGGCTCTTTCTTGAGCACGGCGCGCAGGCCGTTGACGTTCCAGGAAATTAGCTTGTACTCTTGAGTATTGCTCATAATTCCTCTTTCATACTGTGACCTGGTGGTTTAGGTCGCAGTGGATTCGTATCACAGTAGCCGCGAGTGACGCGCATTCCACGCTCCAGTTACGGCGTCAAGCGGTGCGTTTGCGGCAATAAACTTTCAATAAATCCATGGTATACGACTAGTAGCCACCAATACCGCTACAATAGAAACATTCATAGCTGGCAAGGAGGATTCATGCTTCGTCAAAGCTACAACACCTGGCAATGTGGAACTCACACTATCTCGTTGGCGCGTCCTAGAATCATGGGCGTTCTCAACGTCACTCCAGACTCGTTTTCTGATGGCGGAAAGAACTTTGATCCAGAGGCCGCAATTGCGCGCGGTCTACAGATGCTGGATGAGGGCGCTGACATCATTGATGTTGGAGGAGAGTCTACTCGTCCAGGTCACACGCCTGTTCTGCCTACAGAAGAGGCTGAGCGCGTAGTACCTGTGGTGCGCGCGTTGGTAGCTGCTGGAGCAATTGTCTCCATCGACACACGTCACGCCGAGGTAGCAAAGATGTGCGTCCGCCTTGGAGCATCAATCATCAATGACGTTTCTGGCTTCACCGATCCAGAAATGGTTGCCGTAGCTGCGGAGTCTGACTGCGGTTGCATTGTGATGCACTGGAATAAGGACGGCCTTGGTGCTCGTGTTGAGCGCAAGCAGGTGCAGCTGGATGATATGCGCCCTTCTCGCCCTACTGGTAGCGCAGCTGCTCGAGCTGCAGCTACAGGAGCCGAGACACGCACGCTGAGCTCGCAGCGCCGTTTTACCTTGCCTGAAGAGGCGCCTATTATGCGCCAGATTATGGGCTTTTTGGGCGACCAGGCTCGCGGTCTGATGCGCGCTGGCGTTTCCAAGGATCGCATCTGCATTGACCCAGGTCCGGGTTTTGACAAGTTTGCCGACGAGGACGTTGTTATTCAGCGTGCTACTCGCTCGATGGTTTCTATGGGATATCCGCTGCTCTGCGCCGTGTCCAGAAAGCGTTTTGTCGGCGCTGTTTCTGGCGTAACTGAGGCTACGCAGCGCGACGCAGCTACGCATGCAATCTGCATTGCCGCAATCACTAACGGTGCCCGTATCCTGCGCGTTCACGATGTTGCGGGAACCGCTCAGGCTATCAACGCTTACTGGGCTATGACCGAGCGCGATCCTCGTCAGGGATTTGTGGCGCTTGGCTCCAACGTAGGCGACCGTGTGGGCTATCTGGCCCGCGCAACGCAGCTCATCGACGAGATTCCGCTGACCTGCGTTGTTTCTCTCAGCCACGCCTATGAAACTGAGCCTGCATACGGTATTGCTACACCCGTGGTAAACGCCGTTGCCGAGATTAGAACTGAGCTCCATCCTCTGGTGCTGATGGATAAGCTGCTTGAGGTTGAGAACGCTCTCAACCGCACACGCAAGAAGGGCGAGGAGGGCCATGGACCTCGCACTATCGACTGTGACCTTCTGTGGGTTGAGGGCGAACAACACGCAGGTAAACACCTCACTTTACCTCATCCACGTATGGGCGAGCGCGATTACGTGCTTGTGCCTATGGAGGATCTGATGCACGACCCTGTGCGTTTCTTCTCGCACGGAGGTGTGGAGATTGCCGCTCCTGACCAGCGTGTTGGTCACGTAACCGAGGACTTGGGAGCTATTACGTGGGAGTAGCACAAGAAGCTCTGGAGCTGGCACGCGACGGTGCGCAAACGGGTGAGTTTGTATTCCGCATCTCTGACGTGCAGGAATGTGCTGTATCTAGCCAAGACGACTGCTCCGAATCGGCTTGCGAGCCGGCATCAGCGCACCCATCATCTGGCGAGAAACCCTTTGAGGTTGCAACTGTTGTGCGCCTAGGGGTCTCGATGCCCTATGTACCTGCCGTTCCGTACGTTGTGGCGCTGGGACTTTGTCAGTTCTTGCGTGCAAAAGATAAGAGCTTTGGTATCCGCTGGCCTTACGATATCTGCTATAAAGACCAGGTAGTGGCCTCAATTAAGGCTACTGCTGGCTATCAAGAGGGCATGTTTGCTGTGGTGAGCATCGCAGCAGACCTCAAGGTGCTTTGCTCAGCGTTTGACGTTGCGGACAATACTGAACTTCTCGCTAATAAGGTCTCTGAGCTGGTGGTTCAGAGCATAGGCGTTTGGGAGCAGCAGGTTAAGCGTGCAAGGAGTTTTGCGGGGCCAATCGCACTCATTCTGAGCGACTACTTTGATATGGTTCCTCTGCTTGGACAGCAGGTCAATAAGGTATACCCCAGCGGCAACGTTGCGCTGACCGCTCGATTTGGCGGCATTGACGTGTGGGGCCATGCCATCCTTGTTGACCAGGACGGCAAAGAAATCCTTGTGAGTGAGGAAGAAGCTTCTGTAGTTCCAGCGGTTTAATCGCTGCTCTAGCTGTCAATCTAACTGCTTCAATGCAGCTGCGGAGCCAGTTACTCTGCGGCCTGAGTGGACTGCTTCCAGATCAGATAAATGCCACGCATGGTGAGCTGCGGATCAACCACGTCAAAGACATCTGTTGCTTCGCTAACGGTGTTTGCCAGGCCACCCGTTGCAATAACGGTTGCACCTTCAATTCCAGGCTCTTTGAGCGTTCTGGCAACTAGACCTTCTGCCTGAGCGGCGGCGCCTACTACAATACCTGCCTGAACAGCGCTTTCTGTAGTGTTACCCAAGACGGTCTCGGGAGCCTTGATAGGAATGCTAGAGAGCTTGGCTGCGCGCGCAAACAGAGCGTTTGCAGAGATCATAATACCTGGTGAAATAGCGCCTCCGCGGAATACGCCGTCCTTATCGACAACGTCTAAATTAGTGGCGGTACCAAAATCAACCACAATAACGGGATAGCCGTAGCGCTCAGTTGCAGCAACAGAGTTTGCTACGCGGTCGGCACCCACAAGCTCGGGGTGGGGGATATTGAAGCGAATCTTATCTGTGGAAAGCGCGTTAATGCGGGTCAGATGCTTGTTAAGCAGCAGCTCAAAGCAGCGCTGCCAAGCACGTGTGATAACAGGAACCACGCACGAAAGTCCGCCTGCCTCAACGTCGTCTAGACTCAGTCCATCTTTCTGGAAGAACGTGAAGAGACGACCGTGCAAAATATCGGAGGTGTCGCTTTGATCGGTAGGCATTCTCCAGCCGCGCACCATAGTGCCTTCGCTGTCAAATAAACCAATGGCAGTTTGCGTGTTACCCACATCAATCGATAAAAACATTATGCCTCCGAGGGCTGTAGACCAGCTTTTTATGACGTATTGGATTTTAGCCCATTGGGCGTATCTCTAAAGTTGTCGTGAGTAAGAAAAAAGTTGTTTTGCAGTTGTTGCACAGTTGTCACACACAAGAATTATCTGCACAAAATGTGAATTTCTCGCCAAGTACTTCTAGCAACAGAAGGGTTGTTCTGCTATACTTTTTCAGCTTATTGTCTTGATTGAGCGCGTGCTCATAAAGACACCCCTGCTCTGGTCGGAAACCAGGGCCGATGTAAGGAGTCCTGCATGAAGCAAGGTATTCATCCAGAGTACGTAGAGTGCACCGTTCGCTGCACCTGCGGAAACACCTGGACCACACACGCAACTGTTCCAGAGATGCGTCTTGACCTCTGCGACAAGTGCCACCCATTCTATACGGGTCAGCAGAAGCTTGTCGACACTGGTGGACGTGTCCAGCGCTTCGCCGACAAGTTCGGTGGCGCAGCAAACGCTGCTCTCGAGGCTGCCAAGGCTGCCAAGGAGGCAAAGGCTGCTAAGGCTGCTGAGCAGGAGGCTGCTCGTAAGGCTGCTGCTGAGGCTAAGGCTGCTGAGAAGGCAAAACGTGCTGCTGAGTTTGCAAAGAACGCACCAGCTGCAGAGCCAGAGGTTGAGGCTGAGGCCGAGGCACCTGCAACTGAAGAGGCTGCAGAGTAGCAGGTATTTGCTCGCGCAAAGACCGCAGAGTACAGAATCGGGGTAGCTTCGGCTGCCCCGTTTTTGTTTGGCGAGAAACCCCCTCAACTCAGAGGGTATACTTGAAAGTGAAAAATCTGCCGTCGGAGGACGAATGGAATCACTGTACACAAAGTATCGCCCGCAAACGTTTGAGCAGGTAGTTGGCCAGAAGCATGTGGTCGGCACCCTTGAGCGGGCGGTCTTGGAGCAAAAACTTAGCCACGCATACCTGTTCTGCGGACCTCGCGGCACAGGTAAGACCACTATGGCTCGTTTGCTGGCAAAGGCCATTCTCTGTCACGAGGCACCTGGTCATCTGCCCGACGGCACTTGTGAGGACTGTCAGTTGATTGCTGCTGGTCAGCATCCAGACGTCTTTGAGATTGACGCTGCTTCTAACACCGGCGTTGATAACGTGCGAGAAGAGATTATTTCTCGCGCTAGTTACGCTCCCGTGCGTGGCAAGGGCAAGGTTTATATTATCGACGAGGTGCATATGCTTACCTCGGCGGCGTTTAATGCCCTGCTCAAGACGCTGGAGGAGCCTCCTTCGCATGTGACATTTATCATGTGTACCACCGATCCTCAGAAAATTCTTGCAACTATTTTGTCCCGCGTGCAGCGCTTTGATTTCCGCTCCATTGCTGCTGACGAGATGGCAGAACATCTGGTCAACGTCTGCACAAATGAGGGCTTTACCTACGAAGACGCAGCTATTGATCTTATTGTTCGTCATGCGCGCGGTGGTATGCGCGACGCCCTCTCTTCTCTTGAGCAGCTCTCCGTTTATGGCGGCGGCGTAATTTCTGAGCAGACGGTTCGCGACGTTTTGGGTCAGTCGTCCGGCTCTCTTATTAACAACACTGCGATGGCTCTGGCTCAGCGCGACATTTCTTCGCTCTTTACCACGGTAAATACGCTGTTTGAAGGCGGCAAAGATCTGCTGCAGTTCACGCGCGAGCTTGCCGTCCACGTAAGGGATCTCTACATTGCCGCAGCTGTAGGCGTTGATTCTCCAGCGCTGGCAAATTCCACCGCATCAACCGAGCAGCTTACTAAAGAAGCTCAGGCCTTTGGGTCGGTTGACCGTCTCTCCAGAGTTCTGACTGTTCTGGGTGACGCCGCAAATCAGATGCGTACCGCCGTGAATCAGCGACTTGTTCTAGAGGTTGCATTCACTAAGCTGGCGCGTCCTAACACGGAGCTTTCTTTGGAAGCACTGGCCGACAGGGTAGCAGTTCTTGAGCAGCAGCTTGCAAATGGTGTTGTTGCAGCTCCAGCTGGCGAGAAACCCGCAGCTCCCGCACCTGCTCCGGCACCGCAGCCGGCTCCTGTTGCTGCGCCGACTCCCGTCCCTGCATCCGCACCAGCGGCGGCTTCAGCACCCACACCACAGGCGGCTCCCGCACCCACACCAGCGGCGGCTCCCGCTCTAGTTGCAACTCCAGAGCCAGCTTCCGCGCCAGAGCCTGTACCAGTCGCTGTGCCTGCATCTGCGCCAGCTCCAACACCGCAGCCTGCACCAGCACCCGCAGCCGCGCCAGCTCCGCAACCAGCGCCTGCGCCCCAGCCTGCGCCTGTGCCTGCTCCAAAGGAAGTTGACCAGGCAGACGCACTTCTCGTCAGACAGTGGAAAGAAGTTGGCAAGGTTTGTGCGTCTAAGAACGCCGCTCATGCAGCGCTGCTGGTCAGCTCAACGCTCGAATCGGACGACGGCTCTGAGCTGGTAGTTACACTGCCTAAAGGCTCCTCGTTTGCTATGAGGATGCTCAGCGCGCCGGCAGTTTCCGAGTTTGTAAAAGAGTGCGTTGCCCAGGTCATGGGCCCGCGACGCATCAAATATGTTGAGTCAAGCCTTGCTGCAACGGCAATCTCTCGAGAAAAACGTGCAGCTCAGGCGCCGGCTCCGGCTCCCGCACCTGCAATTCCAGTGGCTCCTGCTGCGCCCGTCGCTCCAGCTCCTGAGCCAGTTGCGCAGCCCGCTCCTGCCCCTGTTCCCGCTCAGGTACCAGCGCCTGCACCAGCACCTGCAGCTCCCGTTGCACCAGCGTCAGAGGCGTCATATCCGATGCCTTGGGATGAGCCTGCGTCTGGCAGTGCGTCTACTGAGAGTCTCGACTACGATCAGGTACCTTACAGCGATGACGATGTAGCTGCAGTTTTGGACAACTCCGTTGAAGATACCGCTCCAGCTTCAGTTGCACCTGCGCCTACGTCAGCATCCGCGGCTCCAGTTGTACCAGCATCTGCACCTGCACCCGCACCAGCGCCTGCACCTGCAGCACCTGAACCCGAACCAGTTCCGGCTCCAAACCCTGCTCCAGTACCAGCTTCACCAGAGGATATCGCTGCTCGTTCAGCGCTTCCACCAGAGCTCAACAGCGTGGCAGACATGCTTGAAAAGGTATTTGGACCAGCGGTTTCTTTGTCGGTAGAGAAGAAGCTGGATGCTGAAACTCCCGTAGACCCTGCAAACAACTAGAACTTCTCGCGATATTCTCGCGATATGACGCTTTGGTGCATGGCTTCTCATGCGCCAGCGCAAAAAGCACAACTTGTCTAAAATAGATACGACGATAGGAGAACATATGGCACGTGGTGGATTTAACATGGGCGGCATGAACCGCAATCAGATGATGGCTCAGGCTCGCAAAATGCAGGAGCAACTGCTGGAGGCCCAGCAGAAGGCTTCTCTTATGCAGGCAACTGCAAGCGCCGGTGGCGGCGCTGTTAAGGTAACCGCATCCGGCGACCTGCGTCTGACCAATATCACCATTGATCCTGAGGCAATTGATCCTGAGGATATTGAGATGCTCCAGGACATGATTCTGGCAGCCGTGAACGATGCTCTTGAGTCTGCAGAGTCTCAGGCATCTGCCCAGATGAGCGCAGTAACCGGTGGGCTGAATATTCCAGGACTGTTCTAATCCATGGCGTTTGATACCACAAATGATGGTCGCGCGCTGCAGCGTTTGCTTGACGAGTTGGGCCGTCTACCAGGAATTGGTCCAAAGTCTGCTCAACGCATTGCCTACCATCTTCTAGAGGTTGATTCCGAGGAGGCTCGCCGTTTGGCGCAGGCTATCTTGGAGCTTAAGCAGCAGGTGCATTTTTGCCCTATTTGCTTCAACTATGCGACGCGTGACGAATGCGACATCTGCCTGGACTCTTCCAGGGATCGCAGTAAAATCTGCGTGGTCTCCGAGCCTAAGGATGTCTCGGCAATCGAGCGTACCGGTGCGTTTCACGGCCTCTACCACGTTCTGGGCGGCGTAATCTCGCCTATGGACAAGATTGGTCCCGAGCAGCTCCACGTACGCGAGTTGCTGTCCCGCTTGGCCGATGGCACCGTTACCGAGGTAGTTCTGGCAACTAATCCGGACGTTGAGGGAGAAACAACCGCAACGTACCTCTCCAGAACTATCAATCCGCTTGGAATGACGGTTACCCGACTGGCAAGCGGACTTCCCGTAGGCGGAGACCTTGAGTACGCAGATGAGGTAACATTGGGACGTGCAATTGAGGCGCGTCGGGAGGTTTAAGCATGGCAAACCACATGAGAACAAGTTCATCTGGCGAGAAGACCCCTGAGGCTTCATCGGTTGACTTGAAGAATATTTCAACGCTTCGTGCAGGTCAGGGCGCACAAATTCCTCAGAGCCCACGACAGGCCGATAACGCGCCAGAACCTCCAAAAAGAAAATCGGTCATCATCTTGGTGGTCGCAGCTATTGTTGCGCTTACTGCTCTGTTCTTTATTGTTCGTTGCGCTACAAGCACTAAGAGTGAATCTGCAAGCCAGCAGCCAAAGCAGACTCAATCCGCCTATGCTGACGAGAAACAGCAGGATGAGCAGGCAGTTGACGGCTCAGTTACCTTCCACGGTATGAAGTACTCTCTGGAGAAGCAGAGCGACGGCAAAACTGCTGTTGTTCGTACGAGTGACTCGGGAACTAAGAGTGTTCTATTTGAGGTTGAGGGAACTCCTACCAGCCTGATTCTTTTTAACGACACCATTTTGGTTCCAGAGAATCGCGATTCTGGCTGGGACGTTGTAGCTTGCGCCCTAGTAGACGGATCTCTTCCAACACTTATTGCCGATAAGGACGGCAAGGCTGTTGGCGGAAACGGTACTATCACTGCAGCTACGCTTGACGGAACTACACTTAAGGTAACCGATTCCACAGGAAACACCACCAGCGTTGCTCTTCAGTAAAAGCAACGCGAAGAAATTGTGGATTTCCAGTGGGCGTTCATGTTTTTGACCTGCGGATATTCTCGCCAAGTAGTTATTTTCAAGAAAATTTTCAAATTCGTTGAAAATAACGCTAGACAAGAATAGAAGTTCCCTGTATTATTTCAATTCGCAACAAGGCGTCCGGGGTATTAGCTCAGCTGGTTAGAGCGCCGGCCTGTCACGTCGGAGGTCGCGGGTTCGAGCCCCGCATATCCCGCCATTGCATGTTCAAGCCCTCTTCGGAGGGCTTTTTCATTACCAAAAAAGTCCAGCATATAAGATTTAAATTACATCTTCAATTTATTGAAACCAAGTCAGAAAATAGAGCATTGTGTGATATCTTTACATCAGAATGTGTCTAAGTGCTTCTGCTACAGAAACATTTAAAAGCAGAGGTAAAGTGAGGTGGATTGTGCGGGATCAGAATACTTTGGATGCGCTGTCGCAACGCGATAGTGTAAGTTCCATATCCGCAGAATCTTCCAACACGGAACACACTTCAGATTTGATCAAGAAAATTGCTGTTTTTGATTTTGACGGAACCGTCATTTCTGGACAGTCAGGACTCTTGTTCTCTGCGTATTTGCTTCGCCGTCATCTGTCCTCAATTGCACGCACGCTCAAGCTTGTGTGGTGGGGAGCTCGCTACAAGCTGCACCTTCCTCAAAGGCAGGAAGAGGCTCGTGAGCTGGTTGTTGGTGCACTTACGCAGTATAGCGTTGAGTTTGCAAATGCCGTCATGCACGATTTTCATCGCGAGGTAATTGAGGGCATGTATCGTCTTCAGGCGCTGGAAGAGGTGCGTCGTCGGCAGGCAGAAGGTTGCTGCGTGCTGTTGGTTTCAGCAACGTTTGAACCTATCGCGGAATTGGCCGCAGAGAAGCTGGGAGTGGACGCGTTTCTCGCCACAAAGATGCAGGTGGGAGCCGACGGGCACTATACCAGCAAGGTTGACGGCCCCGTGATTGAGGGCGCTCAGAAGTTGGTTTCGGCAACTGAGTGGTGCAACCAGCGCTTTGGCGAGGGCAACTGGGAGATTGCGTACGCGTACGGCGATCACTATTCGGACGCAACGCTTTTGTCGGCAGCTCAAACACCGTGTGCCGTTTGCCCTGGTCCAACGCTTGCCAGACTTGCAAACAAGCGAGGCTGGAAAATTTTGAACTGGTAACAACGACTGAACTAAGAGCAACACCTGAACCGATAGTAAGAACCAACCTGTATCAATGACTGACCTGGTCACAAGCCAGATAAGTGAGAAAAGCAGTCCCTCAAGCGGACGCACGAGGGGTACTTGGAGAACCAATGGAAATTTCGCGCAAAACTGACTATGCAATCCGCATGCTTTCTTCGCTGGTGAGAAGTCCAAAGAAGCTTCTTTCTGTTCGCGACGCCGCAGAAGAAAACGATATTCCATACTCCTTTGCTCGCTCAATCCAGCATGACCTGGTCATTGCAGGCGTAATTGTCAGCACGCGCGGCGCTCACGGTGGCATGATGCTAGCCATTGATCCTACTGAGGTAAGCGTTCTTGACATTGTCGAGGCAGTTCAGGGACCTGTTTTTATTTCTAGCTGTGAGTGGGCAGGTCCTAATAACGAGCCATGTCCTCGTCATAATTCGTGCTATTTTGGACCCCTTTGGTGCAGTGCCGAGAAAACCTTGCGTAATTTCTTTGCGTCCGTGACTCTGCATCAAGTTGTTGTAGAGGGTCTTATGCCAGAGATGGTGGGCGAGTTCCATCTGGTAAAGAATGAGAATGCCCAGCGTAATGAGCAGATTATCCAGAACGCCACTGCAGCTATTGAGGCTGAGATTACCGCAGGCACCTTTGACAATCTGCTTGATGGTGAGGTTATTTCTGCTGAGAAAAAGCCTTACGAGTTCAATATTGGTCGATAAGAAAATCTCACATACAAAAATGAGTGGCGAAGTGGAACCCGCATCAGAACTCACGCCGGAACTGCGTGTATTTGTCGAGTTCGTAGCCAAGAAAGGTCGCGAGTTGTATCGCGATTTGCCTTGGCGTCGCACGTATGACCCGTATGCTATCTGGATTTCTGAGGTTATGCTTCAGCAGACGCAGGTCAGCCGCGTAGATGGCCGCTGGCAGAGATGGCTGGAGCGCTTCCCAACGGTCGATGCGCTGGCTGCCGCCGCGCCTTCGGACGTGCTTGAAGAATGGCAGGGCCTAGGCTACAACCGTCGTGCTTTGTCCGTGCATCGAGCTGCTCAGGCAATTTCTGAGGCCGGCGGCATCTTTCCACAAGATTCAAAGGAGCTGGTAAAGCTTCCAGGCATTGGTCCGGCCACTGCTGCGGGTATTCGTGCGTTTGCGTTTAATTTGCACGGTGTTTACCTGGAGACTAACGTGCGCACGGTCTTCCTGCACGAGCTGTATCCGCAGGCAGAGGGCGTGCCAGACTCCGAGCTTGTCCCGCTGGTAGAGTTAACGTGTCCTGCGAGTGTTGCAGACGCCGGGAACGCCGATAGCGCTGCGAACGTCGCGGACGCCGCGAACGCTGTGGACGCCGATAGTGCTGCGAACGACGCCACAGCGGAGCTCACGCCACGTAGCTGGTACTACGCTCTTCTCGACTATGGTGCGTACCTGAAGAAAACCATTCCCAACCCTTCGCGAAGGTCCAAAAGCCACGTCAAGCAGTCACGCTTTGAGGGATCTCATCGGCAGAAGCGAGCCGAGCTCTTGCGCGTTCTTCTCGCCCATAAAGACGAGGGAGGAGCGGTGTTTGAAACGCTTCACCAGGAGCTCTGCCAGATTGAGGTCAACGCGGGGCGAGAAACCCTTGATGAGCAGGTTACCCTTGGCTTACTTGAAGAACTTGCGAAGGAAGGCTTTTGTCAGAAAAATGATGAATACTGGTTGCCCTAAATGGTTATAATTCATAGTGCTGACGAAGGGGTCAGTATATGAGCATAAGTGCTAATGATTATCATTTGCATTTGTTTGCTAAAGGTAACACAGCGCTACCCAGGCGCTTAACATCGCGCTCACAAGCGCTTTGACATGCGTTGACGTGCCACTCGTTAACGCGGGAGAGGAGAAAAAATGGCAGTAGATTTTGAGAATTCTCAGACAAAGAAGAATCTCGAGGCAGCTTTTGCTGGTGAGTCCCAGGCTACCAACAAGTACAGCTACTATGCTTCCCAGGCTGCAAAAGATGGTTATCAGCAGATTTCCAACATTTTCACCGAGACTTCTGGCAACGAGCGCGTTCACGCTAAACTTTGGTTCAAGTATCTCCATGGCGGCAAGATTCCAGAGACTGCAGAGAACCTCAAGGACGCAGCAGCTGGCGAGAACTACGAGTGGACCACTATGTACGCTGACTTCGCTAAGGTAGCTGAGGAGGAGGGCTTCGCAGAGATCGCTGCTAAGTTCCGTCTTGTCGGCAACATCGAGAAGGCTCACGACGAGCGTTACCAGAAGCTTCTTGAGCGCGTTGAGTCCGGTGAGGTCTTTGAGCGCGAGGGTGTCAAGGTTTGGAAGTGCCTCAAGTGCGGTCACCTGCACGTTGGCGCATCTGCACCAAAGATCTGCCCAGTCTGCGGTCACCCACAGGCATACTTCGAGGAGCAGTCCCTCAACTACTAAGTTGTAGGTGCTCTGAGCTGCAGGGCTGCAGGCGCGACAACGCGAAGCCGCAGCTCAAACTTCTAGTGCGTTAAAAGTGTACCCACCAGCAAGCAAATGCCTGCTGGTGGGTATTTTTGTGTGTGGACGTTGCGGGGAGATTGGGTTTCTCGCTATATGCTCGTTGCGCGCCTGATTTCTTAAAAGAATCTGTAACTTTTGCCTAAATGCTTCAAAGAATCTGTGGATTTGCCTGATTTCATCAAAGAATCTGTATCCAAAATACAGAATCTTTGCA
>CALKRF010000152.1 GCA_937990665.1 uncultured Atopobium sp.
CCAACAACGCCGGTAGCACCAAGAATTGCAACGACCTTACCGTTTGGATCAAAAGTCATAGTTACCTCGAAACCATTTCGTCACGAACAAATCCGTTATAAATGACGCCAATTGTGCGATCAAAGTCCGCATTATCAACGCCCACGATAATACTAATCTCTTCCGAGCTCTGCGTAATCATACGAATGTTGACGCCCGCATTACCCAGCGCACCAAAGATTTTGCCGGAAGTGCCGGAACGCCTGGACATATTGCGGCCAACAACAGAAACAAGAGCTAGGCGGTCTACCATCGTAATGTCATCAGGCTCGATCTCACGGCGAATATCGCTGATGATGGAATAGACCGTATCCTTTACATCGGAGGCGTTCACCACGATACCAAACGAATCAACGCCTGTTGGGATGTGTTCAACAGAGACGCCGTAGCGCTCAACAATATTAAGTGCACGGCTAATAACGCCAACCTCGTTGGACATGTGAGCCTTCTTAACGTGAATAGCCAAGAAGTCTTTCTTGCCTGCAATACCTGTAATCAAGTGCTCGTTTGTATCGCCATCCGCGGTCTCACGGATAACCGTGCCTGCATCTTCTGGGCGGTTGGTGTTCTTAATTTGAATTGGAATGTTTGCCTCACGAACAGGGAAAATTGCCTCTTCCTGAAGAACGGAAGCGCCCATGTAAGAAAGCTCGCGCATCTCGTCAAAAGTAATGCGGCCAATAGCGCGTGGATTCTGAACAATGCGAGGATCCGCAGAAAGGAAGCCAGACACGTCAGTCCAGTTCTCATACAAGTCAGCGTCTAGGCAGCGAGCGACAATGGCGCCGGTAATATCGCCACCACCGCGCTGGAACAACTTAATTGCACCGTCAACGGTAGCACCGTAGAAGCCAGGCAGCACAAACGAGCCGCTGCGAGCAACAACTTCTTTGAGTCTAGAAGCAGTGCGCTCCATATCAATGGTGCCATCATGATGGAACAGCATAACGTCTGCCGCATCAACGAATGGCAGGCCAAGGTACTCAGCAAGGATCTGGCAGGTGAACCATTCACCCCTACTTACTACATACTCTGGCGAGAAGGACTTAATGTTTGAAGCAAACTTCTCAAACTCCTCGGCGACAGGCCATGCAACTCCCAGTTCATCAGCAATCTCCACAAAGCGAGCCTCGATGTCTGCAAGCAAAGAGGTGCAATCAACGTGATACTCAATGTGGGCATTTACCAGCAGCAAAAGATCCGTAATCTTGTTATCGGTTGAGTGGCGCTTTCCTGCTGCAGACGAAACAATAAAGCGTCTATCAGGGTCAGCTTCAACAATAGCTTTAACTTTTTTGAACTGCTCTGCAGAAGCAACACTTGAGCCGCCAAATTTTGCAATTTTGATCATTTCTAATTCCTCTTTTCAAGTGCAGCCATAAAGGTTGTAGGATCTTGCGAAAGTGCGCTGGTAAGAAGCTCGCGGGCCTTCTCGGCACTTAGATTTTTAACCAACTGAGCACCCGGCTCCCAGAACGTACCGCCTTGAATATCGGCCTGCGTCCTAAACACATAGTCGGAAACAAGTAGCTCTGGATTATACGAAAGACCTGCCGAGAAGGTCTGCTGACCCCCAGCAGGAGCCGCAGCACAGTCAATAATATCCTGCACGACGGCGTTTGCCGTTGGGTCGCCACCGGCACCCTGACCGTAAAACTTGAGCTCGCCAATGGTATTTCCCACGGCAGTTGCAACGTTAAAGTTAGTTGGAACGTTGGCCTCTATGGTTGAGAGCGAAACCGCAACTGGCTCAACAGCTACCGCATACGATGAACCGTCAGAAACACCACGACCAAAGAGCTTGATTGTCATATCGTGACTGCCAAACATGGCAAGATCGCGCTTAGTTAAGTTTCTGATACCAGACATAGGAATCTGGTCTGTGCAGATTACGTCGAAGGCGATAGATGCAGAAATCATAGTCTTAGAGCGGACATCGATGCCATCAATATCGCTTGACGGGTCTCGCTCTGCGTACCCCAGCTCCTGAGCTTTGCTTAACACCTCAGCAAAGTCTGTTCCATCTTTAAGCATGGAGTAGACAATGTAATTAGTGGTGCCGTTCATGATTCCCCAGAACGCAGAAATCTCGTCAATACGACGAACTTTCTGAATTCCCGCAATCCAAGGAATGCCGCCACACACGCAGGCTTCAATCTTGAAATTGACGCCCGCTTCAGCGGCAAGAGTCATGAACTCCTCAAAATGCGCAGATACCACGGCTTTATTTGAAGTGACTACATTTTTCTTAGCAGTGAGCGCTGCTTTAATGTACTCATAGGCTGGCGAGAGACCACCCATGCACTCGACAACCGTATCGAGCGCGGGGTCAGACAAGAGCGCATCAAAATCTGACGTTGCGCGAGGGTCAATGTGCTCTTTACCAGCTCTAACCAAGATGGACGTCAGGTTAACGTCAGAAACACGCTCATCAAGAATGCGCGCAACTGAAGCACCAACCGTTCCAAATCCAAGTAGGGCAACGTTTTGCATATAACTCCAAATCTAGCAGTCGTTTTGCGAGAAAACCGATTGCCTGCAAGGCTAATTGCAGAGCAAGGACAACCGCACGCAAAGGTGACTGCACTGATAACAATCTCATAGACAAAAACTACCAAAAACCTAGACAGAATCTAATCGACAGTTTTTCTCGTCTTCATAATGCTATGAACAATTCTATGTTACAAGCGACATTTACTTCTCACTGTTAAAATAATAGAAACGCAACACGCGAGACGCACAATTTGCACGCGCACAACACGCGACACGTTCTAAAGATTGGTGGTTTCATGGCCGTCGCATATCACAGCACAAGAAGCTCTGACCATACCGTTTTGGCTAAACAAGCCATTTTGCAGGGAATTGCTCCCGACGGCGGCCTTTATATCCAAGATTCAATTGGCGAGAAACCCCTCGATCTTGCAAAGGTTTGTTCTCAGGGCTTTAAAGCTACTGCTTTCGATGTGCTTTCTGCTCTGCTGGACGACTACTCTGCTGAAGAGCTGACTCGCTGTATTGAGGGCGCGTATGGCTCTCAGTGGGACACCCAGGCTATCACGCCTGTTTCTGCTATCGGAGAAGACTGGCTGCTTGAGCTCTTCCATGGTCCAACGTCGGCTTTCAAAGACGTTGCGCTTCAGATGCTCCCCCGCCTGATGAGTGTTGCTCGCGAGGACGCGGACGTAGCTAGCGCTGTCGACGCTGAGGGTACTGCGGGCGTGGTTGCCACCGCCGGCAAGAGCATCATGATTGTGACCGCAACTTCTGGCGACACTGGTAAAGCTGCACTTGAGGGTTTCAAGGATGTGCCTGGCATGGGCATCACCGTCTTTTATCCAGAAGGCAAGGTTTCTGATATTCAACGCCTGCAGATGGTAACTCAAAAAGGCTCTAACGTAGCTGTTTGCGCTGTTAAGGGAAACTTTGACGACGCCCAAAATGCTGCTAAAGCAATCTTTGCTAACAAGGAGTTGGCGCATGAGTTGGCCGGTAAGGGCACAGTACTTTCCAGCGCAAACTCCATCAATATTGGTCGTTTGGCCCCACAGGTAACCTACTACTTTGACGCATATGCCCAGCTTGTTGCCAAGGGCGCCATCGCTCAGGGTCAAAAAGTTACTTTCTGCGTGCCAACCGGCAACTTTGGCGACGTCCTCGCAGGTTACTTTGCAAAAGAAATGGGACTTCCTGTTGATCGCCTCATTGTGGCTTCTAACAGCAATAAGGTGCTGACTGATTTCTTGGAAACAGGCATCTACGATCGCAGGCGTGCATTTGAAAAGACCATCTCTCCATCAATGGACATTCTGGTTTCATCAAACCTTGAACGACTCCTCTATCTTGCGTCCGGCAAAGACACCGAGCTTGTCAGCTATCTGATGAACCAGCTGGTAACCGAGGGTATCTACACGGTACCCGCTCAGGTGATGGACACCATCCGCGAAACCTTTGATGCTGGCTTTGCCACCGACGACAAGACGCGTGAGACTATCCGTTCTACCTGGGAGAATTGTCGTGTGCTGATTGACCCTCACACAGCCGTCGCAAAGCACGTGCTTGACAGGGTTTCTCGCCAGGCAAACGACGTGCGCGTTTGTCTGTCTACTGCTAGCCCGTATAAGTTCTCGTCCGACGTGCTTGCCGCGCTGGGCCACTCGACCGCTGGCCTGGATGACTTTGCATGCATGCATACGCTCGCCGAAATCACGGGCACTAATCCGCCAATCCAGCTTTCATCGCTGAATGATAACGTTATCATTCATACTGACGTTCGCGAGAAGGAACAACTTGCTTCGTACGTTTCCGAAGCATGCGGGCGTATTTTTGCTTGTTAGACTCTGAGAAAGCAGGTTCTACATGCTCGACAACACCATCTTGACCGTATCTGTACCTGCTACCTCTGCAAACATTGGCGTCGGCTACGATACGCTGGGTCTTGCGTTTAACCTGCGCGCAAAAATTACGTTTAGGGAATCCCCTACGCTCATCATTGACGGCTGCCCCGAGCAGTTCAGAAACGACGACAACCTTGTCTGGACATCTTATGTTCGAGCCTGCGAAAAGCTGGGCGAAGAGCCTACTCCTAAGCACATCACTATCGACTCGCCTATTCCGCTTTCTGGTGGACTTGGCTCAAGTTCTACCTGCGTAATTGCTGGCATTGCAGCCGCGATGACCGAGTCTCATGGCGGCTGGGATCCAGAGCGTGCACTCGACTTTGCCTGTCATTTTGAGGGCCATCCCGATAACGTTGCTCCTGCAATTTACGGTGGCCTGACCTCGTCATTTGTTGAGGGCGGTCATACTGTTTGTACTCGAAGGCTCGTAGCGCGCGGTCTCTCTTTTGTTGCAATTGCACCGCCTTACTCGATTAACACTGAGGATGCCCGAAAGGTTGTTCCGCAGAATATTTCTCTTCAGACCGCCGTTTACCAGATGGGACGCACCGTTGCAGTCACACATGCGCTTGAAACAGGCAATGGAGGTCTTTTGGCAGCTGCCTGCAACGACAAACTCCATGAGCCCTACCGCAAGGAGCTCATTCCTGATTACGAAGAGCTCAAACAGGTAGCTAAGCTTGCTCGTGCTTGCGCCTTTGTTATCTCGGGCTCAGGTTCCACCATGGTTGCCATCTGCGACTCCCCTGTTACTGCTCGCGCTGTTGCCGAGAATGCCAAGCAGGTCAGAGGCGATCTCTGGATTCAGATTCTTGAGCCAGCACTTCTGGGCACCGTCCTCACTCTTGACGACGGTCAGCAACACCACAACACTTTCGACGAAATTTAACGTGACAACTGCGCTCGGTCAATGCGTGTACTAACAAGTACGCCTGCGACAACACGGGTTTCTCGCCAGGTGCGCCTGAAAAGTGTAAAGAATCTGTATTTGAGGCACAGATTCTTTGATGAAATCAGGCAAATCCACAGTTTCTTTTACGTATTTAGGCAAAAGTTACAGATTCTTTGAAGAAATCAGGCGCGTGAAGATAGGCTGCGCCGCGCCAAATTTTGCGAGCCTGAAAACTACATCATGTCTGAGTAAATTTGCTCAGACTTGGCGAGAAAAACCGGCAAATAGCTCAGATATGGTGCGCTTTTCAGGCAAACTGTTCAGACATGACAACAAAACCCGGCTCCTACGTTGTGTGGGAGCCGGGTTAACGTTTAAGGTGCGTTGACGTCAAAGCACATTTGCCATTAGTCGCCGTTATGCGCCGAGGTAAGCCTTGCGAACGTCATCGTCGTGGAGAAGCTCCTGGCCGGTGCCATGCTTAGCAACCTTACCAAGCTCGAGGACGTATGCACGGTCAGCAACCTTAAGTGCCATATTAGCGTTCTGCTCAACAAGCAAAATGGTGGTTCCTGCATCGCCGAGCTGGCGAATGATCTGGAAGATCTCCTCAATCAGAAGAGGAGCCAGACCCATGGAAGGCTCATCGAGCATAAGCAGCTTTGGCCTGCTCATCAGAGCACGACCCATAGCAAGCATCTGCTGCTCGCCACCAGACAGCGTTCCCGCCAGCTGATTCTTGCGCTCGCGAAGACGTGGGAAATGCTCGTAGACCATCTTGACGGTCTTAGCGTTCTGAGAATCGGGCTGCGTATAGCCGCCCATCTCAAGGTTTTCAGCAACACTCATGCGAGAAAACACGCGGCGACCTTCAGGACATAGCGCCAAACCAGCCTCAACAATCTTGTGTGCGCGCTGGCCTACAAGGTTTTTCTCGTCAAGGGTGATAGTGCCAGAATCAGGTCTTACCAGACCAGCAATAGTGTTCAGCGTAGTTGATTTACCGGCACCGTTAGCACCAATAAGGGTGACAATCTCGCCCTCATTAATATCAAAAGAAATGCCCTGAACTGCATGGATTGCGCCATAAGAAACATTAAGATCCTTGACGGACAGCAGAGTTTTTCCTGCGCCAGTTGCCTGGGTGTTTGTAGTTTCAGCGGTCATTAGCGCACCTCCTGCTTTCCAAGATATGCCTCGATAACGCGAGGATTATTCTGAACTTCTTCTGGCGTTCCCTTTGCAATGATGTTGCCGTGGTCAAGAACGGCCAAACCCTCGCAGATACCCATAACAAACTTCATGTCGTGCTCGATAAGAAGAACAGCAATCTTGAAGTCATCACGAATCTTAAGGACATTCTCCATAAGCTCGTCGGTCTCTGCTGGGTTCATACCTGCAGCTGGCTCGTCAAGCAGCAAAATCTTAGGCTGCGTTGCCAGAGCGCGAAGAATCTCAAGTTTGCGCTGAGCGCCATAAGGCAGGTTGCCTGCAAGAGTATTTGCAAGATTCTCCATGCCAAAAATGCGCAGCAGCTCGCGAGCGTTATCAGCGCTCTCTTTTTCCTGCTTCCAGTGAGCTGGAAGTCGGAAGACGTCCTCAAGGAAGTGAGACGTCATGTGGCTTCCCTGACCAACCTGAATGTTCTCCATAACAGTCATGTTGTTGAACAGGCGAATATTCTGGAAGGTTCGAGCGATACCCATATGATTTGCCTCTACAACGCTCTTTCCAGCAAGATCGTAACCGTCAATCATGACAGTACCGCGAGTTGGCTTATACACGTTGGTGAGCAAGTTAAAAACAGTTGTTTTACCTGCACCGTTAGGACCAATGATGCCAGAGATCTCGGTAGGACCAAGAGCAATGTTGAAGTCGTTAACAGCCGTCAAGCCACCAAAGTCAATGCCAAGGTGCTCAGCCTGAAGAACTGGAATTGCACCAAGGTCTCGCTCAGGAATGAGGTTAGGAGACTCTTGCCTGATAAGTTTTGTAGTGTTTTTAGTTGCCATCGCTCTTACGCCTCCTTCGAATCAGTTGAGGCTTCTACCTGCGTATCCGCCTGCTCGTTTGCCTGAGCGCCTGCCTTCGTGTTGACCTGCACGTCTGTCTGCTCGTCCGAGTCATCCTTGTTCCAAGGAAAGTCCCTGTTCATGACTCGCTCAATAATGCGAGACAGCGAGAAGTCATAAGAGCCAAACAGACCCTCTGGTCTAAAGATCATGACCAGAATCAGCACGATTGCATAAGCAACCATGCGGTAGTCAGCAAAGGCACGTAGAGCCTCTGGGAGTACGGTCAGGACAGTTGCGGACACAACGGAACCAAACATAGAGCCCATGCCACCAAGAACAACCATAACCAGAATCTCAACAGACTTCATGAAGCCAAACTTGGCAGGCGCCATAACGCCGATGCAACCCGCGTAAAGACCGCCTGCAATACCAGCAAGAAATGCAGAGAAAACAAAGGCAAGGGTCTTGTAATACGTGGTGTTAACGCCTGATGCCTCTGCAGCAATCTCGTTATCGCGGATGGCGAGAATAGCGCGTCCATGTCTAGACTTCATAAGAGTATGAATAGCAAAGATGGCAAGCGAAACAACAATTGCGGTGTTCAGGTAGCCTGTATAAGCAGGAATACCCGTGAGGCCTGATGCGCCACCAGTAAGCTTGAAGCCAAGAGCAGAGTCAATGTTTACCAGGACAACGCGGATAATCTCTGCAAAGCCCAGAGTAATGATGGCCAGGTAATCACCACGAAGACGAAGTGCTGGAATACCAATAACCACACCCATCAGAGCGGCGCAAATGCCGCCAAACAAAAGGCCCACAACAAAAAGAATAACTGCAGGTGTAGAGCCTGAAGCCATGGACTGAGCATCCAGCCCAAAGAGTGGCATCATGCGAATGATAAAGATTGCGCAGGCATAGCCACCAATGGACATAAAGCCAGCGTGACCCAAAGGAAGCTGTCCCAGATAACCAGTAACAATGTTCAGAGAAACGGTCATCAAAACATACACGCCAATTTGCTCAAAAACAACGGTCTGATAGCGAGAAATAAGGCCCTCTCCTACCAGGAAGTTTCCGCCAAAGACAAAGAGTGCAACAAGAATTGCATTGATGGCATAGCGAGCAGGCATAGTGAGCTCACGACGCTGACCATCTTTTCCACCAAAACCAGTGACAATTACGGGGTTGTGGTTATTATCGCGTGGATACATTTTAGTCATGTGAGCCTCCTTACACTTTCTCGGTAACTGGTCGGCCAAGCAGGCCAGTTGGTTTCACAACAAGAACAAGAATCAAGAGTAAGAAGACTACTGCATCCTGCCAGACAGACAGACCAAAGGCAGCAACAAAGACCTCGGAGAAGCCAACAATAAGGCCGCCAATAACAGCGCCAGGAATGGAGCCAATGCCGCCAAGAACTGCTGCAACAAATGCCTTGGTGCCCAGCATAACACCCATGGTAGGAGAAACCTGCTGGTATGCCATGGAGTACAGAATAGCTGCAATACCTGCCAGAGCGGAACCAACTGCAAAGGTAAAGCTAATAGTGCTATTGACGTTGACGCCCATCAGACGAGCAGCGCCCATATCCTCGGAAACGGCACGCATTGCCTTACCAAGACGAGTCTTCTGAACCAAAAGGGTCAGAACAACGGTTGCCACAATAGTAACGGCAACAGTCAAAAGTGCCGTGCCGGAGAGCGTCGAACCAAATACCTGAACAGTTCCCAGGTCAATGATGCTTGGAACAACCTTAGCGTCAGCACCAAGAAGTAGCTGAACACCATTTTCAAGCAGGTAAGAAACACCAATTGCGGTAATCAAAATAGAAAGCCTTGGAGCTTCTCTGAGTGGCGCATAGGCAACCTTATCAATAAGAACACCCAGCACAACACAACCAAAAATGGCGAGAAGAACAGCGATTGCAGGATTGAGTCCTAACTGAACAAGCGCAATCCAAGCAACGTAGGAGCCAAACATGATGATGTCACCATGTGCAAAGTTAAGAAGCAAGATGATGCCGTACACCATTGTGTAACCAAGCGCCACCAGTGCGTAAATACTGCCCAATTGAAGTCCATTGAGCACCTGAGTCAAAAACATCTGAGGTTCTCTTTTCTATGAAGGATTGATCGTGTCATAGATGGACTCTTTGCCATCTTTAAAGGTAATGATCAAGGTGGACTTCACAGGGTCACCTGTTCCCTGATACGAAAGGGTTCCAGTAACACCCTCAACCACACCAGATGCAATCGCATCAATAATGGCTTGCCTAAACTCATTGGAGTTGTAGGTATAACCGCGTTTCTCGACAGTCTTAAGAGCGGAGCAAAGAATCATTGCTGCGTCATAGCCCAAAGAGCAGAAGTTAGTTGGAGCCTCACCGTATTCCTCGGTATAAGCCTTAACAAAATGCTGAACTTTTTCATCTGGGTTTGAAGCAACAAAGGCAGAGCAATAGAAGCATCCTTCAAGGTCAGCCGCAGAAGCATAGTCCTGCTCGCCGCCAATGATGCCTGCCCAACCATCTGCGCCCATAAAAGGCTTTTTGCAGCCAAGCTGGCGAGCCTGCGTCACAATCTTGCCGTTATCCTGGTAATAGTTTGGAGCCAAAATGGCGTCAGGATCCAGTCCAATAATGCTGGTAAGCTGGGCGTTAAAGTCAACAGCTCCCGTTGGATAGCCCTGCTGGGATACAACCTCAATGCCCAACTCACGAGCTCTCTGGACAAATGCGTTATTAACGCCAATCTCGTAATCGCCACCAGAGTTAAAGATGGTTCCTACACGCTGATAGCCTTGCTTTTTAGCAAACTCTGCAAGAACAACGCCCTGGAATGGGTCGGTGACAGTAGCGCGGAACATGTTATTGCCGTGAGCAACAACGTCTTCTGCTGTTGCAGATGCCGTTACGCAAGGAATGTTGTCCAGAACCGATTTCTGTGCCAGTGCAATGGTTGGCGTTGAGGTAACGTCACCTAAAATTGCACAGACATTCTCGTCAAGAAGCTTGTTATAAACAAGAATGGCCTCGGTTGAATCGCCTTTCTCGTCCTCTGCAATAGGGACAATCTGGCGGCCACCAGCTCCACCATTCTTGTTGAATTCCTTGAGGTACAGCAAAATGCCGCTACGCACCGCAAGGCCATACTGGGCAACGTCGCCGGTATACGGTCCCATCACGCCAACGTAAATGGAGTTAGGGTCTTGGTTCTTTGGCGAACAGCCTGCTAGAGCAAACGACCCCGCAATGGTCCCGGCCACCTCCAAAAAGCGTCGTCGCGTTAGCTTATGTGCCATATTCATCTCCTTTTCTCCATAGCGTTGAATATGTGACACAACACAATATGGCTGCGGCTCTAAAAAAAGAACCACAGCCAAAAAATGTTATCTAACTTGAAATAATTTTAGAGAAACCGGATGTTTCTACGAGCTCCAGCTTTTCGCGACGGTTGCGAGGTTGTCTTCTGACTACCCGCAGCTGGCCTACGTGAGCTACTTACGCCTCACGTACCAGCGGAAGCTCACCAGCAAAGTGACGAGGCTTGTAAGAGGCCTTGTCTGCGCTGGTCTTCTCACCAAGATCAAGCGAAGAAATCTTCTTCATCTTGCTGGTGCCGCCCTCAATGAGACGAAGCAGTTCGCGCGTTGGCCTCTCGTCAGCCGCCTGAAGCTCAGCTGCCATCTCACGCTCAACCGCGTCAAAGATGTCCTGAACATGCGATGACGTATCGTTTGTAGCCTTGATCAGCGGCATTGCGGTTGATTGTGCAACCACACCAGCGTAGTTTGGCTCGCGAGAAGGACGCATCTGATCTGCGGCAACCTTGTGAGACGCAGCAGGTTTTGCACCCGACAACTCCATCGAGCTTGCAACTTCAGCCTCAGCAGCAGCCTGGCCAATAAGTGGCAACTGCACTGGATGGTACTTGCGCATTTGCTGCTGATCATGGCGAGCTAGGTGCTCGTCCATTGCAGCCAGCGCAAGCGTCCAATCATCAGCATGCTCAAGCTCGTCAATCGTACGCTTCTCAGGGAAGACTCCCTGGTCAACGTAAGAGATACGGCTAGAAATATCAGCAGCATGGTTGGTAAAGTCTTCAGGAATAGCCTCGGCACCAATCTCAGCAATACCAAAATCACGCGTAATGGACTCTTCGCCCACAGCCTTAGTCCACCAAGCTGTACCAACGTCACCAACGGTTCCGTCAGCACGCTCGATAATAGGCAGGCCGTCCATAGGATCTTGTCCTAAGCGCTCAAGAAGTACCGCAGCAGCACCCTTTGCACGTGCAACGGTACGCTCGCGCCAGCTCAAAAGCTTGGTGTAGTTCTCTGCAATCTGCGCGTAGTCGTTTGTAGAGTGCGCAGGAGCCTTCTTTGCGCGAACAGGAAGAACGCCCTCTGCGGCCGCACTTACAACCTGCAACTTCTTTACAGACAGCTCAGCAGACTGAACACGAATGGAACCAGTCATATCCCACTGAGAAGCCCTCATGTGCTTTGGCCTGTACGCAGCAATCGAGCGCCTTGAAGAGTCCAGCGGAATCACAATGCTCTCTTCTGACGAGAAGTTCGATGCAGCTGAGACCTGCTTTGAAGATAGAGCCTCATCTGAGCTCTGGAACGTTGCAGCTGACTGGCTCTTTGTTTCTACCTCATCGATTTTCTCACCACGATTTACAACGCGAGAGACCACCAAGGCCGCACCAGAAATGACTGCAATCGCAGCAAGTCCCACTCCAATGCCTGTAAATATTGCACCAAGAGGCGTTTGACGAATTTCATTAGCGGTAAGGGCATACGCAGATGCTGGCTCTGCTACCAGAACCAGACCACTGAGCAGGCCGGCGACTACTGCCGGATTCCTACCTTCTGTCATACAAACTCCCCCTACAAACGCTAAGAAGATGTATGAAGACACACGCTAAATTTGCATATGCTACTAAACCCAATACGGGCGACGTGAGCAACGGGTGGGCTTCATTTCATCTTTGTGTAATCCGCTGCAACACATAATTGTGCTGTTAGAAATGACTATAGCGTAATTCATTATTTTTTACAGCGTCTTTAAAACTTTTTCATAATTCTTCGGCAGTTATTCAACAAAAATGGCGAGAAAAAAGAAGTGCCTCCCAACATAGATTGGAAAGCACTTCTTGCGTCATCTTTAAATCTGACTAATTCTGTGGATAGTCAGACTGTGCAGCCTTCTTTGCAGATCTAATCAGGAAGTCCTGGTTATTATCGGTCTGCTTAAGGCCACTGATAAGAGCAGTAGTTGCACGCTCAGTGTTATTGAAGCCAGCAAGAATACGGCGAACGCCCCATACCATAGGCTGAAGCTCTGGCTTAATAAGCAGATCCTCATTACGAGTACCAGAAGAAACAGGATCAATAGCTGGGAAGATACGGCGATCTGCAAGATCACGGTCAAGCTTGAGCTCCATGTTACCAGTGCCCTTGAACTCCTCGAAGATAACTTCGTCCATCTTAGAGCCTGTATCTACCAGGGCAGACGCAATAATAGTGAGCGAGCCGCCGTTCTCGATATTTCGAGCTGCGCCCAAGAACTTCTTTGGTGGATACAGAGCTGCGGAGTCAACGCCACCAGAAAGAATACGACCAGAAGCAGGAATAGCCAGGTTGTATGCACGAGCAAGACGCGTGATGGAATCTAGGATAACCACAACGTCCTGACCCATCTCAACCAGACGCTTTGCTCGCTCAATGACAAGCTCCGAGACAACGGTATGATTCTCTGCTGGCATATCAAAAGTTGAAGCAACAACAGTGCCCTTAATGGAGCGCTCCATATCTGTAACTTCCTCAGGGCGCTCGTCTACCAAGAGGCAGAAGAGGTGGACCTCAGGATTGTTGGTGGTAATAGACTGGCAAATACGTTTCAAAATGGTGGTCTTACCTGCCTTTGGAGGCGAGACAATCAAACCACGCTGACCCTTACCAATAGGAGCCACCAGATCAATTGCACGACCTGTAATGGAGTCTTTACCGTGCTCCATAGTAAGAGGCTGATCTGGAAAAATTGGAGTCAGGTCTTTGAAGCGAGGACGGTCCTTAAGACCCTCAACTTCCCCACCGTTGACCTGGGTAACTTTAAGCAGTGGTGGATATTTGCTATTTACGCGAGCAGGTCCCACCATGCCCAAGACGCTATCACCCGGGCGCAGACCAAGATTTCTAATAATCTGCTGGTGGACAAAGGCGTCGTCATCGCCTTCCATGTAATTACCTGTACGAATCCAGCCGTAGCCTTCGTTGCTAATCTGAAGAATACCCTCAACAGTCTTAAAGCCCTCAGCAGCTGCAGATGCAGCGTATACAAGCTCAATCAAATCAGACTTATGAACGCCTGCGTACTCAATGCCCAGCTCAGTTGCTTTAGCACGAAGCTCAGAAAGCTTCATCTCTTGCAGAGCCTCTTTGGAAAGCGATGGCTCGCTTGCCTGACCCTGCTTGCGATTCTTGTTGCGCTGGTTGTTCTGTCTACGATCGCGAGAAGGACGCTCCTGGTTGTTGGCGTGTGCGTTTTCCTGTGTCTTCTCGCCCTCCTGAACTGCTTCTTTTGGCTCAGCATTACGATGTCGACGACGTGCTGCACCCGTACGAGAACGCCCTGGACGCTCTGCTGGAGCTGCATCGGAATCTGCTACTGCACCAGAAGCCTGCTCCTGAGCTGCGCCATCCTGCTGCTCAACACTACCCTGCTCTTCAGCAAAGTTCTTCTGAGCCCCATTGGTATTCTGGTCAGCTGTTCTCTCTGCCTCTGCTTTAGTGAAGGCAGGAGCCGGAGTTACCTCTGCAGAAGGCTGAGTTGCGTCCTGAACAATCTTGGTAAGGCGATCAGTGTCTACAACGTCAGAAGAAACCTTGCCACCTGCCTGAACCTGAGCCAGGACCTCTGCCTGAAGAGCCTCAAGAGTCTGCTCCTGTAAAGCGCGCTCCTCCATCTCTTCCTTGCTTGGACGGCCACGACGACGTTTAGGAGGCTCTGCAATACCAGCTGCATTTAAAGCCTCAGCCATAACTGCCTCTACTGCACGACGAGCCTCGGTCTCCTTTTTAGTAGGACGACCACGACGGCGCTTAGCAGCTGAATTAGAAGCCTTTTCTTCAGTTGTCTCAGAATTAGTATTTTCAGAAGTAGTATTTTCTGAATTACTATTTTCACTCTTACGAGGTCTACCACGTCTACGTGGTGCTGGAGTATTTTCTACATCATTTAAAGAATCATTTTGGACCGAAGATGTTTCGTCCGACATGTACAAACCTCTCTGTTTGCTCATCAAAATAATCTGTAAAAATACGTGAGAAATATGATGAAGGGATAACAAACAAAATCAAATAGGTGCAAATCCAAAAGGAATATACCACGAAAATGCCCGCCTTATGATGAAAAAATAAATAAAATTCACCATAAAACGGGCAAATGGGGATTTATAACCTCTAACTCTTAAACCTCGAGAGACCCATCTTCTAGATTTCTTTAATCTGCATAAATCATTTAAACAGCTGTACGGCTCTTTCTTTTAACAACAATGTCTTCAATTTGCTGAACGATTTCTTTGATATACGTCTTGCCTTGAGGTGTGAGCTCAACCATAGTTACTCTTCTTGAAAGAGCATCGTCATGTTTGCGCTGTACCAGGCCACTTTCTGCCAAAGCAGTAAGAGACATAGAAACCGTTGGCTGCAAAAGACCAAGCGCGTCAACAATCTCTGTAATAGAAAGAGCGTCTTTAGGAGAATCTAGAATTGCAAGAAGGACCATATCTGCTGCCCTGCAATACAGAGCTCCCATAGCGTCAACATACATGACGATGCGCTCAAACGAAGTACGTGAAAGCGCCTGGCCAGGTGCAATACGAGCACAGGTAAGCTTGGACAGCTCCTCAACTGCTTCTACACCCTTTTCTGTGATGATACACACTACGTTGCGTCGATCAATGGCGCCTTCATCTCTCTTGATGAAACCAAGCCTTGCCAGGTGCGAGGTACGATGAGTAATCGTAGGACGAAGAGCACTCTGATACTCGGCAATTTCTGAAGTCTTAACAGGAGCACCCTTCACATTGAGGCGACACAAAATAGCAAACTCTTCAAACGTGAGTCGTCTGTTAGCAGGCACCACTCTTCTAACCAAGTTGTAAGACCTGCGAATGGACATGTACTCGCGAAGTTCCATAGAGACCTCCACTCTTATGCCCGAACCATTTACTATTTGCTCGCATAATGAGTATACCCCTAAAAAATACGTGTTAACGTGGGGACAAAACAATAGTTAGTCAAAAATATGTTAGAAAATGGTGCTTATATGACATCAAAATAGGCTTTTATATGCTGAAATATAAAATTTAAGTAATAAATATTAATTTTATTATCTCTTTTATACATTAAAAATTTTTTACATAACGGAGAAATATGTAAATTATCTGGAGAAATTCACTAAAGATACCGTGCAGGTATTCAATACTTGCACGGTATCATGACAAAACAACATAGTTAGCTATCGTTTACATTGACTCAGGAGCAGAAACACCAATCAGATCAAGAGCAATTGCAAGTACGCGACGAGTTGCATCACACGCAGCAAGACGAGCCTTAGAAAGCTCTGCGTCCAGTGGGCGTCCTTCAGAAGGAAGTACCTGGCAAACGGTATAGAATGCGTGGAACTGGCCAGCAAGCTCTTCAATGTAGTGCGTAATGCGGAATGGTGCCCTATCGCGAGCACAACCCTCAACAAGACCTGGGAACTCAAAGAGTTTACGAGCAAGAGCCTGCTCGGCGTCTTCAGAGAGCAGCCCAAGATCAACCTCAGAGCCAATAGCCTTATCTGCAACAGCGTCCATACCAAGTGCCTTTGCCTCATCAAGGTCAACGCCAGCAGCGCGGCGCAAAATAGAGCAAATACGAGCGTGGGCATACTGAACGTAATACACAGGATTAGAGCTGTCCTGACGCTTTACCTGCTCAATATCAAAATCAATCATCTGATTGGAAGACTTTGAAACAAGGGTGTATCGAGTTGCATCAACACCAACCTCAGCGAGAAGCTCATCAAAATGAATTCCAGTTCCCTTGCGCTTAGACATTCTGACAGCGACGCCATTCCTGAGCAGGTTAACCAGCTGACCAAGCAAAACTTCAAACTGAGTTGGGTAACCAAGAGCTGTTGCAGCAGAGCGAACACGCTGGATATAACCGTGGTGATCTGCTCCCCAAATATCAATAACGTGGTCGACACGCTGGAACTTATTCCAGTGATAGGCAACGTCAGAAGCAAAATAGGTATACTCGCCATTTGTCTTAATAAGTACACGGTCCTTATCGTCACCAAAATCGGTAGAACGGAAGAATAGCGCACCCTCGTCAGAACGATAGAGGTATCCGAGCTTATCAAGAGCATCGAGCGCGCGATCAACAGCATCTTTACCCTGGTCATCCTTAACGTATAGAGAACGCTCAGAGAACCAAACATCAAAGTCAGCGCGGGCGTTGTGGCAGGTGTTTTTGATGGACTCAAGCATCATCTTGTAGCCGCGCTCGCGGAACTCTGCCATGCGCTCATCTTCAGATTTGTCTGCCCAGACCTCTCCGTCATTTTTAAGGAAGAAAAGTCCCAGGTCAACTATGTAATCTCCAGCGTATGCATTACCGCCAAGCAAGTTAATAAACTCGTCAGTAAACGGATGCTCCTCTGGATGAGCATCGTCTTCATCTGCAACGTAAGCATTGCGATCTTCTGCGAGCACCTGCGCAGCTGCATCAGCGTCAATACCGCGCTTCTGCATGATGTCAATGAGCTGCAGGTAGCGCTTAGATATAGAGTGACCAAAGACGTCCATCTGAGAGCCATGATCGTTTACGTAGTACTCGCGCTCAACGTCATAGCCTGCAAAGGCAAGAATGCGGCTTAGAGAATCTCCAAGCGCTGCCCAACGGCCATGACCAATGTGCAGAGGACCAACGGGATTTGCAGAAACGTACTCTACCTGAACCTTCTGGCCAGCGCCAAAAGAAGAACGTCCAAAATCTGCACCCTGTTCGCGAACGGTGTTAAAAATCTCATTGCCCGCAGC
>CALKRF010000153.1 GCA_937990665.1 uncultured Atopobium sp.
TGTTGAGAACCTCTTTGTTGCTTCTACCCACGATTACGTGCTGTTCTTTACCAACCTTGGTAAGGTGTATCGCCTCAAGGTCCACGAGCTTCCTGTTGGCAACAGAACCACTAAGGGTAGCGCCATCATCAACGTCATCGAGACGCTTGCAGAGAGCGAGAAGGTCAAGGCAGTTATTACTACCCGCGACTTCCCAGAAGACAACTATCTGATGTTTGCTACCAAGCAGGGTATGGTTAAGAAGACTGCAATGTCTGAGTACGACCGTACACGCAAGGACGGTCTCATTGCAATTAACCTCAAGGACGGCGACGAGCTGGTTAACGTCCGCCGCGTCCACCCAGGTGACAAGGTTGTTCTGTGCTCCTCTGACGGCAAGGCAATCCTGTTTGACGAGGTTGAGGCAAGAAGCATGGGCCGTGGCACCTCGGGCGTCCGTGGTATTACGCTCAAGGGTGACGCAACTATGCTTGGCATGGAGATTACCAATGGCAATGGCGACCTCTTTGTTATTACCGAGAAGGGCTACGGAAAGCGCACCGCAATTTCTGAGTACCCAGTCCACAAGCGTGGTGGCCAGGGCGTCTTTACCATCACAATGACGGAGAAGAAGGGTAACCTGGTTGCCTGCCGCGTTGTTGGTCCTCAGCACGAGATTATGATCATGTCCGAGGAGGGCGTTGTAATCCGCGTCAAGGCTGGCGACATCTCCAAGCTGGGCCGCTCCACTCAGGGTGTCAAGGTCATGAATCTCTCTGGTAGCGATGTTGTTTCTGCTGTTGCTCGTATGGTTGCCAATAAGAAGAAGGCTCCAAAGCACGCAGAGAACCAAGGTATGCTTGATCTGATGGCCGCTGGCGCTCGTGATGCTGATGAGGCAGAGTCCGTTGACCTTGGAGATGAAGAGGAAGTACTGGACGATTCACTGCTGGATGATGACGAATAAGCATTTCAGCTATACGTAATTTGAAGAGCTCAAGGGGTAATTCCCTTGAGCTCTTTTCGTTTACCGAGAAAATCAGCACGCTAACGGTAATGATTTTTATATAAAAGATGAGTCAATTGTATAAAAGTAAGCCATAGAGCAGGATTTATGAGAAATCCTCAGGGGAGACGTCCTCAATAAACTGGCGGAATTCCTCAAGCTCTTGGGCCTGAACGTCCTTCTCGACATCAGTAAAGTCTGGAGCAGCAGCAATTTCTAGAACGCTCTCGTCTGCAAAGATGGGAGCGTTTGTTCTTACTGCCAGCGCAATTGCGTCGGATGGGCGAGCATCTACGTAAATATGCTCTCCCTCTTTGGAGATAAGCTCAATTTGCGAGAAAAACGTGGTGCCGCGGACGCCCACAATGCGTACGCTTTTAATATCTGCATCTAGAGAATCAAGAACGGAGCGGAGAAGGTCATGCGTTAGAGGTCTCTCGGTAGATTCTTGATCAATGCCAAGACTGATAGCAGATGCCTCAATGTTGCCAATCTTGATAGGAAGACTTAAAGAAGAGACGCCGCGTGGGTCATGAAGACGCAGAACAATTACGGAAGAGATAGGTCCTCCTCCGACAACAACTGTCTGTATGTCCATACGCTTCAGCGACACAAACACTCCAAATAGCACGTCTTTTATCAATCTTTGGGCAGATAGTCTACGACTCTCTGTTTTCATTTCATACCCAGTTTCAAGAAAGTTTAAAACAAAACAAAAAAAGTGTTGACCTATGAGAATTATGGAGGTATTATTTTTCCCTGCGTTGGGCCTGTAGCTCAGTTGGTCAGAGCGTCCGGCTGATAACCGGGAGGTCACAAGTTCAAACCTTGTCAGGCCCACCACTTTATGTGACAATAGTCACCCCAACGTTAGCCGAGTCGCCGTTGGGGTGATTATTAAAACCTTCTGGGCCCAACCAGAAGTTAGTACGGGGAATTAGCTCAGCTGGGAGAGCGCGGGCTTTGCAAGCCTGAGGTCAGGGGTTCGATCCCCCTATTCTCCACCAAATGTTCAAGGCCAGGGATTTTCTCCCTGGCCTTTTTGCTTAGACGTTAAAAACATACCGATAGCCGCCAATATCAGCCACTTATCGAATAGTTGAAATATTTTCGAAAAAGTTTGAGTACGATTTACTCAGGAGTATGTTCTTTTCATTGGCGCTGTGGGTAACCACAAGGAGAGAAAAGAGTTCTAATGTCAAACCTTACTCGTCGAAACTTTTTTGGTGTCAGCGCAGTTGTAGCAGGTTTGGGTATCACCGCCTGCAAAAAGTCCGATTCTGATACTGGCGAGAAAAAAGAATCTGACACCAACTCTACCGATGCTGTTGGTGCACCAGAAGAGCTGGTAAAGGCAGCAAAAGAAGAAGGTAAGCTAATTGTTTATGGCTCTTGCGAGGAAGAGTACCTAAACGCAGTTTGTGCAAACTTCAAGAGCCTGTACGGCATTGATGTTCAGGCACAGCGTCTCTCAACTGGAGAAGTTGCTGCAAAGATTGAGGAAGAGAACGGTCATCCATCAGCTGACGTCTGGTTTGGCGGAACAACCGATCCTTACAATGTCACCTCTTCAAAGGGCCTTCTTGAGCAGTATGAGCCAAAGAATGCATCACATCTTATTTCCGATAAGTTCAAGAGTACCAACAAAGACTGGTACGGAATTTATAAGGGCATTCTGGGCATTCTGTACGATAAGGATGAGCTTCAGCGCCTTAAGCTTGATGTTCCTCAGGATTACAAAGACCTTATCGATCCTAAATATAAGGGCCTCATTTGGTCTTCTAACTACAACACCGCAGGTACTGCAAAGCTGATCATCAACACCGTTATTCAGAAGTACGGTCATGACCAGGGTATTCAGTATCTTGTTGATCTTGATAAGAACATTGCTCAGTACACCAAGAGCGGTTCTGGTCCTTCCAAGGCTATCGGAACAGGCGAGTGCACCATCGGAATTGGTATGCTCCATGACGGCATTTATCAGATTGTTGATCAAGAGCATGAGAATGTTGGTCTTCAGATTCCAAGCTCTGGCGCATCATACGAGGTTGGCGCAACCGCAATCTTCAAGGGTGCTGCACATCCAAACGCAGCTAAGCTCTGGATTGAGTATGCACTTTCACCAGCTTGCGTTGACCTTGCACAGAAGAATGGCTCTTACCAGTTCCTGGTAATTGACGACGCAAAGCAGCCTGAGATTGCTACTGAATACGGCCTTGATCCAAACAACGTTATGGACTACAACTTCGAGGATGCCAAGAAGCACACCGAGCAGTATGTCAAGGACGTTATGGAAGCTCTTGGTGGCGGAGACAGCCGCTTCAAGACAGAGTAAAACCAGCGCCGTCGAGCAAACAAACAATGTTGTTGCTCAAGCTTTGAGTGGCAGATTATACTGGGTAGGCAGAGATCTGCCTACCCAGTTTCACATAGAGCTTTGCGTATAGGTTTAGTGTTTCAGAGTTAGGACCAGTATGGCAAAATCCCAGAGCGCTCGACTTGAGCGAAAAAAGCTCCTTGGCGATCCAATTTTGATAACGACCATTGTCGTTCTTATCGCCTTCTTAACCCTATTTATTTTGTATCCACTTGCCATTCTTATGGTTGACTCTGTAGTCTCCGATAATGGGATTAGCTTTGATGTATTTACGCGTATCTTGGCTTTGCCTTCGTTTGATCGCGCAATTACCAATACGCTCAGAGTTGGTTTTGCGGTAGGCATTTTATCAGCGCTTATTGGTCTTCTTTTTGCATATGTTGAAGTGTACGTAAAGCTTCGTACAAAGTTTATGACAGGACTTTTCCGCGTGGTTTCCATGCTTCCTGTTGTTTCTCCGCCATTTGTTCTCTCGCTTTCCATGATCATGATGTTTGGTAAGAAAGGCCTGATTACTCGAGGTCTTTTGGGAATTTTTGACAACAACATCTATGGTTTCTGGGGCATTTTTATTGTTCAGACCATGTCATTCTTCCCTGTGTGCTACATGATGCTTAAGGGTCTGCTTAAAAACATTGACCCATCCCTTGAAGAAGCAGCACGTGACATGGGCGCAAGCCGCTGGAAGGTATTTACCAGCGTTACGCTTCCTCTTATTTTGCCTGGCTTGGGCAACGCTTTTCTCGTCTCATTTATTGAGTCAATCGCAGACTTTGCGAATCCAATGATTATTGGTGGTTCGTACGATACCCTGGCAACAACCATTTACCTGCAAATTACAGGCGCATATGACAAGCAGGGCGCAGCTGCTATGGCTGTTGTTCTTCTTTCCATTACGCTGCTTATGTTTGTTGTTCAGAAGTTTGTGTTGGAAGCAAAGAGTACGTCCACGCTCTCGGGCAAAGCAACGCGTGCCAGGATGCTTATTACAGACAACTCTGTTCGCATCCCGCTCACTATCCTTTGTGCGCTGGTAGCACTCTTTGTCATTGGCATGTACCTCTGCGTTCCTTATGGTTCGTTTGTTCGTTCCTGGGGCTCTAATTACGAGTTAACTACTAAATGGTTTGAGCAGGTATTTTCCAAGTACCACGGTCTGCAAGCCTTTAGCGACTCGTTCATGCTCTCGCTTATTGCAGCGCCAATTACCGCTCTGCTTTCGATGATTATTTCTTACCTGGTAGTAAAACGTCGCTTCCGTGGTCGCGGCTTTATCGAGGCTGTATCCATGCTTGCCATGGCAGTTCCTGGTACGGTTTTGGGTGTTGGTTACATTCGTGGATTCTCAAGCGGTGTCATGCACACAGGATTTTTGCAAGGCCTGTATGGCACAGGACTTATCCTGATTATTGTTTTTGTCGTGCGTTCGCTTCCTACAGGAACACGCTCGGGCATCTCGGCACTTCGACAGATTGATAAATCAATTGAGGAGTCCGCATACGACATGGGCGCCGACAGCTTTACGGTGTTTATGACCGTTACGCTGCCACTGATTAAAGATTCGTTCTTGTCGGGCTTGGTAACGGCGTTTGTTCGTTCCATTACCGCAATTTCTGCAGTTATCCTCTTGGTCACACCAGAGTTCCTGCTCATCACCGTTCAGATTAATGAGTTTGCAGGCAAGGGTTCATATGGTATGGCCTGCGCCTTTGCAACAATTCTGATTGTTATTACCTATGGCTCGGTATTGCTTATGAATTGGGCCATCAAACACTTTGGCACCAGCCGAGCACTCAAGGAGGAGTAACACATGGCTACAGAGAAAAAAGGCGTTCGCCTTGAGCACATTTCCAAGATTTATCAGGATCAGAAGACTGGAAAAGACTTCTACGCAGTTCAAGATGCTAACATCACCATTGCTCCTGGCGAGTTTGTAACGCTGCTTGGCCCTTCTGGCTGCGGAAAGACCACTATTCTGCGCATGATTGCTGGTTTTGAGAGCCCTGATGAGGGAAAGATCTTCCTTGGCGATGAGCAGATTGATGAGCTTACTCCAAACAAGCGCGACACGGCAATGGTGTTCCAGAGCTATGCGCTGCTTCCTCACTACAACATCTTTGACAATGTTGCCTATGGCCTTAAGCTCCGCAAAATGGATAAGGCAGTAATTCGCGAGAAGGTCCTTCATATCCTGGGTCTTGTTGGACTTGAGGGTATGGAAGAACGCATGACCAACCAGCTTTCTGGTGGTCAGCAGCAGCGTGTTGCTTTGGCGCGTGCTCTGGTTATTGAGCCAAGCGTTCTTCTCTTTGATGAGCCTCTTTCAAACCTTGACGCAAAGCTCCGCGTTGACATGCGTAACGAAATTCGCCGCATTCAGCAGGAGGCTGGCATCACCGCTATCTACGTTACACATGACCAGTCAGAGGCAATGGCGCTTTCTGACAACATCATCATTATGAAAAAGGGTGTTGTGGATCAGGTTGGCGATCCACAGACGGTTTACTATCACCCAGCAGATGAGTTTGTTGCAGACTTCATTGGCGAGTCAAACTTTCTACACGCAACCATTGCAGACAAGCTTGATTCTGAGACGGCACTTTGCCGCTTTGAGGGCCATGAGTTTGAGGCCAGCGGATGTTCTCACCTAGACAAGGGTAAGGAATGCTGCATTGTTCTTCGTCCAGAGTCTGCACGCCTTGCTGACGAGGGAACGCTTGCCTGTGAGGTAGTTCTTTCTCGATTCATGGGCCACTACCAGAACTATCACGTTATGATAGGAGACACTCTCATCAAGATTACGGACTTCAACCCTCGTACACACAAGATTTACAACGTTGGCGACCACGCCTTTGTTGACTTTACCAAGGACGAGGTCCACGTTCTGTAAGTGTTTGAGTTAAAGCAGTAACGTATGGCGAGAAGATTCGTTTGTCTTCTCGCCATTTTTGTTAGATGGTGGATTTGAGCCAATTAAGCTTGCAGGTGAGCAACTTGTGGTCGGGCTCAAGCGAGGGGTCTTTGATTCTTTTAAGGAGCATCTTGCAAGCGGCGTAGCCCTCTTCATAGACGGGTTCAACAATAGTTGAGATGCTTTTAGCAGGTAAATCGGTCCAATCAGTGTTATTGAATCCCAACAGACCAACTTGCTCTGGAATTACCTCTTCATAGGCATGCAGCGCGCTATAGACACTTTTGAGAGCCCACTGATTTGGTACAAATACCAGCGTTTTCTTTGATGGAAGAATGTGGTTGTTAAGCCATTGCGTGATTTCAGGGATAGAGAGCGTATTTTGCTCTATGGTGAGACGCTCATGAGGTTTATTTAAGGCCTCTAAGGCATCAGTGAAGCCAGATTCTCGTTCAATTCTGGTACGACCTTTTGGCTCTCCACCAATGATTAAAAAGTTTTCGTATCCGCGTTCAACGCAGTGGGTTGCAGCTGAATAAACGCCGTCATAGAGGTTACTTTTTATCCAGGAAGCATTAAGGGCAAGAAGGTCGCAGTCAAAGTAGACAACGGGCTTTCCAACTTTAGCAATTCGTCTATCTACCGCTCTGAATTGATTGGTGGGCTGGATAAGCATGCCATCTGCTCCAATTGAAAGCATTTTCTCAACCCAGTCAGCTTCAAGCGTGGGGTCAAAACGAGAATTGCAAATAATTGTCTGATATCCAGATTCAAGAGCAGCATCTTCAATACCGTTAGTCATTTGAGCTGCCCACGCATTAGTATTGTCCAAGATGAGAACAGCAATAATTCCAGAGCTCTTCTTAACCATTGCTTGAGCTTGGGCGCTTGGAATATATCCCGTATTTTCGATTGCTTTTTTGATACGTTGCTTAGTTGCTTCGGACATCTTTTCAAAGTGTCCATTAAGGTAATTTGAAACGGTAGCAATAGAAACATTTGCTAATTTTGCAAGGTCAATGATAGTGGTCTTAGACATTGGCACTCATTTCACCGAAATCTTTACAATGTACTTGCAAAATACCAACGTTAGTGAGTGTGCTGGATTCTACGTTGGTTAAACGTTTAACAAAATTCATCATAACACAAGGTAGATTAGACGTTTACCGAAATCCTCTTTTAAAAAAGATTGAAACAATGCAAAGTATGAGTTGGAAACGTACGTCGTCAAAAGACGTGCTCGTGCGCCCCGCTTAGGGGCTCACAACTTACTTTGCGAGAGGACATAACCATGAACGTCGTTGCTGTATGCGCTTGCACGGTTGGAATTGCTCACACCTGGATGGCAAAAGAGGCCATTGAGAAAGAATGTGAGCGTCGCGGCTATGAATTCAAGGTAGAGGCTCAGGGTGGTTACGGTATTGAGAACGAGCTTGAGCAGGACGAAATTGATGCTGCAGACGTTGTTCTTCTCGCCATTGCAATTGGCATCGAAGGCGACGAGCGTTTTGACGAGAAGCGCGATGAAGGTCGCGTTCTTACGTTGGATCCATCGCTTGCCATTGCGGATCCAGCAAAGGTTATTGATCAGGTAGTTGCGCTGGCTGAGTAGCAAGCGCGTAAGTGATAACGCAAGGAAGAAGAGAGGAGAAACCCATGGCAGAGGAAAAGAGTCCCTCAGTTTTGGGCAAGGTCGGAAAAGACCTTCTAAAGGCGTTTAACACTGGTGTTTCGTACTTTATTCCTATTGTCGTAGTTGGTGGAGTCTTCTTGGCTTTCTCGCTAGCTACAGGAACTGCAGGAAAAGACGGTATTGAAGTCACCAATCCTTTGATGCAGAGCCTTAACCTTATTGGTATGGCCGGCATCAAGATGATGATTCCTGTCCTTGCTGCTTACATTGCCTATTCTTTGGGCGGAAAGCCTGCTCTGGCACCTGGCTTTGTCCTTGGTTACCTGGCAAGCAATCCTGTTCCTGTAGGCGAGGTTCAGGTTTCTACTGGCTTCTTGGGCGCAATGGTCCTTGGCGTTGCTGCTGGCTACCTTGTCCAATGGATGAAGAGCTGGAAGGTCAATAACACCATCCGCACCATCATGCCAATTCTGATTATCCCAAGCTTGTCTTCGCTTGCTCTTGGCATGCTTTACATCTATGTTTTGGCAGCTCCACTTGGCGCCTTCATGGACTGGCTGACAAGCCTGCTTTCAAGCCTTCAGGGTGGCTCTGCAGTTGTACTCGGCATTGTAATTGGCCTTATGACCGCATTTGATATGGGTGGCCCAGTTAACAAGACTGCTTCTACCTTCACCATGGCTCTTATGACCGCAGGTGTTTATGGTCCTAACGGCGCATTCCGTGTTGCAGTTGCTATTCCTCCACTGGTCTGCGGTGTTGCATCTCTTATTGCTCGCAGCAAGTTTGACGACACTGATAGGCAGATGGGTATCTCCGCAGTCTTCATGGGACTCATCGGCATTACCGAGGGTGCAATTCCATTTGCTGTTAAGGATCTTGCACACACCCTGCCAGCAATCATGATTGGTTCTGCAGTTGGTGCTGGCCTTGCTGCTTGGCATGGTATTGAGTGCTTTGTTCCCCACGGTGGCATGATTGTTGCTGCAGCTACAAACAACATTGCCCTCTACACCCTTGATATGGCAATTGGTGTTGCAGTAGGTGTTGCAATTCTTGTTCTTACTAAGCCAAAGCTTGAGGACAACAAGTAATACACGGCGAGAAACGCATGTACCTTTTGGTCTTAGGCCATAAAAATTGAAGTTAAAAGGAGAGGGGCGTAGGGATTCAACCCCCACGCCCTTCTTATTACCAAGAAACACTCTTGGGAAGGGGTAATTATGGAAAAGCTACCAATCAAAAAAGCTGTTGAAGGGTTGCTTAAGCTCCAGGACACAGGAAAGTCCGCTACGCTTTTAGGAATTGGACCAATGTCGCCCAACCTGTTGCAAGCAGCTTTTGAACTTGGTAGAGACTGCGATTTTCCTCTGATGTTTATTGCATCGCGAAACCAGGTAGATCTTGATGAGCTTGGTGGAGGATACGTAAATTCTTGGGATCAGAAGCGTTTCTCGGAAGATATTGCTGAAGCAGCTCAGAAGGTTGGTTTTGACGGTTTGTATTATCTTTGCCGTGACCATGGTGGTCCTTGGCAGCGCGATGAGGAGCGCAATGCTCACCTTCCAGAAGATGAGGCTATGGAGCTTGCTAAGAAGTCCTATCTTGCTGATATGCTTAACGGCTTTGACCTGCTGATGATTGACCCAACAAAGGATCCTTTTGAGATTGGTAAGGTTATTCCGCTTGATGTGGTTCTTCGCCGTACGGTTGATTTGATTGAGTGGTGCGAGAAAGAACGTATTTCTCGCGGTCTTCCTGAGATTGGCTATGAGGTTGGTACCGAGGAAACAAACGGCGGCTTAACCTCTACCGATAAGTATCACACCTTCATTGAGCAGCTTAAAAGTGAGCTCACCGCTAAGGGCCTGCCGATGCCAACCTTTATTGTTGGGCAGACGGGAACGCTTACACGTCTTACGGAGCAGGTTGGCCACTACGATTTTGAGGCTGCCATTAGCCTTGCTGAGATGGCCAAGAGCTACGGTGTTGGTCTTAAGGAGCACAACGCAGACTACCTTGATGATGTGACGCTGCTTGAGCACACTCCTGCAAATGTCACCGCATCAAACGTAGCTCCACAGTACGGAACAGAGGAGACTCGCGCATATTTGAAGCTTTGTGATGTCGAAGATCTTCTGGTTAAAGAAGGTCTCCTGAAGGCAGACGAGGTTTCCGGCTTGAGAAACACCCTGTTGGTCAAGGCAATTGAGACTGAGCGTTGGCGCAAGTGGATGGTGGGTGACCAGGTCAATCTGACTGTTGAGCAGATTCTTGCTGATCACAAACTGTCGCTGGATATTCTTGATATTTCTGGTCATTACGCATTCAATGATGACGAGGTCAAGGCCGCAACCGAGCACCTGTACAAGAACCTTGCTCAGTTCAATATTGATGGCCAGCGCTTTGTTGTCGATCACATCAAACGTCCTCTTCGCCAGTATGTTGAGTGCTATAGGCTTGAGGGAGTTACTACGCGCATCCGTGAGGCACTGGCAGAGTAAGTACTCGTGCTTTCAAGCGGGGCGTTTTACCGTTGCAACTTCCTTGCTGCCAGATTTTGGACAGATAGCTGACAAACCTAAGAGGTCGAAGGCTTTTTGCTTTCGACCTCTTTTCTTGTGCGATGTATCATAGAGAACAATAGTTACAAAAACGACGCTAAGGAGCGGCATGGCCGAAAACAACGAGCGCAAAGATGGAGTTTCTTCCCAGCTTGATATGCTCTCAACTGAGCTGCTTGGAGATGCGTTTGACCTGCTTGCAGATGGCCAATCACTCAACGTTTTGCTTGTAGTTGAGGATGCAGCAGGCACGGTTGCAAGCTATGAGTTCTCTGATGACGGCCCAGAGGAGCTGCTTGAGGGCGCCCATAAGCGCGTGCTTGACCTGGCAAAACAGAAGGGCGATAAAGAAGCGGGACTTGAAGAGCCTGTTCGCTATGCGCTTGTATATGAGGGAGCCATTCAACTGCTCAAAGAGGGCGGTTACGAAGATGCCGTGCTTCTTGAGTTTGGCGAGAAGGGCTATAAGAGTTTCTCGGCATATTCTTTAGTTCACGGAAAAGGCCAAGGTGACCAGTTTGTGTGGTCTGATCCCGCTCCAGCAGGAGAGCTTGAGCCACTTCTGTAATGAAAAAGCTGCGTTCATTGAAATTTCTGGGCGCTCTAGGCACGTAATTGCACTAAAGTTCTAAAGCTGATAAAAATTGGACCTGAAGTAGCAAGTCCAAACACATACCTTCGAGAGATAGAGACTTATGCGTCAAGACAACATCAGAAATATTGCTATCATCGCCCACGTTGACCACGGTAAAACCACCATGGTTGACCAGATGCTTAAGGCAACCGATGCATTCCGCGAGAACCAGCAGGTTCAAGAGAGAATTCTGGACTCCAATGATCAGGAGCGTGAGCGCGGAATTACCATTCTGGCAAAGAATATCTCTATTGAGTACAAGGGCGTTAAGATCAACGTTATTGATACTCCTGGCCACGCTGACTTTGGCGGCGAGGTTGAGCGCGTTTTGAAGATGGCTGACGGTGCGCTTCTCTTGGTTGACGCAGCCGAGGGCCCTATGCCACAGACTCGCTTTGTTCTGCGCCACGCTATCGACGCAGGCCTTTCTATCATGATGGTTGTCAACAAGATTGACCGTGACGGCGCTCGTCCAGAGGCTGTTGTCAACGATTCTCTTGATCTGATGATGGACCTCGGCGCAACTGATGAACAGCTTGAGTTCACCATGGAGCACGCCATCTTTGCTTCTGGCGTTAATGGTTACGCTCGCCTTGATCCAAATGATGACAACGACAATATGTTCCCACTTCTCGACATGATTATCGACGGCCTTCCAGCTCCAGATGTTGATATTGACGGACCTCTTGCTATGCAGTGCGTCACCATCGATCACTCCGACTACCTGGGCCGCATTGGTATTGGACGTGTTTATTCCGGAACTGTTCATACTGGCGACAAGATTCTTGTTGTCAAAAACGACGGTTCCCGCGCTATGAGCCAGGTCAAGCAGCTGTTTACCTTTGACTACCTTGGCCGTAAGGAGTGCAGCGAGGTTGACGCAGGTGATATTGCGGCAATCGTTGGCGTTGATAACACTGATATTGGTGACGTCTACACTGATCCAGAGAACCCTGTTGAGTTGGACCCAATTGAGATTGATCCACCAACCCTTTCTATTATTTTTGAGCCTTCTACCTCGCCACTTGTTGGCCGTGAGGGAGACATTGTTGGTGGCCGTCAGCTTAAAGAGCGCCTGATGACAGAGCGCGAGAATAACGTCACCATGCGCATTGAGGAGCTTCCTGATAAGACGGGTATCGAGGTTTCTGGCCGCGGTATTCTCCACCTCTCTGTTCTTATGGAGAGCATGCGCCGTGAGGGCTTTGAATTCCAGGTTGGTCGTCCTCGCGTTCTGTTCAAGAAGGACGCTCAGGGCCACACACTTGAGCCTATTGAGCAGGCTGTTGTTGAGTGCAACCCAGAGTATGCGGGTAAGGTCATCGAGGTCTTTGGTAATGTTGGTGGCACCATGTCCATCATGGACACCGGCGAGACTCAGACGCACCTTGAGTTCAAGATTCCAACCCGCGGCATCATGGGCCTCAAGACGCGCGTCATGAACGTTACCCACGGTGACGCTGTCTTCTACCACACTTTCCTTGAGTACGGTCCTTTTGCAGGTGATATTGGTAGCCGCCAGAACGGTGCCATGATTTCCATGTCCACTGAGAAGGCTGTTGCGTATGCACTTGGTACGCTCCAGGAGCGCGGCCAGCTCTTTGTTTCGCCAGGTGTTGAGTGCTACGAAGGCATGCTGGTTGGTGAGCGTTCAAGGCCAGGCGACATGGTTGTTAACATTGCGCGCACCAAGTCTTTGGGCAACCAGAGGTCTTCAACTGCAGACATTTCAGTTCAGTTGACTCCTCCACGCCTGTTTACGCTGGAAGAGGCTCTGGAGTACATCATGGACGACGAGCTTGTTGAGATCACGCCACAAAACATCCGCATGCGTAAGCGTATTCTTTCCGAGACCGAGCGCCGTAAGTGGGCAGTTCGTAACGGTATGGTCAAGAAGTAACAGCGTCGTTTACAGACAGTCAATCTGGCGAGAAGAACTTGCAGCTGCAAGGGCTTCTCGCCAGTTTTGTTTTAGGCGGATTTTAAATAAAGTGCTGGTAAACGGTATGTGAAGGCGATGCAAAACCGCCCAGAACCGCCCAAAACCGCCCGATTGTGGCTGGATGTTACTTTGATGGGGTGTTCTGCTCAGGTTGCTTACCCGGCTTCTGAGCTTTGTGACGAAGCTTGTTAACACTGCGCATTACGTGCGGCGTAAGGTCAACGTCGGCCGGAGAAAGTACGTTGTATTTAAGCGACCAGCGTCTGAGGCCAACGGTAACTACAACGCAGACAACTGCCGCCCAAATTTTTGTGACGCCTACATAAGAGACAAGCGCCCAGTAGGAGGTAGCGCCAGCAACTGCGCAAAACGCGTAGAGATTGCTTCGCTGGAAAATACGAGGGATGTTGCCAAGAAATACGTCGCGAAGCATACCGCCACCAACGCCCGTAATGCTTCCCATCAGAATGACCGAGAAGGGAAGCAGGTGATATACCAGGGCTTTATCGGTACCAACAACAGCAAAGAGGCCAACGGAGATAATGTCGGTCCACTCAAGCATGCGAGGGAATCTGTCAAGCGGCTCAGGGAACATAAACAGCAAGACAGCGGTAAAAACGGCAGCCGGAATGGCGTAGGGCGAGTTGAGCATGTAGACGCCACCTTCTTGCATCATGACGTCCCTGATAAGCCCGCCACCCAGACCACCCAAAAGACCAAGACCCACAAAGCCCACAAGGTCTAAGTGACGATCTCTTGCAACCAAGATTCCCGAGATTGCACCAATAATTACCGTTAGAAGGTCTAGCCAGTAGGGGATGCTCACAGAAATTGCATCTGTGCCATATGGCGAGAAAATCGGTGGCATCCATACCTCCTACTGGTGTTTTACTTTTTATGAGTATGACAATACTACACAAGTATTAAAAATACACAGAACTTCTCGCCCTATATTGGTGAGAAATCCGCTATACTGTCCCGTGCGGTTTTATATGGAGAGTTGTCCGAGTGGCCGAAGGAGCACGATTGGAAATCGTGTAGGCGTCTAAAGCGTCTCCAGGGTTCAAATCCCTGACTCTCCGCCAGAATTTTCACGGCGCCTACGGGCGCCGTTTCACCCTTCGGAGGGGTGGCAGAGTGGTTGAATGCGGCGGTCTCGAAAACCGTTTACCCCTTCTAGGGGTACGAGGGTTCGAATCCCTCCTCCTCCGCCATTTAACATTTTTATTTGATTAATTGTTACCAATAAAGATATATTTATTTTTCGATTTTATATAGAATGTTTAGGCTTTGTAATTCGATGTCATCTTTTTTGACACGAGGGGAGAGTTAAATGGCTGTTTCAGCAGATGAGTTGAATGGCTACAGGCGCGATCGCTACTTTGCACGCTCCTGGGCACTTCTGACTTTGGAAAAGGGTTGGTGGAAGCCTGTTCTTATTATGGCTCTGTTTGGTCTTATTCCAGTTGTCGGAATTCTTGCACTTGTTGGCTATGCACTTGAGACTGCACGCGTAACTGCATGGGGCATCAATGCTGGTCCAAAGCAGAAAGACCTTAAGTTTGGTACCTACATTGTTACCGGCTTCAAGGCAGCTGTAATTGCACTTGCATTTGGTTTGGCATACAGCATTGCTACTGGAATTCTTTCTTTCATTCCAGTTATCAATCTGATTCTTATCCCAGTCTTTATTGTTGCAGCATTTGTGTATCCACTGTTCATCAATGTTGTTCAGGTCCGCGCATCAGTTTATGGTCGCATCTCTGCTGGTTTTGCTTTTAAGAACATCTTTGAGATGATCAAGCATGACATGGGTGGCCTGTTCCGTATCTTTGGTATGGGCATTGTGCTTGGCATTGTTACCTCAATCATTATGGGTATCATCGGCGGTAGCGCTGCAATTAGCATGATTGTTAACATTGGTACTCAGGCTTTAACCATTGCAAGAACCCAGAATGTAACCGACCAGAGCCAGGTGGGTCTTATCATGCTGGCCCTGCTTGCACGTGGCTTTATTCAGATGGGACCAATCTTCCTTGCTATTGGTTATATTGGTCACGTTGTTGGTCTTATCGTTATGCTTCTTATGCAGAACGCAATTGCTCTTTGGATGCGTCAGTTCAACGTTGCCGCATGGGGACAGAGCAACGATCCACTGCCACCATTCATTAATGATCCTCGCGATGGTGCAGCCGCTGTTTATTCAGCTCCAGCACCAGTTGCTCCAACTGCACCAGCTGCAACCGCTGCTCCTGCAGTAGCTCCTGTTGCCGTTCCTGTTGCAGCACCAGTAGCAACCCCAGCACCAGCAGCCCCTGCAGCTGCTCCAGCGCCAGTCGCACCTGAGGCCCCAGCAGCCCCTGCAGCGCCTGCTGCCCCAGTTGCTGCCCCAGCTCCAGTTGTACCTGCAACCCCTGTTGCAGCTCCAGCTGAGCCTGTTGCGGCTCCAGCAGCACCTGCTGCACCAGTAGCTCCTGCTGCTCCAGCTGCACCAGTGGCTCCTGCTGCTCCAGCTGCACCAGCAGCACCTGTGGCTCCTGCTGCTCCAGCTGCACCAGCAGCACCTGTTGCACCTGCGGCTCCTGCGGCACCAGTCGCACCTGTTGCGCCAGCAGCACCTGTGGCTCCAGAGGTTCCTGTCGCTCCCGCAGCTCCAGAGCCTGCACCTACTTCAACCGTTGTTGTTGAGCCAATTATCCCAACAACTCCAGAGGCTCCTGAGGCACCAGCTGCTCCAGCAGACGCACCAACTCAGAATCCTGAGGGACCTGCAGCTCAGTAAAGTAGAGCACATATAAAAGAGACGGCCATCATGCAGATTGTGTGATGGTCGTTTTTCTTTTTCAATCCCATGTTTTTAAAATTGCGCGAGTGACCATGCCTTAGAAAGATTCGCGTCAGATATTTGCAAGATTAGAGGTAAATAAGCAACAAATTGCCAATTTAAGCTTTATATGTGGACTGCATGTGAGAAAGTTTGTGGGCTAGTTTCGTATTTGAGCATTTATGTGGTATGATGCTTGGTCGAACTTTCCTGCTTCGGGTGCACCTTCACTTCCCGAAGCCATTAGCCCAGAGGAGGTGACAATATGAAGGCCTATGAACTGCTGTTTTTTGTTGACCCAGCTTCCACCGAGGAAGTCCGCGCTGGTGTAATGAAGCGTATTGACGTTGCTATCACCACTGACGGCGGAGTAGTCGACAGCGTCGAGGACTGGGGTAAGCGTAAGCTTGCTTTTGAGATCGACGATCTTACCGAGGGTGACTATACCCTCATCAATTTCCATGCAGATCCAACGCAGATTGCAGAGCTCGATCGAGTCCTGCGAATCAATGATGCTGTTAAGCGTCACATGATCGTGCGTCGAGTCGATAAGGACTAAGTCCTTGTATTGGAAAAGTGGAATTATTCCACGATGAGAGGTAGTGAGATTTATGAGTATTAACAGGGTTAACATTTCGGGCAACCTGACCCGTGACCCGGAGCTTCGCTCCACAGCAGGCGGTACCCAGATTCTATCCTTCGGCGTTGCGGTTAACGATCGTCGCAGGAACCAGCAGACTGGTGAGTGGGAAGATGTTCCTAACTTCGTAGACTGCGTAGTATTTGGTCAGCGTGCTGAAGCACTTTCCCGCTTCCTCTCCAAGGGTTCGAAGGTTGCTATTGAAGGCAAGCTTCGTTTCAGCTCCTGGGAGACGAAGGAAGGACAGCGTCGCAGCAAGCTTGAGGTTGTTGTCGATGAGGTCGAGTTCCTTTCTAGGAATCAGCAGGGTGGAGCCCCTATGTCACAGGGCGCACCATCTTATGCAGCTCCAACTCCACAGGCACCCGCTCCCGTTCCGGCTCCGCCAGACGAGGAGTTCTACGATGCTGATATTCCGTTTTAAACGTCAGACAGCAACACAGACGTTACTGTCATCTGAAAGGTAAAAGACATGGCTCAGCAGAAACAAGATTTCCAGCGCCAGCCGCGTCGCAAGTATTGCCAGTTCTGCAAGGAGGAGACTGAGTTCATCGATTACAAAGATACTCAGCTTCTTCGTAAGTACATGACCGACCGTGGCAAGATTAAGCCTCGTCGCGTCACTGGCACCTGCACGCAGCACCAGCACGACATTGCACTTGCTATCAAGCGCGCACGCGAGATGGCACTTCTGCCCTACACTGTCCCTGTGGTTTCCAGCCGCGGTGGCCGTAGTCGCGGATAACCTATCTGTTCTTTAGGTAGAGTTGGTTAGCAATGGATAGACCGGATTCAAATATTCCTCAGGCACCTGAAGGGTATTCTCGCCCAGAGAGTAGCTCGCAGAATGTTGCCGGTCCAAGCAACCAAAACGGAGGCAAACCGCGTCCGTTTGAGGCTCCAACATACAAGCAAGGATTTGTACTTTGCGTTGTTGGTGGAGTAATTACCGGGCTCCTTTCTTTTATTGGAGCTGCTTTGGTTGCGTATGGCATGGTAATTGCTGTCTATTGCAAAAAAGGGCACGGATGGTTTGGTCCCGCTATTACTTCTGTACTTGTTACAGGTGTAGCAGCTTATTTGCTCTCGGGACCAACGGAGGCGGCAACTTCAGTTACCGCTTGCGCACTTGCTCTTGGAGTTGGCTACGCTTTTGCAACCGAGAAACTCACCGTTGGTGTTGGGTCTCTTCTTGTAGGAGCAACGGCTTTAGCACTTCTAGGATACGACGCGTTCTTTGCCGCGATGGCAGGAACAAGTCTTCCCGAGCTTGCTCAGAGCGTGTTTAATCAATACGCTTCGCAGGTCTCAGGTGCTTCTCCAGAGATCCAAGAGGGTCTTTCAACTGCAAAGGCGCTCTTTATGCTCTTTTGGCCAACCAGCTATACCGGCATGGCGCTTTTATATTTTGTAATTGCGCGTTTTGGAGCTCGAACAGTGTATAAAGCACTGACAAGAGACCCACAGAAATTGCCACAGTTCCAGCTGATGGACGTTCCATTTTGGATGTGTGCTCTTACCGTGGCCAACTTGTTTGTGTATGCACTTTCAAGCACCATTTTGTCTGCACAAGACATACTTCAGCTTATTACGTTGAATGTGTTCATGGCTCTTAGAGTCGTGTTTGCTCTTCAGGGCCTTGCAGTGCTCACATGGTTTGTGCGCGAGAAGCACTTCTCGCCAGCACTTTCTCTGTCACTGTTTGTATTGGCAGGCATGTTAGAAGTTCAGTTAGGCGTTATGGCTCTCGTAGGACTTATTGATGCCTGGGTTAACTTCCGAAAGCTTAATCGCTCAGGAAACCAGGATTCAGAGCCTACGATAAACAACAACTAGTCGATACCATCGACTCATCAAAGGAGTTTCCCATGAAAGTTATTCTCTTGGGCGAGCTTCGCGGTAAGGGCGGCGAAGGCGACATCGTAGAGGTCGCACAGGGTTATGCGGAGAACTTCCTGTTCCCCAACAAGATTGCCCAGCCTGCTACACCGGGTAACATCAAGCAGCTTGAGGAGCGTCGTCACAATATCGCTAAGCGCGAAGAGCAGCGTATTGCTGACGCAAATGCTACCAAGGCAGCTCTTGATGGCAAGCTCGTAACTGTTGACGCTCGCATCGGCGAGGAGGGCCAGCTCTTTGGCTCCGTCACCACCGCTCAGATTGCTGACGCAATCGAGGCACAGCTCAACGTCACCGTTGATCGTAAGCGCATTGCTCGTAGCGCTGCTATCAAGACCGCTGGTCGCCACAATGTCACCATTGAGCTTTATCGTGACATTACCGCTACCGTCGTTGTTCTTGTTGGCGAGGACGACGCTGCTCCTGCAGAGGAGGAGACCGAGGAGGTTGCCGCAGAGGCAACCGTCGAGGTTGAGGTTGAGTCCGCAGAGTAGTTTTATGCATGCATAAAACACTGTTCTCCTGCATTTTTTGGTGGTTTATACAATTTCTGCAGTTTTCTACAGATTTGTAAGCTTTTATAAAAAGCGCAGCCATCTGAAAAGAATGGAATGTTTGTTCGAACCACCCCTTTGTGAAACATAACAAAGGGGTGGTCTTTTTATGTGTAGACGAAACGGTATAATTTCTTACACTCTACCTGCGGTTATTCAAAATGTTATGTAAAACATATTCACTTAACCTGCGGAATTGTAATTTGATTTGTATAACTGCAGATAAGCAATTGTGTAGAAAATACCACGTGTCGAAAAAAGTCCAAAAAATGTTGAAAACGTTGAAAACTCAAGGAAATCCCGCTCAGGGTATACGAGTTTTGGAAAATCGTGTTGAAGACTTATATTTTCGAGTTTTGCAAGCCAAAATGACTCTTTATTTTTTTGAAAAGTACACTACTATTCAGATTCATTCCCAAAAAATATGATTGGAAAAGACGATGGCACAAGACTCGTTTGAGATGAATCCTACGCAATTGACGGCCCTAGAGAACGCCTCTATGCCACAAGATTCTGATGCCGAGTTTTCCATTCTTTCCGCAATGATTCTCTCGGAAGAGATTAGAGGAGAGTGCCTCATTAGGCTTTCTTCCGAGGATTTTTATATTCCTTCTAATCAAATCATTTTCGAGGCTATTAAGTCGCTGTTTGATAACAACAAACCAGTAGACGTCATTTCGCTTGCAGACCACCTTAAGAGTAACGGTAAGTTTGAACGTGCTGGCGGAGCTGTCCGTTTAGCAGAGCTTGGCAACAACCCACTAGCTATGGTTGGTTGGGAAAACCATGCCAACATGCTGCACCGTGATACTACGCTCAGAAAGATGATTAGCGCCTCTGCAAAGATTTCTGCCCTTGCTTACAATGCTCCAGAAGACACAAAGCAAGTTGTTGACCAGGCAGAAAAGCTTATTTTTGATGTAACTAACAGGGATGTTCAGCAGTCTGAGCAGGGCATTGAAGACATCATGACCGATCTCTTTGATGAGCTTCAGCAAAATGCTGGAAAAGATGCGGCAGAGCTGGGTGTCCAAACTGGATTTGCAACCCTTGATAACCTTTTCCAAGGTCTTCGTCCTGGTCAGATGGTTGTTATTGGTGCTCGTCCTGGTGTTGGTAAGACTTCTTTCGCACTCAGCATGGCTTATAACGCTGCAGTATCTGGTGCAACTGTTGCGCTCTTCTCGCTTGAGATGAGCAAGATTGAGA
>CALKRF010000154.1 GCA_937990665.1 uncultured Atopobium sp.
ATACGCATAAAAAGCCTCCCATTTCTTATGTCCAAGAAATGGGAGGCAGTTCAAATTGTCCATGGGCTCCACCATAACTTATAAAAATTTTATGTACAGACGCTTTTACTACAGCTGAATTGACGAGGAAATTTTCTCGATAAGGTTGGCACGTACTGCATTGGCTGCAGAGAGTGTTCCTGCACACACAGCAGAAGCGCTGGTAGCACCATGTCCTTTAAGTACAGGTGCAGAAACACCTAGCAAGAAGGCGCCACCAACAGAATCTCCTGAAAGTTCCGCTGCTGTAGCCTTCAGAGCATCCTTCAAAAGAAGAGCACCAAACGCAGCCTTCTTGGAGGAATTAATTGCGTCTTTGAGGCTAGACATAATAAACTTGCCTGTGCTCTCAATGGATTTTAAGGCCACATTTCCTGTAAAGCCGTCTGTCACAATAACATCAAAGCGGCTTCCTAAAATATCAGTTCCCTCAGCGTTTCCACCAAAATTGATAGCCGCCTCTGCAAGAGCCGCATGATATGAAAGAGCAAGCTCAGAACCCTTGGTCTCTTCAGAACCATTGCAGAGAAGTCCTATGGTTGGGTTTTCAATTCCAAGCGATGCATTGGCAAAAGCCTTGCCCATTTGTGCAAATTGCACCAAAACTTCTGGGCGCACATCAGCGTTAGCACCAGTATCCAAAAAGACTGTTTTATGGCCACCAAGTCCAGGAAGGATCAGGGTAAGTGCAGGGCGCTTTACGCCCTTGATGCGACCAATACCAAAGGTAGCTGCAGTAAGCACTGCTCCTGTAGAGCCTGCCGAAAAAAGACCGTCAGCCTCTCCAGCCTTGACTGCCTGCGCAGCCCTCACAATACTGGCATCTTTCTTCTGCCTAACCGCATTGGCAGGATGTTCGCTCATGGCAATAACTTCAGTGGTTACCAAAGCCTTTGCGCGCTCATGCTTGCTTGCAAAAGGAGTAACAAACTCATCAGCTCCGGCGAGAAGAACCTCTAGCTCTTTGTCCTTCTCAAGAGCCATACGAACTCCCTCAAGAACAACCTCAGGGCTTTGGTCAGATCCCATAACGTCTACACAAATAACGGGCATGATAACTCCTTAGTGCTATAAAAAAGAAGGCTGGCCCCTAAAGAACCAGCCTTCTTGGCCATACGATGTATGAGTGTTACTCAGTAACAACAACCTCACGGTCCTTGTAGAAGCCACAGTTAGGGCATACGTGGTGAGGAAGCTTTGGAGCGCCGCACTGTGGGCATACAGAGCGAGCTGCTGCGTTAAGCTTGCTGTTTGCCGAACGACGGGTGTGGGTTGCGCCGCGGCCCTTCTTTTGTTTAGGTACTGCCATCTTAAACCTCTTTTGCTCTTGCTAGCGCCCCTAAAACATATGAGGGCGCGACCCATTCACATAATGCGTTGGATACTATACCACGTACTGACACATTTTGTACGTAGATACAGCATTTCTTCACCATTTAGGAGAAGAAATTTTATTTTACTCTTCCGAATCCGGCTCAATCACAAGATTTTTGAGAGCCGCAAACGGGTTTGAAGCAAGCTTTTCTTCTTCTCGCTTCTGCTCAATCTGAGCTGCGTGACCGCAATCCTCTTCATTAAGATTGCAACCACATACTGGGCAAAGTCCCTTGCAGTCGGACTTGCACAGTACAACATAAGGCGTCTCCATAACAAGCGAAGGCAAAAGAGCCTCTGCAAGATCGATGGTTTTATCGGCATTTACTAAAACGTAATCTGCCTCATCTTCATCATCTGCAGAAATTACAGGCTCTTCAAAGAGATAATACTCATCTACCTCTGCGTTTAAAGAGAGATGTGCGTCGTCAAGACAACGGTCACACGTACCAACTGCGTCAGCACGAAGCATTCCGGTAACCAAAATGCCCTCACCCGCGTTGGTAAGCACTAGATCAAAATCAATTCCCATAGGAAGAGAAAATTCATGCTCCCCTAGCTCATACGAGTCTTCATTAAGATGACCCGCATAAGAAACGGTATCGCCTGCATTTGCAAGACGATCATCTAGTGCATAAAGAACTGGTTGCATTGGAATTACCAGGCAACGTTATTGCTGGTGTTACGAGGACCAGAGTTCTCATCAAGTGTCTGACGAACACGAGAGACTGAATTTGTCAGGCTCTTGAGGTTCTCCTCAAGGTGAGCAAGAACGGTATCTGCATACTCCTCAGCGTTGTAGCGAGTATCACGCTCATACTGCTCTGCCTGGTCACGAATGGCATCTGCCTGCTGCTGAGCAAGGCGGACAACCTCCTGGTCACCAGCAAGAATCATAGCCTGCTGCTGTGCGTCAGCAATGATGGATTCTGCCTGAGCACGTGCGCGCTCAAGGGTCTCATCCTCTTCCTTGATGATGCGACGAGCGGTTGCAAACTCTTCTGGGAAGACACGACGAATCTCGTCAAGCAGCTCGTAGAAGTCCTGGGCATCAATAATCTTCTTGTTACCGCCATCCATAAAAGGTGACTTAGCCTCAGTTACCATCTGCTCAATCTCAGATACAAGGCTCTCAATTTCCTCGCCTGGCTGCATCCAGGGCTCCTTTCAATCCAATACATAAGCCGTGTTGTATGCAGTTTTAGCCCTTATGAGCACGACGCATAAAACACCTTTTTAAGAATGTTAGCAGAATATAATGAAAATGCAGGGCAAATATACTTAATTACCGCAATTATGCAGAGCTTCAAGCTTTTTAATGACGTTCTTTGGTACCAAAAATGATACATCTGCGCCCATAGCTGAAATTTCTCTCACAATTGAGGAAGAAATATAGCCGTACTCTGGACTGGACATAACAAAGACGCTCTCCAGCTCAGGAGCCATATGAGCGTTAAGATCTGCCTGCTGCAGCTCATACTCAAAGTCTGTCATAGCCCTCAGGCCTTTAACAACACCACCTGCGCCGCGAGCATTACAGAAATCAACGAGAAGACCTTCCATAGGCTCTACAGAAACGTCCACAAGTCCTTCATCTACCAGTGCATCTTTGAGCATCTGTACGCGCTCTTCAAGAGAAAACGTAGTTCCCGTGCCGTGTTTGCGCTTTGAAGCCGCAACAGCTACCGTAACATTTTCAAAAAGGCGAGAAGCTCGTTTGATTACATCAAGGTGTCCGTTTGTGACGGGATCAAAAGTACCTGGTACAACTACGTGAGTGATGCTGTTCAACGTATCTCCTATCCCTCACAACGAACAAGTAAATCAACTTGAGCAATACCATAACGCTTACTCTTAGAAAGCTCAAAGTTATCAAGAGAAACTGAATCAGATTTGTGACTATGCTCATAGACTACTACAGCATCTTTTGTCAGACTTCCCGACTGAATCAAGTCTTTGAGCAGCTTGGATACTACCTCTGCCTCGACGGCATAAGGAGGATCCAAAAATACCACGTCAAAAGGACCTCCAAACAGCTGGGATGACTCAGCTAAGCGAGCTGTATCACCACAGATAACACTCATCTCAGAGGTGTTTACGCCAAGAGATTTAGCCGTACGCTTAATGCGGTCACACGTCTTTCTATCTTTATCAACAAAAGCAGCGTATAGCGCTCCTCTAGAAAGAAGCTCAAAACCCATAGCACCTGAACCTGCAAAAGCGTCAAGCACTCTAGACTCGCTGAGGTCAAGACCGCGAGAAGCCAAGATAGAGCTTGCAATAGCCTCACGCGTACGATCAGTGGTTGGTCGCGTAGTCCCCTTGCCATCAGGGGCTTCAATTGCACGACCTTTCCATTTTCCGCCAACAATCCTCATGGGTTTCTCGCCACCAAACCTATCTTGTACTACAGTTTACCTGCAGGTTATTACTTATAGCCAAGCTCTTCAAAGTAGATGCCAAAGCGATCTTTTGCCTCAATTCCCAGCGTAGCATAGGCGTCGCTGGTAAGATTTGGGTCTTGAGCAGTAATTACCAAAGCGTCCATGTGGGCAGCCTCAATCAGGTCCGCATCCGCATAAAGATCAGAAATCTTGAGCGTGGTGCCGCCCGACTGACGGTATCCCAGGGTCTCTCCCTCGTGTCTAAGCTCCAGGTCAAGCTCTGCCAAGCGCGCACCGTCAGAGGTTTGCTCAAGGGCGGCTAAGCGCTTTCTTGCGGTAGAACCTCGTTTGGCGTTGCTTGCCAGATACACAGTTCCTGGGAAGTCTCCTCGACCAACACGGCCTCTGAGCTGGTGCAAGGTAGCCAAACCAAAACGATCCGCATTAAAGACAATCATGACCGTAGCGTTAGGAACGTCAACGCCAACTTCAATAACGGTAGTGGAGACCAGAATCTGAGTCTTATTTGCGCGGAACTTTTCCATTACCTGATCTTTTTGTGTCTCAGGTAGTCTGCCGGTCAAAAGATCACAAGTGAAGTCTTTGAAAACAGTCTTTGAGAGCTCCTCATACACACGAGTTGCACTGTAAAGCTTACCGTTTGTACGAGCGGCCTCAGGAACATCTTCAAGCTCTTCTTCAGAATCGCTTGGGTCAATTAAAGGACAGACCAAATACGCCTGATGACCCCCTTGAACAGCTTCGGCGACAGCGGCGTATGCTTGGTCAAGGTTTTCTGGCACGCACAGTTTGGTGGTAACACCAGCTCCTGCCTTTGGTCTTTTGGTAATGCGAGACGTATCAACATCTCCGTACAAAGAAAGTGCCAGCGTACGCGGGATTGGCGTTGCACTCATGGCGAGAAGATCTACGCCTTGTCCTTTTTTGCGCAACGCTGTTCTTTGATCAACGCCAAAACGATGCTGCTCGTCAACAACAGCAAGGGTGAGCTGCTTAAATACCACACGGTCAGAAAGAAGCGCAGTGGTGCCAAAGACAACGGACAAAGAACCGTCAGCTAGGCAAAGCTCAATCTGCTGCCTCTCCTCTTCTGAGGTAGAACCCGTGATAAGCGCCCAGGTAATTCCAGCAAGCGAAAGCAAAGGACCAATCTTTTGAGCGTACTGCTGGGCAAGAACTGAGGTAGGAGCCATCACGGCAGCCTGAGTTGAAGAATCTGCTGCTGCAGCCAAAGCAACGGCGGCAACGGCTGTTTTACCAGTACCAACGTCGCCCAAAAGCAGACGATTCATAATGCGCGGCGCGGCCATGTCAGAAAGAATCTCTTGAGCAGCGTGGTTCTGCTCGTCAGTTAGAGCAAAAGGCAAAGCCTCAACCAGAGCCTTAACTTTAGGTCCATCAATAACGTGCTCAAAAGGCTTATGACCTGCAAGCTCCAGGTTTCTCCTGGCCAGAAGGGCAAGCTGCAAACTTAGGAGCTCATCAAAGGCAAGACGGCGACGAGCCTGTTCAG
>CALKRF010000155.1 GCA_937990665.1 uncultured Atopobium sp.
CCATACGCATAAAAAGCCTCCCATTTCTTATGTCCAAGAAATGGGAGGCAGTTCATATCTGCCGGCTTTTTCTTTACACGATATGTCATGTCTTGAGCAAAACTCTGAGATGTTACTCCCCCAGTGCCCACGTAAGGAATCGCGAGAAACCCGCCTCATCGTTAGTCAAAGTGATATAGGTTGCAGCCTCAAAATCCTCACGACGAGCGTTAGCAACTGCTGTACCCATTCCGGCTGCGGAAAGCATTGCAACATCATTGAGCGAATCGCCAAAGGCAGCAGCGTTCTCTGTGGAGATACCAAGATAATTGCAGAGCCACTGAAGTGCGGCGCCCTTTGAGGTGCCGTCGGCCAAGATCTCCATTCCCATACTCATGGAAGCCGTGCCACTCAATCCTTTTACCGAGGCAACAGCATCTGCTACAAGTGCCTGGTACTTCTCGCCTTCTGCAACAGACCAGTAGGAACCAAGTCGCTCAATGGTAGTTACACTGTCAATAAACTCCTCAACGCTTTGGTCAAAGGGTGTACGCGAGCGCTGCATAAACGCCGCATGATCTGCGGGAATACCAAGCTGAGTAATCAGATTATGCCTTGAGCGCTCCTGATAAACACCACCATCTGCAAAAATATCAAAAGTGACGGGATAATCCTTAAGCTTTTGATACAACTCAAGTGCTTGCTCCTTGGTAACGGTAGACTCGTGAAGTATCGTCTGAGTAGAAAGGTCTCTAATAATGGCACCATCGCAGGACACCACATACTTAGATGCAGGATGATTCACAACCTCTTTTGGCAGCACGTTAAAAGCTCGACCAGAACAAGGCACAAAAGGTATACCCAGCTCAGCCAAACGGTCCAGCATTGCCATGTTATTTTCATCAAGAGATTTATCGGTATGGAGAAATGTTTCATCCATATCGGAAAAGACAATTTCTACTTTCAGATTTGATGCGCCTTGATTGAGCCAAGACTGCTTCTGAGCAATGAGTTCTTCTGTTGTTGTCAACTTTACTTTTCCTGTTCTTACTATAACCGAATGCTATTTATCTAATTGGTCCTTTTCAACACCCAAAGTGATATTAAACTCTCCATAGCCATACTGTTTAAGTAATGCCAAAAGATTCTGGCCATCAATCAATTGAATGGGTTTATCTTTAACAAAATCCCTAGAATCAGCGCCAAAATAACTTGTGGTAACCAACAATCCCCTTGCAGCGTGTTCATTCATCATCGTGCCATATAAATCACGAACAGCAGACACACCTACTACGTTGTTGTATCTCTTAGCCTGAATGACAAATTTTCCACCACGAATGGGATCTGGGTCAAAAGCGACTGCATCGACACCTTGATCTCTACTAGCCTGAGTTACTTTAACTTCTCCACCATCGCCTCCAAATATTTTTCCAAACAATTCACGCACAAGATATTCAAAATCTTGCCAATCCATAATCGCTAAATTTTGAGTTGGATCAAGTCCTTCAATTACATCTCTTGATTCAATAAACCGCTTATCATCAGTATTCAGCTTTAAAATAGGTGTAACAGGAGTTAAAGAGGCAAGGGCGCCAGCATATAATCCTTTTAATGATTTTATGCACTCTTTTGGGTCAACTTGACGATAGTTAATTTCTCCACAGACTTCCGGTGACACCGAAAGAGATAGCACACATGAAGTGAACTCATGTCCATTCTTTTTTTCAATGCCGTTAACATAAGTATTAACGACAAATAAATCGATATCATGAGCCTCTCTATATCCCTTTGAAGCAACATCCAAAACAGCTAGTGAAATTTGAAAAACATACAGTTCATATAAATGATCTAACTCAGTTGTTTTAAGTGCAACTTCTTTAATTTCCTTTGTTGATGCAACAAATTTATGAGCGGCATACAAATTCATTTGATCTGGCGCAATCAGTGAAATATTAAATTCCACCACTTTTTCAATACCTGATGTCGCAACAGATATTTCTGGACATAGTCCAAAATTTTTACTCGATATTTTTTGAATCAGAAACTTAATAATTCTCTCATAATAAAATCGAACAAGGTGTGGATTGTCTTTGACACTAGAACTAGCCTCAGCCACTAATGAGTTATTAAAATTCAATTGTGCTGTTTCAAACTCAGTCTTTTCATTTGTATATTTTTCTAATTGGTCAGCCCTGCTAGCTGCTTCCATTTCATTGAAATACTTAAGTTGCTCTTCATATGCTTCAAATCTGCTCTGTACTTTAGATGCCCATTCATCATGAGCACGTTTATATTCTTCGTATGCTTTCTGTTCAGCGTCCTTTCTTAATTGATATAAAAATACATGCTCAAATTTTGGCTCGTTTTGAGAGTCGTCAGATGGCTGAGTTGGTGGTATACCCGCAGAAACATACTTAAAGTCGGGGAAATTTCTTGTATCTTTAAGCTCATTCCACTTTCTACGGACATTAATGGTATCCGCTAATGCCAAAATAGATTGAACAAAAGAAATCCGGTCTTGATCTTTTTTCGTAAGATTCTCAGCCGTTTCTTTCAATCTTTTTTTCTGTTCTTCTTCTTTCCATTTAGCTAATTGTTCTTTTATTTTACAATCAAGTTCCACAGCAGAATGTGCCTTGATTGTTTTCATTTTTCCAATGTAATTATTAGAAATTGTTTTCTCGTAAGTATATCTTGATGCCATGTTATCCAGCTTTCAAATGAAGAAGTAAAAACAAAACCATCAAACCAATTTAGGCCTCTTGGACTAATCTCAAGAGGCCATTAAAATAGAAAACGCTTATTTAAGGACGATACATAAACGTGAAGACCTCTTCACGCTGCATGTTTACCTGTACACCAAGCTTTTCTGAAACAGCATCAAGACGCTCTTTGAGACTCAAGAAAGACTCGGCATCTTGAAGTTCGATCAACATGGTCATGGTAAAAATACCAGACAAAATGGTCTGAGCAATATCTAAGATGTTGGCATTTGACTCGGCCAAAGTGGTAGAAATTGCTGCAACAATTCCTGGAGCATCGCTGCCCAAAACAGTAACAACAGCACGATTTGCAGATGTTTCTGAAGTCATAATTTCCTATCTCTTGAACGGATGGGTTAATTGTAGCAGTTTAATTTCTGTATTGTTTATATGCCCGTTAAGCGCTGTTTTAGGTTGTAGTCTGCCACTTTTTCATTTGGCGAGAAAATAAATAAGCCACCCGGAGGTGGCTCGTGAAAAGCTGGTTGGTGAAGGTTAACCCCAAGCAATAAAGCCTGAGTCATCAAATTCGCCTCTACGCTCAAACCAATGAAAAAGTTTTGCCGCGTAGTATGCGCCTGGATCTTCTTTAGATGGAGTGTAATCAATCATTTTAAGGTCAGAGTTAAAACGAACTATGCCAGGATTCTCTCGGTCTCCATCTGGATAATATTGATATGTTGCAACGCCATCAATTATTCCGAGAAGTTCAAACTCAAGCATTATTGACTACCTCCTTTCTTGCGTTTCTTAAGCTCCATAACCATACTCTCGTAATTGTACTCTATGCCTTTCCAATTTCTACGCCATAGCGTGAGCTAAAGACCTTTTGAATCTCGTCAACGGTACAATTTAGCGCTGTAATAAGCTCGTACAAGCCACGATTACTAGCCATCTTAAATATTCTCTCGTGAGAAACGGGTGGTTTCTTGTTGAGTGAACGTGCGTTATTAATGCGAGCTCTAAACGTTTTAGCAATACTGAAGGAGTCTTTACAAGAACCTTCTCTAATCACGCGCCTAAAGTGCGATTCTTCAAGCGATGCATTATGAATATGGAACGTAATGAGCTCAATTTGAGGATAGGTATCAACAAGATTCATAGCCTCGTCATGCGTCATAAGATCACGAAGCCTGAACTCTTGATCAAGAGGAAATACAATCTGAACAGGGTGTTTTTGTCCAATAGGAGACAAAATGTAGGCCGGAATAGGCTCCGAAACTACATTTTCAACAAGACATACGCCCTGACCCGGGTGAACGCAAAACTCTCCAACAGCTCGCATAACACCACTCCTCTCGGATACCGATAGTATATCATGAGAGGCTCGTTATACGCTAATGACCTGCAACTTTATAAAGCGCTGCAGGTCATTCGATAACATAACAATATTTTATATAAGGAATCTAATCAATCATCGTGATGGACTCAATGACTGGCTGCTCTGAAGCAGGAATTGTTCCGTTTGAATCGGTGGGTTTAACACCTTTACAAATTGCGTCAACAACATCCATTCCACTTGTTACCGTGCCAAATGCAGCGTAGTTTCCATTCAGAGTTGAGTTGTCTGCCTGCATGATAAAGAACTGTGAGCTTGCCGAGTTTGGATCTTGAGCGCGTGCCATGGAAATAGTTCCACGTGTATGTGAGATGTTATTCTCGACACCGTTTTTGGTGAACTCGCCCTTAATTTTGTTCTCGGATCCGCCCGAGCCATTGCCCTTAGGATCTCCACCCTGAATCATGAAGCCGTCAATAATGCGATGGAACGTAAGGCCGTTATAGAAACCTGATTCAGCAAGATGAGCAAAGTTGGAGACCGTAATAGGTGCAACATTTGCGTTAAGAGTTGCCTCGATAGTGCCGTAATCCTTTACCACAATGCGCACGTGGTGGATGCCTTTTGCATAAGGGTCATCTGCTGCTACGGAATCAATGTAGCCCTTGTTTTGTGAGCCCTGAGACTGCGTCTGCTGCGTCTGCTGCGACTGCGATTGCTGAGACTGCGATTGAGAACTTCCTTGAGGTTGAGACTTATCAGCGCCTCTAAATAGAGAGAAGCATATTGCTCCTACCGCAAGCACAACGATGACAATAACACCGTACAGTCGGCGATTCTTTGTTTGAAACACGCTGTATCCTCCCCTTTAAGCGGATGCGCTCGAGACAATCCAAGACACCAGATTGGCGGTTGCATTGCCTGTTCTCTCGGCAAGAACGTGACCCTTATCCCAAACAAGCGTGTAATCAACATTGCTCACGCCCGAGAAATGCTTTAGAGACAAGCCCAGGTTGAACGAAGTGCAGATTGAGGTATCGGTATTCTGGGCACCCTCATTAATGCGCCAATAAGGAGCAACCGATGCTGACTGATAACCCTTGTAAGATGCGCTGGTAAAGTACAGAGGATTAAACATATCCACACGAGTTGGAATGTCATTCTCCAGCGTGTCAGCCTTATTCAGATCAGAGGACCAGTCATTGGCGTAGCTGGACTTCCAATCGGTAAGCTTCATGTACGTATCAAGGTTCTTTTTGATGAGGTCAGCTGTCTGCTCATCAAAATGCAAGGTACTTTGCTCACCAACGCCAAATAGCTGATTTGCACGAGTGCTTCTATCAGGTGCATCAAAAGCTCCAACAGGAAGTGAAGCACCTCTCAGAGCGCGCGAGAAGCCCCTCAAGTTCTCAAGTTCAACGCTCTGACGGCGAAGGTTATATACAACCCAAATAGACTCAGAGTTCAGAGAGCCAAAATAGTGCTCAGCAGTATCGTAAATAGTAGATTGAACCTGCTGTGTAGCAGGAGTTGCGTTGTCTGTACCACGAACTGTTGCCAGATTTGGATCGCCTGGGAACGTAGGCTCTTCCAGACGCTGAGGCGTAGAGGTGTAAGGGAATGCGTTGTCCTTAACAAAGTTATTTGCAGAGGTCTTAAGCTCATTGAGAAGAAGGTCTGCATATGATCCAGCGGTATAGACACCAGAGTTAGTCTCATCAAGACCAACCTTGCTGTCATTGCTGTCGAGAAGATCCATGTTGTTGACAAAAGAAGCATATGCGCCAGCAAGATCTTGTGAGAGAGGCTGGGTCCAAACACCTTCAGCACGGGAGTCTGTTGCGTCTGCATACTGTCCAGCTGACCATTCGTATGCTGCATCTGCAAGATCGTACGATGTCGCGGGACACCATGAAGCGCTGCCGTAAATAGAGTCTGAGATCTGCTCGCCCTTCTCGCTATGTGTAGCAGCGCCAACCGCCTTAAGGTATGGCGTATACAGTGGAGAATCTCCCGAGGTTCCTAGCACTGCGCTAAGACCGCCGCCGGCCGCAAAGCCAAACACAAAAATCTTTGATGTATTGCAAGGAAGCAGCTCATGGTTGTAGCGCAAGTACCTGATAGCAGCCTTGAGGTCCACTGCCGGCCAAGGCGATCCACCTGCGTAAAGCTCGTCCGAGCCCGTGGTTGAATCGTAGCCCGCACTTCTGCCGCGGAAACCTGCGTATACGTACACACAACCAGCCTCAAGGTACGGTGCAAGGCCTTCGTATGAGTAACTTGTAGGAGCGCTCTGAGGGGCAAGCGTTGCTGTGTTAATAGGCATGACGATTGGCGCGGTACTTGCGGTAAAGCTACCTACAACGGCCTTCTCGCTGACTTCGCACTCGTACGTAGAGCCTTTCTTGGTTCCCGAGAAATACTTACCAGGAACAAAAACCGAGAGAGTGTTTACCGACTTGCTTGCAGGCTTAGTGCAGTACTGAATGCCCAGCTGATAGTAGCAGTCGTTATCCTCGTCATAGCTCCACTGGGTCATGTCCAGCTTGAGTGACTTGAACTCTTCAAGGTCCACGTTAGATGCAGGCTGATTCGTATCATCAGATGTCCTTGCTTGCGGAGTACATGCGGCCAAGGTACCCGCAGCTCCCAAAGCAGAAAGAGACAAGAATTCTTTTCTCGTAAAGGCCATAATTTCCCCTCGAATAGTTTATTCAGTGGAGGCAGCAACGACCGCTGACCTAGTTCAAGCTAGACAATCTATTGTACCAATTTGCAAACGTGTATGCTTAAGAGCAAGCGTTTAGAGAAACGAGTTAGCATGTCAAAAATCGTCAACTTTTTTGACCTCATTCATCTTAATAAAAGGCTTGAACAACAGGGTCTTCGAAGCAAAGTCCACCTGCGCGATGCATGCGGCAAGCAGTCTCTGTGGATAGAGCTCCCCTCTAGCGAGAAACCCGATGAGCGCGAGAAAATCGACGGTCAAGAGCTTGAAAAAACAAAGGAGCAAATTGAGGCATTCTTTGCAATAAAGGGTATGACCGTTGAATTTGACCTCACCGGCGGAAAAAATTTCTGGATTGTATAAATTGCCCGCTTGACGAAGCGCTTGAGTCTGTTATAGTAAATAAGCTTTTCGAAGCACCAATGGCTGGGTAGCTCAGTTGGTAGAGCAGGGGACTGAAAATCCCCGTGTCAGGGGTTCGATTCCCTTCCCCGCCACCACGACTTGAATCGGCTCAGAGAGAAATCTCTGGGCCGTTTTCTTTTATCTTTTGATGTTGACGTGTCAAATAGAAAAAAGGCGCCTCTTTTAAGAAGTGCATCTTTCACAGGATTCTTGCATTAAAAAATTGAACTAAAAACTATCGATACGTACGCAAAGCTTCGATGAGTTCGAAGGCATCAATACCTAAAGCTTCGGCAAAAGAAAAGACTTCTCCGAGCTTAACGCCACGCTCACCTGATTCAACCTTTGATATGAATGCTTGATCTCCAGCAAGGTGCTCAGCAACCGCCTCTTGAGTAAGACGTTGCTTCTTTCGCAAATCGCGAAGGCACTGGCCCACTAATCTGTTAGATATCTGCTCCATAAGTGCAGCGTAAAACTATCAACTCAAATATGCCAAAATCGAATATTTTCTAAAAAAGAAATTCTCCCCGGTTAGTTCACGGGGAGAATTAAGACCTTTAAACGTTGCTTCTTGCAGTGTTTATTGAAGCGTTTATATGGCGTTAAAAACCGCCACCGCCACCGCCACCGCCGAAGCCGCCGCCTCCTCCGCCGGAGAAGCCGCCACCAAAACCGCCACCAGAACTTGAGTTGGAAGAAGCGAGCGCTGCCGTGGAGACAGAGTGAGCAGCTGTAACGCTCTTGGTTACGCTTTCAATCGCATTGGTTCGCATGCCATTTCCATAGTAATACCAGCTATAAACAGGCATAAACTGAGGATCTTTGAGCATCTCTGGCATTGCAACTTTCAGCTGCTCGATAACCTTATCCGCAACACCAAGCGCAACTGCCATAACCAGAAGCCTATTCCAAAGAATGACATCGGTTGGAATTGCTTCGTGCAGATTGGTGAACTCAGTAAGCCACTTTCTTAGCGCACGAGTCTTAGCGAGCGTCTCAACACCTTCTCTGTTCATTAAATCAAAAGAGCCAATGTTTACAACTGCAATAAGGCCGGAAACGAAAAGAATGAACAAATGTAGTAATAGACTGCCAAATGAAACGTCTGCCATAACACCCATGAAAAATGCAGCAACAAAAACAAGAACATCAACAGCAATCAGAGCGCCAAGAATTCCTTTTCCATGGAACGGAATCTTATCTGTGCCAAACTTAGCAGCATAGCTAAGTTTGATAGGACTCTCCCATGACTCATATGCCTTATTAAAATCTTCTGGATGCGATGAGGCATATTTACCAATTTGTTTCATGGTAACAGTAGTATTTACCGCTCCAGATTCTCCAGCCTTATCAAAGATTAGCCTCATTGCCATACTGTCGATCTTATTTGACAGTGAACTGCCGGGGTAGAAAGGCTGCTGGCTTTCTGAAAGGTCTTGAACCTTTGTAAGACAATAATCAGACTTCTCCATACCAAGGAAATTTGTACTAACCGTCTTGTTCAAGCTAATGTACTTTGCATCAGAAAGATGCATAAGGGTTGCTGTTAAAGCATCTCCCTTAATTAGTTCACCGTTATAAAGCATAGAGAGAACTGCTGGATGATCATCAGATGGAACATCTCTGTAGTAAAGGTCATTAAACTGAGGAGTCATAACCTTTTTATATTGAATACGTAGCAGGATAGCTGCAACAACGGTAATAGCTGCAAGTACTAATGGTGCATAAAGAATAAGAGCTACCTGAGTTTTTGCAATCTCACGCTTATGATTTGCTTCATCCGCCCACGCTTGTTCCTCAGACAAGATGCTACTTAGCTTATTCTGCTGAATAGGAGCTAGCCCAGAAACCCAATCGGTTGGGAATGTAATGCGAGCTTCCGCAAACTCATCTTCTCCTACACCAGGAACCTTATAGACAACAGCATTGTTAGTAATTTCTACATTTGCGTCCAGCGGACCATGTCCCCAAGCACGAACTGTATCTCCAGCCACAATTGACTTTCCTGAAGGAACAGGAAGATGAATAGTAGCCGTTACATTTTGAGACTCTGAATCCCAGCCATCAGATACAAACTTCCAGTACAACTCTGCAGTGTCAGACCAGTTTGTTACAACATTAGTAATGTCATACTCGATGGTTATATGTGCATACTCATCATCATGTGCTGAATAAATCTTCAAGTTCAACATATTGCCTGATAGAGTGGGAACGTAATACTCATCTGAGTTGGCACCATTTCCATTTGAGTCTTTGCTGTAAAGCTGACGCGTTCCCTGCTTATCCTGAACGGTAACTGAAGTAATGTTTATTTCAACGTTCTGCCCATTATATTTATTCTTTCCAACTGGGAGATTCCAATAGACACCGTGAAAGCTTCCTCTGAAATAGAATGTACGAGTTTCTACGACATGCAACGTTCCGTCCTTTTGAACCGTCGCATCAATATTTACCGTATCTATTGAAAGGTCACGTGCAAATGCTTTTGCTGGTGCAATTAGAAACGCAACAGCCAAAAGCATTACGCAAAGCGCAATCCTTACAAACTGGCTCTTTTTAGAAGAGCGAAGCGAAACTTTATACATGAAAACTCCTTTATGTTACTTTCGCAACTCTTCCTAAAAGGATACCACGTACTAATTAATCTGCTGGTGAATATGAGTTATCCAATTCAAACAAAGCAGGTGGCAGTCCTTTATCCCACTCCTCTCCTACTTCCTCAGAAAGCAAATACTCATCAGTTTCTATAAAAGGAAGGCTAGCAATTCTTTTATTTCTTGATGTTTCGAGATTGCATACAAGCGAACTTGGGCCGCTGAAGTCTAGAAGACACCCGTAACAAATTCTCATGTCCTGAAATAACTTTTCTCCGCATCTGGGGCAAATTTTGACGGAGTAGTTTTCTATAGCCATAGCGACTCCTTCTCTCAACATTGCTTTCCTCGGTACTTATTTCTTGAATGAGCACTTTCTGTCCCACTTCAAACCATGGGAAATCATCAACTGATGGTCTTTCGAATGTGCAATAGGCACCTGCGCAGCTATGAATTTGTTTAGGCTGTACTCGTCTCCGAATTTTTAAAATTTCTCCATGATCGTCTGCAAATGCAATATCAATCGGATAGGTCATTCCAAAAGTATGAACTGAAGAGCACCTCAGAAGTAATACTGGAGGAGCTGTTATCTCGGTGCCCAAAAGCCCAACGAACTTTTCAAAGCCCCCTTGTAACAATTCAAAAATCTGTTCAGAATTAGGGACTTCTTCTATCGAAACTTGTACGTTCATTTTCAAATCACAACTCCCGACTTATAAGGACTAACAACAATTGAGGTTGTATGGGTAAGGTATAGAGGAGACTCTAGTGACACTAAAGGGAGGCGCAGAGTATGTGGCCAAGGCTTGTACTTAAGAGTTACTTGGTATTTAGGAAAAACAGAGACCATATTCCCAATCCCCTCACTTTCTCTCTCCAATGAGACAACAATGTCGCAATTGTCATCACAATTAAGAGCAGTTCTTATTTTTTGAGCTAGGTTTTCTGGAGCATCTTCATTTGCTGAATGGCTAGAGGAAATTCCATGAACAATAATTTGATCCGCCGCAACACGATCAAACTTTGAGCACATATCTGCAAACTTAAATAGATTGATTGCAATTAGAGCAACCACTAATACAACCGGAAGAACCAATGCAGTCTCAACAAACATCTGCCCTTTTTGGCAACAAAGAAATTTCAATTTTCTCATGTGCCACCAAACACTTTCTTAACATCAATTTCTAAAGGAATCTCAATATCAAGAACAGGAATGGTCAATTTTGCAATTGTTATTTTGTCAGGCAAATACTGAAGAGAAAACGCACCAAGTGAACGAGCTAAAGCAATCGGGTCTGATGTATTGGGTATTTTCTGGACTAGCTCACGAATCGTTGATTCTTTCTCGAAGCCAGCTTGTTTCAAAATTCTTTCTGTATTAACAAGAACAGGCTTCATTTGTCTTAAATCGCTCGGCTCTAATCCGGCATCAACAACTATTTGTTTTAAGGCCCTCTGTAATTTGGTACCAATACTTCCACCTGTTATTCCATCAATGTCATCAAGAAATTCTGATAGTTTAGAGGACCAAGAAGTTACGCCATCCCCGTATGAGATTAAAAGAGACCCCCACAAACTCATTACTTTATCTATAGCCTGTCCAATAAACCCTCCCTTCCTTTCAACCTGGTCAAAAAAGCTTGAAAGAACGTTATCTGTGGATGAGCTATCTGGGGCAAGCACTGCACCAGATATTGCATATCCTTCTGGGAGAAAAACCGACTGCTCAAGCGTTCCCAAACTTCCTTGGAATTCTGGAGATGAGCCACCTCTCCTCACAAATGAAATACATCCCCAAGCACCCGGTGGACATAATCTGGGTCTAGCAACCTTCAAAGCATCAAGTGCTTTTTGAAATAAACCTGTTGATTTATCTGCAGCTTCAGACAACTCCTTTTGTAAATTTTTTATTTGTTGGCGTGATGATTCATAAACTTCAGACTCTTCAACTACGATCTTCCAGTAATACTCAAACCCGTTATCAATATTTGTTGAGGCAGATGCCACTCTTCCTACATCGCCGCTAGTAAAATGACAATGTTGACACTCACGAACCGCTCCAGAGTCTAAATCTTGTAACGACGCAAATCCCGCGCTTTCTCCAGTTGCACCTGGACAGGACATGTGAGCATGAATGGTTTTCTCGCCATTTTCATAAGTACAAGGCCAAATAGGCTTTAGATACAGGTCTGTTTTCTTTGTCTCCTCTAAGTTATGTGGCAATCGAGGTAAATCCATATCAACCTCACCATCAGCTGTTTCTTTATAAAATCCTTTAGAAAGTTCCTGGTGTGCAAAGTTATAAAAAGCTTTTCGTATGGCTGAATCACGCAATTCTTCTGCAGTACTTCCATTGACTGTTTCTTGATCATATCGAGCTCTGTAGTATGCTCTGGCTCGCTTTAAAGCAATACCGAACGTCCAAGAAGTTGGTGACGGGATAGATGGATTGATATCCCCAGAAAGGCCAGCAAGGTGCTCCGCTCTCTCACGCATAGAATACGGGCCTCCACCGCAGTCTGCCTCCCACGCCCTCTTTTTAGATGACTCTGCTTTTCTCTGTAACTCTTCAATTTTTCTTGCTATTTCCTGTAATAGCTCGCTCTGCTCTTTTAATTCATCTGATGAGACATCACTATTTAAATGTCCAAAATTAGATTGTGATTGAGCAGGAAATAAAAGTGCTGATCCTATAAAGTTTCCAGTATCAGTAGAGTTCTTTTGTATACAAGAGCTCGCTGCCATTGCCGCAAAAACTGGAAGCATTTTCTCAGTTGTTTCTAAACCTTCACAAGCTGAAGTAGCAAATTTTTTACGAGCTTCAAGTGTCTTAAAACCCGCATCACACAATTTGGAGCCTGCTGATGCTAAACCTGGAACACACGAAGCCACCAATCCAGCGCCAACACACAACAGGCCCGACAATCCAAGGCTTAAGATGCTTGCATCAATTACCTGCGCAATAGTTGTATATTTAGCTACGACATTTTCTCCTGCCATGGAAGCAGCATCTGCTATTGACTGAGTTTTGTATGCCCTCGATGAGACCCATGCAACTGATACCAGCGCAAATACAAGAGCTAGACATACCAAAAGAGCGCTTGCAAAGGCAACTGACGTGATACCTCCTGTATCGTTTATAAACATGGAAAGTCCAAGCCTTATTTTCTTATGCTTGTCCTTTCCAAAAGGTAATCCAATCTGCATAAGAACCCTCAATCCAATCTGGATACGTGCTAGCAGATAAACTAGATTTCAAAACAATTCCTTGATCATCCGTCTGCCCTGCAAGGAATAAACACCAGCCTATTGGCGGCATTGCAGCCACATGACCCGTAATTTCAATCAGGACATCTTTTTCTTTTTTATCAATAGAGATATTCCAGTCCTCATCTCCACCCTTATGGAATAGAGGTATCTCCGGTATAGCCTTAAGTCTGCGTTTGATATAGGACTCTATTGACTCAGTATCAGAAGACGTTGTTGCTACTCTTAATCCTTCTGCACAGGCTCCATCCATAACTGTCTTTGTATAGAGAATGCAGATAGGCTCTACAAGCAATGCAATAATCATCAGAATAACTGGAAATAACAGCGCCGCTTCTACTGACGCTTGACCAGCATTCTGTTTAAAACGAGAGAACATCTTTTGCTAAATCTAAAAGAGAGTCATGCATAGTATGTGAAGCAGCTTGAGTAGCCAGTTGAACAACTGCTCCATTTTGCACAAAATGATATATCACACCAAGAGACGTAATGACAATCAAGCACGAAAATAAAACTAAGGCATATTCAAGCGTTGCTTGTCCTTGTGTATTCTTAACCCCTAGTTTGATTCTTCTAATAGATTCTTTACATCTTGAGTAGATATATGACATGTTGAGACCCTCCTTATCTCTCCCTGATCAGAAATAGTCACAAGCTCCGACCAATTTCCACCATTAACCAAACAGCTCCATACATTGCCAGCTAGATCTATATATCCGGAATAAACAAGTACACAATCAGCTCTTTGTTGATAGCTCTCTAAAACACTTTGTGCTTCGTCTTGAATGGTTTCTTTACTATCTCTTTGTACGGAATTCTGCTCAAATAAATCTTTTGCAGCTTCATATGAAATTGGCTGTTCATCAGATCTTTTTTCTACCCTAAATTTCTGAGTTTGTGCGTAATCTGAGTTTGTATTTGATGAATCAGTCTGTTTTCTTGGTAAGAAAAGAAACGCAGAAACTAGCAAACATACAGTGGCAATAATAAACACAGAATAAGCAGCAGTGCTTTTCTTACTCATAGAGAATTAATTCCAGATGTAATTGCTTCCCAAAGTTCAGAAACTTTACCCTTAAAAGCAATGATTGCGACAATTGCAATAACTACAAGTACGCCGACCAAAATTGCATACTCTGTAGTTCCTTGTCCGGATTCATCCTCTTTTAAGTCTCGAAGATACCTAAAAAATTGATATAAATACATCATCGTCTTTCCTTTCTCCTAAGAAGAAAATGCAGGCCCAAGCAAAGGACCTAAAATTGCAAGTAACATTGCTGGAACAATTAGCGTTCCCAGAGGGATCAGCATTTTAATTGGAATTTTTTCGATTTCCGTTTCCAGTAAAGAACGTTGCTCATCTCGAAGAACTGAAGCCTGTCTATCTAATATTTCTGCAAGAGGAGTTCCAAAAGTAAGCGCCTCATTTACAACAGTCGCAAAGCTTTTAAGTGAAGGGACTCCTACTCTGGCAGCCATCTGATTGAGAGCTTCTTCACGAGTAGTAGCACCAAGCTTCCAAGTCATATGAGCATTTGAAAGCTCTTTTGATAGCTCGCCGGATTCTCGTAAACAATACAAATCTAGTGCCGAATCAAAAGATAGTCCTGACGACAGTCCAAGAATCAAAATATCAATCATTTCTGGCATCTCGCGTAGACAGGATTTTCTTTTAAACTCTAACTTTGCTCGACGACTCACTCTCCTGTGACCTTTTACACCTCTCATAATTTGCTGGCAATAACGCTGAAAATCAAAATGATTCAAATTTACGGGCATAACCAAGACGAGAATGGCTATGCATAACGCAAACGCTAAAGAGCAAGTTAGATCTATCACTTCATTACTCCTTTCATAATGCTTCGAATGATCAAAAGAGCAATACAGTCCATGGCCAGCGCAATCACTGTGCATATAACGCCTGATGGCGTAAATAAACCCTTTTGAAAGTCTGGTGATAAAAGCGACAAAACAATCAACAGAACAACGGGGAGAAGACATACAATTCGAGCAGATAATCTAACTTGAGCAGTCTTTGTTGCTATAAGTCTTTGATTCTTCTCTTGTAATTCAACTAACTCGGCAGTTTTTTGTAACAGACTCTTAAGCGGAGAGCCCGTTCTATGTGAAATTACCAAAGCGCTAGCAAGCAAATTAACACCCGGAGCATCCAGTCTCTCTGCCAAGTCTTCAATAGCTTCTTCAATAGGAAAACCGCACTTAATCTGCATATCTGCAATACAAAAATTTTCTGATACAACACCTTCTGTATGTTTACTGACATATTCAATAGATTGTGAAAGTGTGAGACCTGACCCAAGAGCAACAGCAATAGTTCTAAAAATTGAAGGCATCATATGGGCAATTTCTAAAGCAGTCTGATGCTTAGCGTGTTCATAGAAAAAATAAGGACCTAGAAATAACAAGAGAAGACCGCAAAACAGACCAATTACAGACTCAAATAAAATGCCAAACAGAATTGATGCAGCTATATCACAAATAAAAAACAGTACGAAGGCGTCACTGACTAAAGTGATTCCATATTTGTAAAGAAAGCGATTACGTAGCTGTATTGATACATAAGAAAAAGGCTCCCATTTGAGCAGGTGTTGCACAAAAATACTATTGCGCGCAAAATGAAAAAGCTGAATCACATAACCTGTTATTCGTGCACTTATTTGAGAGGCAATTTTTTCTTCACCGTTACATATAAAAAAATAAATAATTACTCCAAAAGCACCTCCTGTGATTGTGGAAGTAATGACATCCATGAAGTAACCTCCTTTTTATTGAGTAATCCATCTTTTATGGCGCGATTGATAAAAGAAGGAATTTTTACAAAAAGCCAACTTCTTTTCTGTACGTCAAACGACACCACCTCTTGTACTTCGATTGATCCTGACGAAGACAAAGAAATTTCTGAAACGCTGGTTACATATCGCTTTCCATCGGGAAATCTTTGAGACATAACTATCAAATCAAGTGCAGTTGCTATCTGCTGTTCTATAATTTCTGCAGGTAAGTCCATGCCAAAACGAGCCATTAACACCAGGCGTAATATTGCCTCTTGAGCAGTTCCAGCATGCAGCGTGGTCAGTGAACCATCGTGACCTGTATTCATAGCCTGCAACATATCAATGCACTCTTCACCTCTTACCTCTCCTACTACAATGCGGTCTGGCCTCATTCGAAGCGCATTTCTCACCAATGATCTAATGGTTATTTCTCCTGTTCCTTCTATCGAAGCAGGACGAGCCTCTAGCCTGACAACGTTTGGATGTGAATCAAACTTAAGCTCCGCTGAGTCCTCAATAGTGACAATTCTTTCTGACTTTGAAATTTCACATGAAAGTGCATTTAAAAGCGTAGTCTTGCCTGATCCCGTTCCTCCAACAACCGCGATTCCCTGTCTGCATTTCACAGCCCAAGACAAAAATCTTGCAAGCCATTGGGGCAGTGATTTCATTTCCACTAGTCGGTCCAAAGAAGTAATTTTTCCGGTAAATCTTCGAATAGTTACTGAAGTACCGTTCACTGCAACAGGACTTGCAACTGCATTGACACGGTCCCCATTCTCAAGTCGAGCATCAACAATAGGGCTCACCCTGTCCAGTCTTCTTCCTAATGGAGACAAAATGCGATCCATAACAATCAAAATCTGCTCTTCTGAGTCAAAGACCGTTTTTGATTCAAAGAGCTCGCCGTTTTTCTCGTAGAACAAATTGTTGCAGCCGTTAATCATGATTTCAGTAACATCTTTATCATTCAGTAGTGGCTGAATTGGACCAAGACCACACACCTCATTAATTACCTGCTCAATTATTTCTTCATAGTCAACTGAACTAAAAAGCTCATCCTTCTCTTCATTAACAATTGCTTCACAGGTAACCCTTAATTCGTCTCTTACACGATCGATATCGCTACCTGTAATAAGAGAAGAAACCGTAGAAAGCCCTAATCGAGAAACAAGTTTTTCTTTTAACTTCTTTCTAGCCTTCAGAAATAGTTCTTTTTGAAGTTGTGAGTCTTTTTCTTCTTGCGCCTCAATTTGCTTAGCAACGCGTTCAAAGACAAGCATTAACTCACTTCCTTCTTCCTGTTAAACAAACTAAATGGCTTTTTCTCAGGAGTTGCTTGCAGGGCAATTTGAGCCTCGCGCAGTTGTGGAAGAATACCCAGCTCGTTAAGGAAATGCGCAAGTACAAAAGAAACCGACTGTGCAAATGAAGTTTCTTCTTCCAACAACACAGAAAGTTTTCCTTGCTGGATAAGCTCTTGAAACCCTGGCCCACCTTCAAAAATCCTAAACATCTTTGCTGCTTCAAGACCAACCTCTGCTTTTCCAACAGAAAAGTCCTGTTTAACCCTTGGATTTGCTTTATTCTCAAGTCGGATAATGCGAGTTCTTGCCACTCCAAGACGCACTGCAAGTCCACTTACTTTTGCTAAAGAGTTAATGCACGTAAGAGGGTTCTCTGAAACAATAACCAGTCTATCTGCGCATTGTGCTGCCTGAGCATAGCAATCTGTTGATGCCGTCGTAGTGTCTACGAGCACCAAATCAACCAAACCAGAAACAGCTTGGAGAAAATAACTCACACAAGGAAAGAGGAGTTCTGCCATTTCAGGTTTTACACAAGGGCCAAAAAGATACAAATTTCTATGGACACAAGTTGCCTTTTCTAGAAGGCTCTCTTTTTCTGAAGGTACATTAGCAACAAGATCAGAGAAGTCTTTTGGCTGCCTAATTCCAAGCTTCTCAAAAGCATTTCCATAAGACAGATCAAAATCAACTAATGCAACTTTTAAACCCCAAGAAGAAGCAAGCAGCGCCATTGAAGAAACAAGCGTGGTCTTTCCCACTCCTCCTCTTCCTGAAGTGAACGTCAGAATCGGAGCTTTTAAAGTCTTATCAAGAGGAATAAGGGATTGTAGATAGGTATTTAGCTCTTGGATACTGGCAACATAATCTGAAGCTTCTGGTAAAGGCTGAGAAAGCCTGTCAGCCCCATATGATTGATATCCTCTTCCAACCTTTACCAGATCCCCCAATTCCATAGGGTCGATAACTAAATCGACTCCTGCTTTAGCTGCTCTAGAACGAAGTGATCCGGAAGCGCCAGACCTTACTAGCACTACACAGCGTGCGTTTCCGTCTTTTACAATCGCAGCTGCAAGATTTATATCAGAAACATCGGAGCCGGTATTACCAATTAAGACTGAATAATCTTGAGGAGTTGAACGAGCGACAATTGATCTAAGAGATGCCGCAGAATCTGTAAACTCACACCTATTACTGATGCCTAAGTATGTAAGAATGGCTCCAATCTCCACGCGTGCGTCAAGACCTACGTATGAGATCCACTTTTCTAACATCACGCTTCACCTCCTGGATTAATAGACGAATCTGCTTGTGACGCACTGTTGCTGTTTTGGTCGGCTGTTGGAGAAGCAGGGTTCTCAGGCTGCACATCTTCACTTGCAGATGATGGGCTTGATTGATTTGTCGTGTCAGATAAATCTTTTGGGTTTTCTTCTTCAACGTAAGAATTGTTGTGTAGTAAGTCCTGAGCATTAATCTTTGACCCCGGAAGAGTAAAGCGGAGTGTTCCTCGAGCATATGCAGAAAGTACAGCAGGAACCTGTTCAGGAGTTAATCCAAGCGTTACAGAAGAAGAGGTGTAAAGAGTACCCTCGGTGTCATCTGACAATACCGCAATATCCGAGGCAATACAGGTAATAAGAGAATCGGTGACCTCATACGCTGCAAGCTTTGTGCCAGCGCTGAGTCTCTCAGCTAATCCGTACTTCTCGCCATGAGAAATAGTGAGTCCAACAAGATTTTCTGGAATAGAAATCTGAGAGGCAACAGACCGCAGATGAAGAGAAACAACAGGCATACCAACTCCAATGACAGATGAAACCGTTCGACCCATAACACTTTCTGGATTAGTAATTGCACCCTCGGGAATCAGATCAGAAATCCAGCTTTTTACCTGGGTATTAGAAGATGAGAGAGTTTCTCCAGGCTCTATTTGTTTTGTGGCCACCAAAATTGAAGTAAGTTCTCCGCCGTACTTTTGTATTGCCTCTGCTCGTGACTTCTCAGCATCAGCACGGACACTTTGTACGTATGCAAAGAAACAAAAACTAGCTAGAAGTGCACTCAACACAGAAATCAAAATTCTTGTTTTCTTAGTCACTGTTTTCTCCTCCCTCCATTTGCGATGTACCGATTGTGCTCTCGGGTTGAGAGAAGGAGGACAAAAACAAAAGATTTACCTGCACAAATATGTCAGATAGCTGACGCAAATCTGACACAAAGTAATGTATCCACAGGCTGCAATGACGCAATGAAAAATAGGTAATTTAAATTTTTATCTAATTTGATATATAAAAATTTTTAGAACGTCATAACTGCTACATTTTTCAGAGAGATTGTAATGAATGATTTTCTAAGTGATTTACCTGACGCATGAACGAGGGTTGACCCTCCCCAATTAGCTGGGCGGGACCAACCCCCGTTAGTCTCAATATAGCATATTTCCTGCTAGTTTGACAAAAATGCACCCTAGTCAAGCCAGGGTGCTTAGAGGATTTACGCTGTTAAAGCTTAAAGCACAACATCAGGGTCAAGCGATTGCTGACTTTCTCGCATTTCTTTTGCCAGAGATAAATACGCCTTTAACTGAGGTTCTGTAATCTTGCCCTCATGCAGGGCGTCTTGAACGCTACATCCTGGCTCGTGAGTATGGGTGCAATCCCTAAACTTACATGTTTGCGCAGCTTCAGAGATGTGTGGGAATATCTTCTGTAATCCCCTCTCATGGCCCACAATAGGCAGACTTCTAAGTCCCGGCTCGTCCACAATAACACCAGCGCCAGGAAGCGCTACCATACGGCGAGCAACCGTTGTATGACGACCAGCCTTATCAGACTCTCTAACTTCTCCCGTTTCAAGCGCTTCGTGTCCCAGAAGCGCGTTAAGAAGCGTAGATTTACCTGCACCGGATTCGCCAAGCACAATGGCTATGGAGCCGTAAGGGACAAGGCGTCGAACAGCATCAATTCCCCATGCAGCCCCAAGCTTTTGAGCAGTCTGCGCAAGATCTGCAAGCGCATCGGGTTTCTCGCCCTCAAGCTTTGAAGCTGTGGCAACAATCTTGACCGTAGAGCCAAGAGCTGCGGTAATAGAAGAAATCTCTTGAGCCAAAAGCTCTGGTCCCGCTACATCTGACTTAGTAAGTACCACGGCACAGGTTGCTCCACAATCTTTAGAAATGACCGCTGAGCGCACAATACGATCAACCGAGATAGCCTCGCCATCCAGAGCCTGCACCACAAGCACAAGATCAACGTTTGCGGCCAAAGTCTGCTTTTGACCGCGAGCGCCACCTTTCCAGCGAGCAATATCGGTCTCTCGTGGCAGAATTGCCTCGATGATGCCCATATCGTGCGAGTCCGGAATGCGTGCGCACACCCAGTCACCAACGGCCACCGTGGAGTTCTGGCCCTTGGTCACGCGCGCAGCAAACTCGGCGCGAAACACTCCCTGCTCCGACACAACCGCAGGAAATCCCCTATCCAAGCGGACCACGCAAGCCATGGTCATCATCTGGCGAGAAACCCCTTGGGCTTCAAGCTCGGACACGATGCCTTCATAGGCCTTCATCTGGGCCGACGATGGAGTCAACTGCTCAAACGCTGGAACGTCCAGTAATGAAGAAAGAGCCGGCAGAGACCCTTGAGTCTTGCCGGCTCCTAGTTTTTTGAAACTTTTTGTACGCTTAGCGGACAAGAGTACTCCTCTACCTTATGCCTTGTTCTTTTGAACAGAACGCATAACAGCCTTATAGAGCTCCATCAGAGGAATAATCGATGCAGCTAAAAGCATTGCCATGGCGTACTCTTCAAAGCCAATCTCAGCAAAGCCAAATGCCTGAGAAAGTGGTGTCTCAATTACCACAAAGGTGAGAATCAAAGACATAACAAAAGAACCCCATAGCCAAATGTTTTGGCTGGTTAGCTTAAAGATAGAACCACGCAGAGAACGCATGTTAAAGGAGTGGAACATCTCAACCATAGAAAGCGTCAAGAATGCCATGGTCATACCCTCAACGCCAGCCTCTGGGTTAGTAATAACCTGTGAGATATCAAAGGTTCCATACTCAAAGTAGTGACCAATAAAATAGCTAGCAAGGGTGAGAAGAGCAATGATAGAGCCCTGGACAAGGCAGTCAAAGCCAACGCCGCCTGCAAAGATTCCGTCCTTAGGGTTGCGAGGCTTGCGCTTCATGATGCCTGGCTCAGCCTTCTCGGTAGCCATAGCAAGAGCTGGCAGAGAGTCGGTGATTAGGTTAATCCACAGAAGGTGGGTAGGCTGAAGGATAGTAAAGCCAACCAGGGACGCAATAAAGACGGAAATTACCTCAGCAAGGTTGGAGCTCAAGAGGAACTGGATGCACTTACGAATGTTGTCGTAGATGCGTCTTCCTTCTTCGCAGGCGCTAATGATGGTGGCAAAGTTATCGTCTGCCAGAACCATATCTGCAACGCCCTTGGTAACATCGGTACCAGTAATGCCCATACCAATACCAATATCAGCGCGCTTAATGGAAGGCGCATCGTTAACGCCGTCGCCCGTCATGGCTGTGACCATGCCCTTCTTGCGCCAGGTATCAACAATGCGAACCTTGTGCTCAGGCTGAACGCGTGCATAAACGCCAATTGTCTCAATGCGCTGCTCAAACTCTTCATCAGAGATCTTATCAAGCTGTGCGCCGGTGATTGCCTGAGAGCGATCGGTAATAATGCCCAGCTCAATTGCAATAGCAACGGCTGTATCAATATGGTCACCTGTAATCATAACAGTACGCATACCAGCGCTATGCGCCTCTGCAACAGCACCCTTAACCTCAGGACGAACTGGGTCAATCATGCCGGAAAGGCCAACAAAGATCATGTCGTGCTCAAGGTTAGCTGGGTCATAGCTCTCTGGAGCTTCTGTTCCCCAATCACGACGAGCAGATGCCATAACGCGAAGTGCCTGGTCAGCCATAGACTTGTTCTGCGCCAAAATCTCAGAGCGAGCCTCATCGGTAAGGTCAATAATGCCATCGCTTGTCATAATCTTGGTGCAGCGAGCAAGCACCTCATCAGGTGCACCTTTGGTGTGCTGTACAACCTTGCCAGAGCGGGTACGCACCACAACAGACATCATCTTACGAGAAGAATCAAAGGGTGCCTCGCCAATACGAGGGCGAGAAGAAGCTAAATCACTTGTGGTGTATCCAAGTTTTGCAGCGTCTGCAACAAGAGCAGCTTCGGTTGGCTCACCCTTTGCTACCTGTTCTGCGTCATCCCAGGTAGCGTCTGAGCACAGTGCCATGGTACGTACATGGGCATCAAGATTTTCTGTCTCATGACGAACAACGGTCATCTTGTTCTGAGTCAGAGTACCGGTCTTATCAGAGCAGATAACCTGAGTACAACCAAGGGTCTCAACTGCAGTAAGACGGCGGACAATAGCGTGGCGCTCGCTCATTCTAGTAACACCCATAGAAAGAACGATGGTAACAACAGCAACAAGACCCTCTGGAATTGCAGCTACTGCAAGAGAAACTGCAACCATAAACGTGCTTAGGACAAGGTCAAAGTTGCCAAGCATCTCGGCGCCGTGCTTGATAAAGCCTGTTGCAAAAACAAGCAGTGAGATGACAACAACAAGAATGGTAAGTGTATGTGAAAGCTTATCAAGCGCAATCTGAAGTGGAGTCTGCCCCTCTTCTGCCTGAGAAATTGCATCTGCAATCTTGCCCATCTCGGTGTCCATGCCTGTTGCAACAACAACTGCACGACCGCGTCCATAGACCACAATAGATCCGGAGTAGCACATATTCTTTCGGTCACCCAAAGGAATGTCATCGGTGTCTTCAGCAAGGCTAAGGGTCTCAGTGTGTTTCTCGACAGGAACTGATTCACCCGTGAGCGCAGACTCCTCTACCTTCATAGAAGCGCTCTCTAGAATGCGACAATCAGCTGGGACGGAGTCACCCGCCTCAAGCAGAATAATATCGCCCACCACAAGCTCGGTTGAGGCAACCGTCTCAAGACGACCGTCTCTGATAACCTTGCTCTGAGCTGCACTCATCTCTTGCAGAGCAGCAAGAGCTTCTTCGGCTTTGCCCTCCTGGACAACACCAAGAACGGAATTGATAACAACAACAAATAGAATAATTACAACGTCTGCAATTCCGCCTTCTCCGGTATAAATGCCCTCAGCAGCAGAAATAGCAGCAGCAACAAGAAGCATGATGACCATAGGGTCAGCCATCTGTGCAAAAAACCTCTTAATGATTGATTCTTTTGGTGCCTCTTTAAGCTTGTTGAGACCATGAGCCTCAAGACGTGAAGCTGCTTCTGCATCAGACAGACCAACTTCAGCATCAGTTTTTTGCGCACTGATTACATCAGCCGCACTTGAAAGATACTCTTTCAAAGTTCCTCCTGGGTTTCTACCTGACAGATTGATGCCCGATCATAATTCCCCAGGAGAGGGGCAAGGGCTCACCAAGGTTGCCGTGTCAGGACCTTACAACGTCCTATCATAGGACCTTACAATGCTCTATCATTTTACCGTATTCTTTCTTTTTTCAAACCTTATAAATATTTCTTAAAACTCCTGTTATGTGCCAAATAATTGTTATCCAAGGGGTACAATAAGCGCAGAACATAACAACATAAGCCAAACATTAGTTTTGGCAAGGAGGCAGTTATGAAAATCCTGTTTTATGGTGCTCAAAGTTACGACAAAGATTCCTTTAACCTTGAGCTTCCAAAGTATCCAGACATCTCAATTGACTACATTGATTCCAATCTCACGCCTATGACTGCGGGCTATGCAAAGGGTTATGATGCTGTCTGTGCTTTTGTTAATGCAGATGCTTCAATTCTGACTCTTGAGATTCTTGCCGGCTTTGAGGTAAAGCTTTTGCTTATGCGCTGTGCTGGTTTTGACGCCGTCGACGTTAACGCTGCAAAAGACCTTGGTATTACGGTTACGCGCGTACCTGCCTACTCTCCTGAGGCAATTGCAGAGCATGCTATGGGTCTTGCGCTTGCTGCTAACCGTCGTATTCACCGTGGCTACATCAGAATTCGCGAGAATAACTTCTCACTTGCTGGCCTTGTTGGCGATACTCTTCACGGAAAAACTGCAGGCATTGTAGGCACTGGTCGCATTGGCGCTGCACTCTGCCGCATTTGTAAAGGCTTTGGTATGCACGTTCTTGGTGCAGATCTCTATCCAAACATGAGCCTTGTCAATGACGAGCACGTTGTTGATGAGTATGTCAGCTACGATGAGCTTTGGGAGCGTTCAGACTTCATTTCACTTCATGCTTTCTTGAATGATGAGAGCTATCACATGGTTAACGATAAAACCATCGGAAAGATGAAAGATGGTGTTATCCTCGTTAATACTGGTCGTGGTGGACTCATTGATACCAAGGCACTTATTCGCGGCATCCTCTCTGGCAAGATTGGTGCTTGTGGCCTTGACGTTTATGAAGAGGAAAATCCAAACGTCTATAAGGACCGCGGCGCTGAGGTCTTTGATTCAGTTACCTCTACGCTTTGCTCTTTCCCTAACGTTGTCATGACAAGTCACCAGGCATTCTTTACTCATGAGGCACTTTCTCAGATTGCTCAGGTTACGCTAGATAACGCAACTGCTTTTGCTGAGGGTACTGACTATGTTGATAAAAGTGTGGTTTGCTAAGTACCAGGGAAACAAACGCTCTGAAAACGGTTACTATTGATAACTGAATGTGATTTCAATTCCTATGAAAAGGAGAGATATGGCTCGCAAAAAGACCAAGATTGTTTGTACTATGGGTCCTGCTACAGAAAGTGATGAGGTCCTTCGTGAGCTCATTCTTGCTGGTATGAACGTCGCACGTTTTAACTTCTCGCACGGTAGCCATGAGTATCACCGCACTATGATTGGTCGCGTTCGTTCTATCTCTGATGAGCTTGGTATTCCTATTGCTATCATGCTTGATACAAAGGGTCCTGAGGTTCGCACCGGTCTTCTCGAGGATGGCAAGAAGGTCACCCTTACTACTGGTGATTCCGTTATTGTCACCACTGATGATGACGTCATTGGCAATGCTCAGCGCTTCTCGCTTGACTACAAGAATCTTCCAAAAGAGGTCAAGAAGGGCTCCATCATCCTTATTGATGACGGTCTCATTGGCCTCGAGGTTGATCACGTTGAGGGCACTGACATGCACTGCAAGATTATCAACGGTGGTGAGCTTGGCGAGAAGAAGGGCGTAAACGTTCCTAACGTCAACATTGGCCTTCCTTCCGTCACTGAGCAGGACCGTGCAGACATCATGTTTGGTTGCGAGCTTGGTATTGACGCAATTGCTGCCTCCTTCATTCGCGATGGCGCTGCAGTTGAGGAGATTCGTAACATCTGCCGCGAGATGGGTACTCCTAACGTACAGATCTTCCCTAAAATTGAGTCTGCTCTTGGCGTAAAGAACTTTGACGAGATTCTTGCAGCTTCTAACGGCATCATGGTTGCCCGTGGTGACCTTGGCGTTGAGGTTCCTGCAGCTGAGGTTCCTCACATCCAGAAGACCGTTATCAAGAAGTGCAACGATGCTTACAAGCCTGTTATTACCGCAACTCAGATGCTTGACTCTATGATTCGCAACCCTCGCCCAACCCGTGCAGAGGTTACGGACGTTGCTAACGCAATCTACGACGGCACTGACTGCGTCATGCTTTCTGGTGAGTCTGCAGCTGGTAAGTATCCTATTGAGGCAGTAAAGACTATGGCTTCCATCTGCAAGGAGACCGAGAAGTACCTGCCAGTCAAAGATGTCTATCACCAGCGTGAGGGCCTTAAGAACGTCAACGGTGCTACTGGCTTTGCTGCAGTTGATATGGCAATCCGTGTTGACGCTAAGTGTATCATCTGCCCAACCCACTCTGGTCGTACCGCACGCCTTGTTTCTAACTTCCGTCCAAAGCGCCCTCTGTATGCAATGTCTCCATCTGATGAGGCAGTTCGTCGTACCTGCTTCTATTGGGGTGTCTATGCATTCAAGACCTCTGAGCAGGGCACGCTTTCTAACACCATGTACAACGCTTTGAACATTGCAAAGGAAGTTGGTGTCGTTGAGACCGGCGACATTGTTGTTCTGACTGCTGGCGATCCTCATACCAGCCCACGTCTTGGTGACTACACCACTTCAACTAATGTTGCTATGATTTGCCAGGTTCAGTAAACCGCATTTCAGCTTTAACGTTATATGCACCCAAGCGCTGCTTGGGTGCATATTTTTTTACGTGTGATATTTCTCAGCAACTTGCCGGTAGTTACGCAATTTTCCATCCGACGGTTTTCTCGCGCATGTTAACAAAATCAGCGTAGATGCCGCCTTCTTTCATGAGAGATTCATGGGTTCCCCGCTGAACAATACGACCCTTATCCAGGACAAGTATCTGATTTGCATTTCGCACCGTTTTTAAACGATGGGCAATCATGATGACAGTTTTAGACTTTGTGAGCTCGGCGATTGCGCGCTGAAGTTCAAGCTCGTTTTCTGGATCAACATTGGCCGTAGCCTCATCAAGCACCACGATTGGCGCATCTTTTAAGATAGCGCGCGCAATAGAAAGACGTTGGCGCTCGCCGCCAGAAAGCATTGAGCCACCTTCTCCTAAGCGTGTTTCATATCCGTCAGGTAACGCCTGGATAAACTCTTCACAGCAGGCACGCTTAGCTGCGTCAACTACTTGCTCATGAGTTGCACTTGGATTACCAAACATGATGTTGTTCTCAATGGTGTCATCAAAAAGGAATACTCCCTGAAATACGGTAGAGAAATTTTGGAGCAGGGCGTCAACTTTATAGTCGCGCACATCGCGTCCACCAAGGGTCACTTGACCCGCATTTACGTCCCAAAAACGCTCAATTAGACGGACAAGAGTTGTTTTGCCAGATCCACTTGGCCCCACGATGGCACAGGAGGTGCCTGCGGGAATAGAAAGGCTGACATCTTCAAGAATTTGCCTATCATCGTAGCCAAAGGAAACATGAGAAAGTTCAATGTCGCAAGATGCCGCCTTCTCAAGACCCTCTCCCTCCTCCATTGCGGGGGTGGCGAGAATAGCGCTTGTTTGTTCCATTGCAATTTCAAGATTGCGCAGAATAGTTGAGAAACGACCAGCAGATTCTAGACGACTAAACAACATAAATGACATCACTACTACGGTTAAACAAGCAGCTGTATCAAGTATTCCAGAGAGCCATAGACCAACTGATACCAGGCACATGATAATGCTGGTGGCCTTGGAGATAACCATTTGTAAAACTGAGAAACGAAGCGCCTTAAGCTCAAGATTAAGCGCTTGAACGCGACAATCGTCAACTGCTTTGGCATATTTTCCTTCAGCATCATCAATAAGAGAAAACGCCCTTACTACACTAATGCCGCGGACATATTCAAGAACAGAGCTGATTAAGGTGGTATTAGCAGCTACATACTTATCTGATACATTGCGCACGTAGGCCTGGAGCAACTCCATAGTAATGCAGAAAAGAACAAATGTAGCCGCAGTTATAAGGCCTAGTTGCCAACAAAACACAAACAAGAACGCAACAATAATTGCAGTTAAAGCTAATCCTCCAACAACCATCATATAAAGTAGGCCACCAAGATTTTGCATTACATCAAGCTGATTGGTCATAACAGCTGTTACTTCACCCAGGCTATTCTCGTTAAAATAGCCCATAGGAAGGCGGCGCAGTGTATCTCCAATTTCCGCGCGCTTGGAACCAGCCATACTAAAATTAGCATCACAGAAATTCTCACTCTTAAAGTGAGCGCAAATGAACGCTCCTATAATGCTCAGAAGCATAACTCCCAGCGCAGAAAATATTGTCTGAGTTGAGAGTGTATCCGTAGTAAGAGCAGTAAAAACAATCCAAAGCGCCGTTATTTGTACTCCTTCAAAGAGGCAGCCAAGAATGGTAAAGAAAAGGCCCTTATAGAGTTTCTGGCGATAAGAACTTCCAAACTGAAAGTACATTTTTAAGACAGATAACATTGCTACTCCCCTCCTTAAGCCTCATCAAGTGCGCCGATATGAGCGCGATACATGGTTGCATAGAGCGGACATGTCTCCATAAGCTGCTCGTGAGTACCCTCAGCTTCAATGGACCCATTATTAACGACAACAATTTTGTCGGCATTTTGTACAGTAGAAAGGCGGTGCGCGATAACCACCAGCGTTTTACCAGCCACCAGCTTTGCAACTGCAGATTCAACCTCTGCTTCTGATTCTGGATCCGCGTAGGCCGTTGCTTCGTCGAGCATGATAATAGGCGCATTTTTGAGCATAGCTCGAGCAATTGCCACGCGCTGACGCTCGCCACCAGAAAGATGACCTCCCGAGCCTCCTACAACCGTTTGATAACCATGAGGAAGCGATTGGATAAAGTTATGGCAGCCAGAAGCTTTTGCGCAAGCAATGACCTCTTCATCAGTGGCATCTTTTTTACCCATCCTGATGTTTTCCATAATGGTCTCATCAAAAAGGTAACTATCTTGATCAACGTAAGCTACAAGGTCTGCGAGTTGAGATGGAGCGCAGGAGCGAATATCTTGTCCTCCAATAGAAACAGACCCTTCATTTGGATCCCAGAAACCTGCGATAAGCCGTGCAACAGTAGACTTACCTGATCCACTTGGACCAACAAGTGCCGTAACTTGTCCTGGCTCAATATCTAAAGTAATCCCATGGATTACTTCATTGCTTCCGTACGAGAAACGAACATCACTCAGTTCAATTTCAGTGCCCTCAAGCGTACAAGGGACCTCGGCCCTAACCTGATCTGGATAGTTCAATACCTCAGAGATTTCTTTGACAACAGAACCTACCTGCGCAAGAGAATCCATAAAGCTCATTGCTTCAAAGAGCGGCTGAAAAATACCTAAAGAAAGCACGGCACACATAACAAAAGTAGAAGGAGAAAGAGTTCCCTGAAGCACAAACAAGCATCCAAGGGGCAATACCGTTACTAACGTTGCAGGACCAATTGACAACATGGCATCCTGCCAGATTTGGCAGTGCTTCATCCAATCAATAAAAGCATGGGCGGAGGCATAAACAGCTTTTGAGAATTTCTCGTAAGAACTTGCAGACTGTCCAAAAGCCTTAATTACCTCAATTCCTGACACATACTCAACTGAAGCATTATTCATCTCTTTGCCAGTTACGATAGTATTTTGATACCAATACTCATAGTCTTTCATCATGCCTGATAAACAGGCAAGTCCCACAATAATAGTGAGTAGAGCAGCAAGAGCAAGTCGCCAGTCTAAAACAATGAGGTACACAAAAACCGCAAAAGCAGCTGTAAGGTTTGAAGTCAGCTCAGGAACTGCATGGGCAAGTGTGGTTTCAATACTATCGATCTTCTCGACTGACAAGCGTTTGAGAGAGCCGGATGGCGTATCAAGCACATATCCCATGGGGATAGTTGTCAGCTTCTTTGCCACTCGGGTACGCATATTTGCAATTGTCGCAAACGTTGCCTTATGAGAAACGATAGTTGAAAGATGGTGAAAAACTATTTTTACTAAATAGCTAAGACCCGCTATAAGTCCCCAATACAGGTAAAACGACCATTCTTGAATTCCATTAAAGATACCAACTACCATGTTGCCTGCGGCAACGTAAGGAACCATTCCTCCCAAAACGCCAATAATGGCAAGGATGACAGAGAGCGCGTACATACCTTTTCTGTCTGACCACTCGAGCAATACTGCAACAGGATTTACTTCAGATTGCTGAGGATCCTGTTTTGTATTTTGATTGGACTCAGTAGCTTGAACACTTTGGTTCTGACGATTTGCCATACCCACACCGCCTCCTGCCACAAACTCACAATGTAATGTCTGTTATTCAGGCTGGCTTTGACAGAGAAAGCAAAGCTTCAACTGCCATAAGTTAGCTATATATAACTATTTACTAGTTTCAAACTGCTGAATAGCTAAAACAAGCTAGTTTTATAAGTAATCGGTAAGTGGTAAGCGCGCTGCCTGTAATTGAGACGTGTAAACAATCCCATTAAAATACTTATGAAAGCTTAATCTAACCTCAATAATTGGTTAATCTTTATAAGAGACCATGTATCACGAAGACGAGAGGCGTCTTTAACATCTCGAAAGGAAGCTGATCATGGAAAAGCTAGAAAAGGTTGAAGTAATTCGCGAGAAGTGCGGCGTAAGCTACGAGGACGCAAAGGCAGCACTTGACGCTTGTGATGATAATGTTCTTGATGCAATTATTTGGCTCGAGAAGCAGGGGAAGTCCACTAAACAGACTGCAAACTATACTACTGAGTCAGCTGCACAGTCAGACGTTTCTCCAGAAATGGAAGCAGCTCAAATTGCCTACCAAGAATCAAGCAAGAAGTCTGATTTTTCAGAGAATATGTCTTCTCTTTGGGAAAAGTGTAAAGAGCTGTTCCATAAAAGCGTTGAAACAAAATTCATTGTTACTCGTCGCGGTGAGCAGTTCATGGCCATGCCAGTAATTATTCCAATTGTTGGTCTATTCCTCTGGGGCGTTACATTCTGGCTGCTCATCATTGGCTTGTTCTTTGAGATGCGTTATCACATTCAGGGAGCTTATCCTATTGTTGTTGATGTAAATGAGGCGATGGATAAGGCTGCAGATGCAGCGGGTTCCATCAAAAAAGATGTTATCGACAAAAAATAAAATGAAATTGGTTCCAAACCTAAAATAGAAAACTTCGATATTTAGGCGAGAAAATGATTAAGGTTCTTATCGTTGAAGATGAAGAAAAAATTGCACGCTTTGTAGAACTCGAGCTTAAACATGAGGGCTATGAAGTAGACAAAGCTCTTGACGGAAGAACCGGTGCTGAAAAAGCACTGTCAAATGACTACGACCTTATCTTGCTTGATGTACTTCTCCCCCAGCTTAATGGTCTAGAAGTTCTTAGAAGGATTCGTCGCGAGAAAAACACGCCTACCATCATGCTTACTGCTCGTGATTCGGTTATGGATAAAGTAGCTGGTCTCGATGCGGGTGCAGATGACTACCTCACCAAACCTTTTGCGATAGAGGAACTTCTCGCCCGCATTCGAGTGGCCCTTAAGCATCATGAGGCAGACAGTTTAAACTCCCCGACAATTCCTCAAACAGCTGCTACCAGCACCTTTACAATTAAGGGTGTCGCACTTGATGTTGACCGCAGAGAAGTCTGTGTCAAGAACGATTCAATCGAACTTACTACTAAGGAATTTGAAGTGCTTCGTATGCTCATGGAACACGCTGGTGTTGTTATGAGCCGTGAGCGTATTGCATCTGAAGCCCTAGGATATGAGTTTGCTGGAGAAACAAACAACGTAGATGTTCATATTGCTCATCTACGTGCAAAAATTGATGATCGTTACAACATCAAGCTAATTACTACCGTTCGTGGAGTCGGATATGTCATCAGAGAAGCATAACCAGTCCACCATACAAGAACATAAAAAGCCTTTCTTTACTCCCTCTGATTCGTCGACAGCTGGAGTAATTACCTGGGGATTTTGGTGGCGTAAGCTGATGAATTACGTCGGCTTTGATCTTTTTTTACTGGTAAATATTGCTCTGATTTTTATTTATATGTATAACCAGCGTGTTCCACAGGGTACTTTTTACCTCGGGTTTTTTCCTACTGAGTCTCACTCCATTTCTCTTACTGGTTTCACTTTCTTACACGGACTCTCAAGCCTAAAATACATTGTTCATGGCCCTACTTTTGGCGCAAAAATATTTGATTTAGGCGTAGAGTTAGCACACTTCTGGCCCATGTACATTGCAATCCTTGTCTGGGAAATCATTGATCTGTTGTCATTCTTCGGTGATATGCGGCGCGTCAGAAGAGCTCTTCAGCCCCTTAACACACTTGCTCTTAAAGCAGATCAACTTGTGAACGTTGATGCACTTTCCACTGATTCCATAACAAACGAAACCCTGGTAAAAGACGAGAAAATCAAGAGTCTTGAACAGGCAATTGAAGAAGCCAATATTAACGCTCCAAAGATTCAAACGGGCGACCAAGATCTTGCAAGCATTGAGATTGCCTTAAATAAACTGCTTCGTCGTATGCAAGAAGCAAAGTTGCAGCAGATGCGTTTTGTCAACGACGCTAGCCACGAACTTCGCACACCTATAGCAGTTATTCGAGGCTATACTGACATGCTTGACCGATGGGGTAAGACAGACGAGGCTGTACTAGATGAGTCTATCGCTGCGCTCAAATCCGAGAGCGAACACATGCATGACCTTGTTGAGCAGCTCCTCTTCTTAGCACGCGGAGACGCAGGAAGAAATACCCTCACAAAGACTAAGCTCAATCTTGCACGGATAACTTCTGAGGTCTGTGAAGAGTCGGAAATGATTGATCCAGATCATCACTATGTGCTGAAATTTGATCAGAGTGCACCAACAGACGATTGCTATCAGGTGCTTGCTGACACCGCAATGATTAAGCAGTCTATCCGTATCATCGTACAAAATGCTGCTCGATATTCTGCTGCTCAGACCACCATTTCTTTTAATGTCGCGTATGACGAGAAAACCGTTCAAGTTTCAATCGAAGATGAAGGTATGGGCATATCCGAGACAGCAGCCGCTCATATTTTTGAAAGATTCTGGAGAGCCGACAACGCTCGTATTGAAAGCAACGAAGGTTCTGGACTTGGACTATCCATCGCAAAATGGATTGTCGATAATCATGACGGCTCTATTGAGGTACTTTCACGCGAAGGTGTAGGCACACGTTTTACCATCGTTTTACCTCGAGAGATGTCATAGTGAACCCAAAGGCACATCCAAAAGTAAAAGGTCCTTCTCGTCAGTCTGAACTACCTCCCATTTCTTGGACATAAGAAATGGGAGGCAGTTCATATGCGGGTGATTATGATTCTGCAGCGTGTTAGCGTTGTCTTTTAGGCCTGGCGTACAAAATAGCGCAGCTTTGGTAGGTCTCTCTGAAGAATTGACATGTTCTTAATCAAGATAGCAGGCAGCTAGGCGGTCGCACTACCTGATATGCATCTCTATGTATAAACTTCATCTAATATGCTTAAACCTGAATAGACTTATATAAGATATTTAACTATCGATAAATTCAGTATCTACGGAACACACCTAAGTCAGATAATCTGCTCAATTGCGGGCATTTTACACACCTAATGAAGATAATCTGCATGTTTGTGGTATTTTCTGCGTCATGTATACGTCTTTTTGACAGATTATCCGACTTAGGTGTGTTTTGAACTGCCTCCTATTTCTTATATCCAAGAAATGGGAGGCAGTTCAGTCGAGAAGGACCTTTTTGTTGTAACGAAAAAACATACGCTAAGCGCCGAGATTGCTCTGATGCAGTTCAGCAAACCTCTGTAGTTTCTGAACAACCTGTGGCGTGAGCATGTCCTTTTTAACCTGCCAAGACCAATTGCCTTCAGCTTTACCAGGAATGTTCATACGAGCATCGTCAGAAAGACCTAAGACGTCCTGTAGCGGCAAAATAACCACTGCATTAGAAGTGCTAACTACTTGCTCCATAAGATGATCAAAAATCTGGTGCGATTCATCAGTTGTCTGGCCACCTGTAAAACGAGCTTCTACAAAACCCATAAGCGTTTGCGTATCATGGGTACCGCTGTACACAATAGACTCTTGAGCTGGTGTAAAGGAATATCTACAGTCTCCATCAGCAAACTGGATAACACTCATACCCGGGAAACCTGTCTGAGAAAGCAATGCTCGGACCGCAGGAGTAACCGCTCCTAAATCTTCTGCAATAAAAGGAAGTGGGCCAAGCTGCTTATAAGCAACATCAAACAGCTCCAGGCCGGGACCAAACTTGAATGAACCCTCAGCAGCAGTCTTTCCCTGCTCAATAGCATAGTAAGACGTAAAACCAATAAAATGGTCCAGCCTTGTATAGTCATACAGATAGAAAGACCTGCGGAAACGTTCAATCCACCAGCGATATCCTTCGTCTTTATGAGCCTGCCAGGTATACGTTGGATTACCCCACAGCTGACCATCTTGAGAAAACGCGTCAGCAGGAGCTCCAGCCTGAAGCTCTGTATGACCTGTATCATCTAAAGCAAAAAGTTCTGGATGTGCCCAAACATCAGCGGAATCCTCTGAAACAAACATAGGCATATCGCCAATAATCTGAATGTCTTTAGCACGAGCCTCCGCTAATGTCTGACTCCACATTACGTCAAAAGCAAATTGCTGCTTTCGATGAAGCTCGATTGCCTGAGCAAGCTCAGGACGCTCAAGAAGTTCTTGTGACCAGCTGCGATATTGCTCAGGCCACTCCTGCCACACTCCCTCACCCAACAGGTCTTTAATAGCACAAAATGCTGCATACGAATCAAGCCAATATGAGTTTCTCGCCAGAAATGCCTGGTACTCAGCAGATCGCTTGCCTTGAGGGTCATTGCACTCAGAAATGACTCTCTCCATTGCCGCTGGATTAAGTAGATTGATGTTTCCTGCAAAAGCGGAAATTCCCGCGTAAGGAGAACCGTACTCATCGGTTGGACTGACAGGTAAAATCTGCCAATACTTCTGGTCAGATTTGGCGAGAAAATCGATGAACTCGGAAGTCTCGCGACCAATAACACCAAGCCTCTGACCTGGCGTAATTGCGGAGTTCTCATCGGCAGGCAGAGAGGTAATGTGAGCAAGCACTCCCATACCAAGCTCAAGAGGCTTTTGTAACCTATAAGCTGGCTGAACGTTTAAGACCGTACATCCAAGCTGCCACAAAAAGACCTCTGCTTTGCCGTCCTTAACGGGGACTGCTTGGCCACTAATAACATCAATAACCTGCATGTTTTGAGGTACAGAAACATATACTGTTTTAGCATCTGAGCGACTCTTATTCACCAGAACACAGATACCAGAAGCGGCTTTGCCCTGCTGCTCTTGCTGCTCATCTTCCTGCAGAGGCTTGCGCCAAAATGCCAGAACGTCATCAGATCCTCCTTCTGGAACAAATGGCTCAAACGAACCATCTACCAGTAGTGGCAGCGTTTTTCTGAGCGCGATGGCATTGCGATAGATATGAAAGTAGTCTAAGTCCGCACGAGGGCTGCTCTCTGGCCATGGCATGGTTGCGCGATTTGTTGGATCAACAAATCCCTCAACACCCATCTCATCACCGTAATAGATTGACGGGACACCAGGAAGTGTCATCTGTAGCACCGCAGTCTGCCACATACGAGCCTTAGAAAGGCCGCGTTGATCAGCAGAAAGTCTGTACGTTACCTGCTCATGAGCAGAAAGAGAATCTGGAGCAGGAGCTCCAGCAACTACGTTAATCAATCGCTCTTTATCATGTGTTCCAAACACGTTGAGGCAAGAATAAAACGCCTCGTGAGGATAGTTTTCCCACAGTTCCTCAAGAGCAGAAGCTGTTGCCTCAGCACCAACCTCATTCATCAAAAATGAAAGAATAGATTTACGCAGAGGATAATTCATAGGACCGTCAAGCTCTAGGCCCTCAAGATACTGTCTGAGTTTTCCATACGCACGCTTATTACTTGCGTCCTCCCAGACCTCTCCGATAATGACCGCATCGCTACGCTCTGCAAGTGCAGCAGCACGAATCTTCTGAATAAATGAGTCAGAAATCTCGTCAGCAACGTCTAAGCGCCAACCGCGAGCACCTCGGCGCAGCCACGTTCTAATAACGCCATTCTCGCCACAAATAAACTCCTGATAATCAGGGTTATCAGAGACAATCGTCGGAAGAGCATCAACACCCCACCAGCTCTCGTATGTTCCATCCTCATGGAACGTAAACCACTTATCATAGGCAGAGCCAGCCTGCTGAACTGCTCCTGGTTCAGAGTAGTTAGAAAATTTATTAAAGTATTTTGAATCAGCGCCACAATGATTAAAAACGCCATCCAAAATAATGGAAATACCATGCTCAGCAGCTTTAACGCAGAGGCGTTCAAAATCCTCTACAGTGCCCAACACGGGATCAACTTCTAAATAATCCGCAATATCGTAGCGATGATTACTGGAAGCAGCATAGATTGGATTCAAATAAAGCGCAGTTATTCCAAGATTTTCCAAGTAGGAAAGCTTCTCTTCAATACCAGCTAAAGAACCGCCGTAGAAATCCCACTCAGTCACGCGGCCATTAGCATCTCGCTGATACCCAGGGGTCTTCTCCCAGTCTTCAACCAGCTGGCGAGAAACCCCACTTCTTGGAACAGCAAGTGCTTGCTTGGTACGTTTGTGCCAGTTTGCATCTCGTGCAAACCTGTCGGGGAAAATCTGGTAGACAACTCCCCCTTTGTACCAGCTAGGATCTTCTACACCCGCAAAGCCACCACGAGGCTCATAGCAAGTAATCTGAAATGATGGTGGCTCGCCATAGGCAAAGCTACCAACACCGGTGCATCTATTTTCTTGAGCACCATATGACCAAACTGCTCCGTCAGAAGCCTGAAGCTCAAAACGATACCAAATAAGGCCTGTAGCAGCTGGTTTAACAATTGCTTCAAAGCACTGCGCATAGTCAGGTACACCAGTCGGAAGCGCGCCAGCAAAATCACTCTTTTGCATCACAACGCGTTTCTCGCCAGACAGAGCTTGGGCCTCTGGAGACGATTCAGGGCCATACTCTTGCCAGAGACGAAGCGTTACTGATTGAACATCATCGTCCCAAGCAAATATTCTGATTGTTGCTGAAGTACCTAGTTCTACCGCGCCTTTTGGATCTCTACAAACAATGTTTGAGGTGTTGTGAAAAGCCTGCATTCTTACCAATCTCGACGACGTACATACCTGATAATCTCAGGGTGTAGTAAATGATACACGTCAAGATATTCATTTGCAGCGTTATGCCAACTAAAGTCCTCTGCCATCGCCTGTTTTACAAGATTTGCCCACGATTGTTTATCGTTTCTATAAACATCGGCGGCGTACAGAATAATATCTGCCATTTCATCTGCGTTTTGATTGGCAAAACTAAAACCGGTTCCTTCGCCCGTAAACTGGTTATACGGTTTAACCGAGTCTGCCAAACCGCCCGTCTCGCGAACAACAGGAAGCGTGCCATAACGCATAGAAATCATCTGAGAAAGACCGCAAGGCTCAAACTCTGATGGCATCAAAAACATATCCGCACCTGCATACATGCGGTGAGAAAGCGCAATATCAAACTCAATACGTGCAGCCATACGGTTGCCATAATGCTCATCAAAGTAACGCATAGCATCTTCATGCTCAGCATCGCCGGTTCCCAGAACAGCAATTTCAAGACCAGCGCAAATAAGGCGATCCATTGCGTAGCGAATCAGGCCCAAGCCTTTCTGGTTAGTCAAGCGCGTAACCATTACCGCAAGAGGTACATCTGGATTTACCTCAAGACCCAACTCCTCTTGCAGCTGACGCTTGCACTCAGCCTTACCTTCCATATGACGTGCCGAGAAGTTCTGTGGAATATAAGGATTGCTTGCAGGTGACCAAGCACCAAGGTCAATACCGTTTAAAATTCCACGCAGAACACTTTGTCGGCGACGGAAGATGTCATCCATCCCCTCTCCGAAGTGCTCTGTCTGAAGCTCCTGAGCATACGTTGGACTAACGGTAAGCAGGTAGTCAGAGTAGCAAAGTGCACCCTTCATAAAATTGATAGAGCTTGCATCGCACCTTAACTGGTCAACTGCTGCTGGGATATCTGCAAGACCTAGCACGTCGCTGAGCATCTTGTCAGTAAACTGACCTTGGAACTTAACGTTGTGAATGGAGAAAACCGTCTTAACGTTCTGAACCTCAGGGACACCCTGATAGTGCTCACGTAAAAATACAGGTGCTAATGCCGTTTGCCAGTCATTGCAGTGCAGAACGTCGCAGGAGAGCTCTGGGACGTGTGCAATCAGCTCACACAGAGCCTTGGAGAAGAACGCATAGCGCTCTCCATCATCAAAGTAGCCATAAAGGCCATCACGAGCAAAGTAAGACTCGTTATCTACAAAGTAAAAATCAACGCCTTCATGAACCAGATGCCACAGCCCACAATACTCAAAGCGCCACGAAAGAGGCACCTGAAGCTCGTAGACCTTCTTCATCTTTTGTTTCCACTCGGGCTTAATAGAGCTGTAGAGTGGCGAGATAACCGCCACTCTTGCTCCTACTTTTTTAAGTGCCTGTGGCAATGAGCCCGAAACATCTCCAAGGCCACCCGACTTGGAAAAAGGCGCTACCTCTGAAGTTGCATAGACAACGCGAAGTTTGCGACGCTTGGAGACTTGGGACATTGTTACGCCACCCTCTTATTGTTTTTACGCTGAAGAAGAATTTCTTCGCTGGTACCACGAAGCTCAGTACCTGCAGGAATAATGTTAGAACGGTCTACAATAGCGTGCTCGACTACAGAACCTTCCTTAACAATGCAACCTTCCATCACAATAGAATCGCGTACTACTGCGCCACGCTCAATGATGACGTTACGACCAAGGATGGAACCGGTAACAGATCCACGGATACGACAACCTGCAGAAATAGTAGAGTTACTTACCTTAGAGCCAATATCAAACTTTGCAGGAGCGTTATCGTGAGCCTTTGTCTTGATAGAGCGCTCTGGGGTAAAGAGCTCATTTGCGGGCATAGGATTCAAAAGCTCCATGTTTGCATGGTAGTAAGCATTCTTTGAGAAGATAGATGCTACATGACCTTCAAAGTGGAAGGTGCGAACCTTGACACGATTATAGTCAGCGTGGAGTGCCTCAAAGAGATCAAGATAATCAGTAGCTCTATACCAATCAAGCATGTCAATAAGCAAATCGCGCTTGATAATAAAGCAGTCGAGAGAAGCCTCGTCTCCGCGCTGAACACCATTGTGCGTTTTAACTACACGGTCACCGTCAAGCTCAACACCAATAACGTCTCTATCGTTATAACGAGTGGTGTAGGTCATCATAGTGATGTCTGCATCGGACTCAAGATGCTGATCAAGCAGCTCGTTAAGATCAGAGTTAAAAACAAAGTTTGAAGTGGACAGCAGAACATACTCTGCGTCAGTTCTCTCAAGATAAGGCCTGTTGGAAATCAGATCTCTGAGCAGGAAACGAGCTCCTGCGTGAGAGGTACCAAAAGCGGATCCTGGCAGGATAAACAAGCCTCCGCTCTTGCGGTCCAAGTTCCAATCTTTACCAGAGCCAAGGTGATCAATAAGTGAGCGATAGTTAAAGGGCATGATTACGCCAACGGTACTAATGTCCGAATTAACCATATTTGAAAGAGGAAAATCTACCAAGCGATATCTTCCCAAAAAAGGCATGGATGCAATTGGGCGAACATCATTGGCGATTTCCATATTAGTCGAAGCATAATTGCAGGTAATAAGGCCAATTACTCTATTCATTAGTGCTCACCTCTTTCAACCACTACATCATTTCCAACAACAGCAATCTCTTTATTAAGGTCAGAACTACCAACGTGGACGTTCTTCTCGACCACAGCGTTCTCACCAAGGATTGCACGAATTACCACCGCACCAGGCTTAACTTCTGCGCCAGGAAGAAGCACGGAGTCAATAACGCGAGCTCCCTCGCCAATAACGGCGTCGGTAGACAAAATTGAATGGCGAGAATAACCAAAGACCTGGCATCCGTTGCTTACCAGACAGTCGTCTACCTCGCCAAAAGCGCCAATGTACGCTGGTGGACGGGTGGAAGCATTAGACAAAATAGGGAACTTATCCGAGAAGATATCAAACTTAGGCTCAGATCCAAGTAGATCCATACTGGTCTCGTGATAACTTGCAATGGTGCCTACATCGCGCCAGAAACCCTCAAAGCGATAGGCAAAAAGACGTTTACCATCATCAAGCAACGACGGAATAATATCGCCGCCAAAGTCATGAGAAGATTCAGGATTCTTTGCGTCCTCACGCAAAGTCTCAAGAAGCAGGTCTGTGCTAAAGATATAGATTCCCATGGACGCCAGGTTGGACTCTGGCTCTTTGGGTTTCTCGGAAAACTTGGTGATTCTATCCTCATCATCAATGGACATGATGCCAAAGCGAGAAGCCTCTTCCCAAGGAACAGGCATAACAGCAATGGTGAGGTCTGCGTTGTTCTTCTTATGGCAGGCGAGCATCTCGCCGTAGTCCATACGGTAAAGCTGATCGCCAGAGAGAATTAGTACGTAATCAGGGTTATTCTGCTCAATGTAACCAATATTCTGGGTGACGGCATCTGCGGTTCCCGCATACCACGCACCACCAGACTGTGTTGCGAAGGGAGGAAGAATAGAAATTCCACCACCGCGCTCATCAAGGTCCCAAGCACTACCTGATCCCACGTAAGAGTGCAGCAAATACGGACGGTACTGTGTCAAAACACCTACCGTAGAAATTCCTGAATTTGCGCAGTTGGATAATGCAAAGTCAATAATGCGGAACTTGCCACCAAACGAGACAGCAGGTTTAGCTACTTTTGAGGTCAAAGCACCTAAGCGGCTTCCCTGTCCTCCTGCAAGTAGCATTGCAAGACATTCCCTTTTGCTCATATCCAAATCTCCTCTCTCCCCAACAGAGGTCTATATTCTCAACGTCCTACGACGATTGAACCTAAACGCAGATCCTTACACGTGCCAAATATCTTCCATGTACTCCCTGATAGTTCTATCAGCCGAGAAGAAACCAGAGTTTGCGGTATTGTGAAGTGCACGAGCATTCCAGCTACGACGATCTGCATAGGACTGAGTAAGCTCTTCCCATGCCTTCACATAGGCATCAAAGTCAATAAGCACCAGGTCAGGATCATTGTTAATCAGCAGATAGTCACGAATTGACTCAAAGTTGCCAGAGAGTCGGCTCAAAGAACCATCGGTCAGCATATTTACAATGCGAGCCAGCGTTGGGTTCTGGTTAAGCAGGTTTTGTGCAAAGTAGGTGCCGGAAGCATATACCTGTTGGACCTCGTCTGCACGGAGACCAAAAATCTTAATGTTCTCTGGTCCTGCAAGCTCAGAGATCTCAATATTTGAACCGTCATATGTTCCAAGGGTCAGAGCCGCATTCATCATAAGCTTCATGTTTGAGGTACCAGAAGCCTCTGCACCAGCAACCGAAATCTGCTCTGAAATATCAGATGCGGCATAAATAAGCTGTGCATTTGAAACAGCAAAGTTTGGAATAAAGACAACCTTCAGACGACCCTCAATACGCTCGTCGTTGTTAACCACGTCTGCAACGGAGTGAATAAGTCGAATGACTTCCTTTGCAAAGGTATAGCTCTGAGCAGCCTTGCCCGAGAAAATAAAGGTTGTTGGAGCTGGCTTATAGCTTGAATCATCAAGCATGCGGTTGTAGAGATACAAAATCTTAAAGACATTAAGCAGCTGACGCTTATATGCATGGAAGCGTTTTACCTGCGTATCAAAGATGGTATTGGTATCCATCTCAACACCGGCTGTCTTCTTGACGTATGCAGCAAGACGCTCTTTTTCTTCTCTCTTAGCAGCGTCCATCTTGTCCAAGAACTCAGCGTCATTCTCAAAGGCAGAAAGTTTTTTGAGCTCGTTGGCATCATCAAGCCAGCCGGTACCGATAGCCTCAGTAATAAGCTTTGCGTAAGCGGTATTAGCCTGTGCCAAGAAACGACGGTGGCAGATGCCATTAGTCTTGTTATTAAAGATTTCTGGACGAAGCTTGTAGAAATCCTTCAAAACACTCTGCTTCAAAATGTTTGTGTGCAGGTCAGAGACGCCATTAACCGAGTGGCTAAACAGAATAGAGAGGTTAGCCATACGAACGGTGTTGTCCCACAAAACAGCAGTTGAGGCGAGAAGATCGGTGTTGCCGTTAGAGTCAGCAAGCAGCTGCTCCTTATAGAGGCGATCAACCTCATCAATAAACATATACAGGCGGGGAAGCAGCTCACGGAAGGTGTTGATAGGCCACTTCTCAAGAGCCTCAGGCATAACGGTGTGGTTGGTATAAGAGATTGCGTTTCTCGCTATATCAAATGCCTTGTTAAAGTCAACGCCATGGTCATCGACAAGCAGACGCATAAGCTCTGGTCCGCACATTGCAGGGTGCGTATCGTTAGTGTGGATACAGACGTGATCTGCAAAGTGGTCCCAATCCTCACCGTACTTATCCTTGTAAGCACGAAGAATGGTCTGAAGACCAGCGGAGACAAACAGGTACTCCTGCTTCAAGCGAAGAATGCGTCCGTGCTCACCAGAGTCATTTGGATACAAAATGGTTGAGATTGCCTCAACGTCAGAGCGGAACTTATTAGCACGTGCATAATCGCCGGCGTTAAAAGCATCAAGATCAAAGTCTTCCTCTGCTGGTTCTGCAGACCAAAGACGCAGTTTATTTACGGTCTTTGCGCCATAACCAACAATAGGCACATCGTATGGAACAGCCCTTACTACCTGGCCACCCTCTTGCGAGAACCAGAAGTTGCCATTCTCGTCCTCATGCCTTACAACGGTGCCACCAAAGCGCACTAGTACGCTGGAATCATCTTTTCTGACTTCCCAAGGATATCCATTTGCCAGCCAGTTATCGGTACGCTCTACCTGGCGTCCATCCTTAATCTCCTGACGGAAGAGGCCGTAGCGGTATCTCATGCCATTACCAAAGCCAGCCATTCCCTCGTGTGCCATGGAGTCCAGGAAGCACGCGGCGAGCCTACCCAGACCACCATTGCCAAGACCAGGATCTACCTCTTGAGCAGCAAGCTCCTGAAGAGACGTACCCATCTCTTTAAGGCCCTCTGCAACAACGTCGGTAATACCAAGATTGAGCAGGTAATTTTCAAGCAGTGGTCCTAGAAGGAACTCAAGGGAGAAGTAATAGACCTGCTTGTTTGCATGAATATAGGAGGTTGACTGAATTTCTCGCGCCTTTTCTGCAATGAGGTGAGCAAGAACGTTATAGCGCTCCTGATCAGTGCACTCTCCATAGTATTTGCCAAGAATCTTGATGAACTTATCACGATACTGCTCTTCAAAATCTTGTTTATCGGTAAAAATGTTTTGTCCGTTATTTACGGCCATGCTTCCCCCTCTTTGGAAGTTCTTTCTCAAACGCTAAAACAATGCCACCAAGCGGAGGAACAGACAGTTCTACCGAATAATCTCTTCCATTCCATGCCACTGGCTTAGTGGAAAGTTTCTTAGTATTCACAATACCCGAACCGCCAAATTCTTTTGCGTCGGAATTGAACACTTCTTTCCACACACCTGCAGAAGGCATGCCTAAACGGAATTTCTGATGGGTTGCAACGTCAAAATTGATGAGAATAACCAGGTCCTCGGAAGGCTTTCTTCCGTGACGAACAAACGAGATGATTGATTGCTCATTATTGTCTGCGTCAATCCAATCAAATCCACGGTTGTCGTAGGCATGCTGCCAAAGTCCTGGATGATTCTTATAGAAATGATTAAGGGCCTTAATAAATGCCTGCTGATGAGCGTGAGTTGGATACTCCTCAGTCAAGTAATACTCAATACCCTCGTAGTAGCGCCACTCAATAAACTGCGCAATCTCGTTGCCCATAAAGTTGAGCTTAGCGCCCGGATGAGTCATCTGATGAAGCGCCAAAGCCCTCATGCCAGCAAACTGTCTCCACCAATCTCCCGGCATGCGCTGAATAAGACTGCACTTACCATGAACAACCTCGTCATGGCTCAGTGGCAGTACAAAGTTCTCATTGAACTGATACATGCTGGAGAAAGTCAGAAGACGGTGGTTACCTGGTCTATAAGGGAAATCAGTCTGACAATAGTGCAGCGTATCATTCATCCAGCCCATGTCCCACTTAAGGTTAAAGCCAAGTCCCCCAACCTCGGGAGGATAGGTAACCAGCGGCCATGCTGTGGACTCTTCTGCAATCATCAAAATATCGGGATGTTCTTTTTGAGCTGTCTCGTTGCAGAGACGCAAGAAAGCGCTTGCATCCAAATCTTCCTCTGTGCCCTTATGGTTAAAGCGCTTCTGAGAAGGATCGTCGATACCAAAATTCAAATACAGCATGCTACTGACACCGTCAACACGAATGCCATCAGCGTGATAGTCCTTCAGCCACATAAGCAGGTTAGAAACAAGGAAGCTTCTAACCTCACCACGAGTAAGATCAAACTTAAGAGTTCCCCAGTTAGGATGCTCTTTTTCTTCAAAGAGCTTGGTACCATCAAACTCCGCAAGACCATGAGCATCTTTACAGAAGCCTCCTGGGACCCAGTCTAAAATGACACCAATACCAGCCTGGTGGCAGCAGTCAATAAAGTGTTTGAACTGGGCAGGATTGCCATACCTTGAGGTGGGAGCAAAATAACCCGTTACCTGATAACCCCAAGATCCGTCAAAAGGATGCTCCATAACAGGGAGAAGCTCAATGTGGGTGTAGCCCATATCTTTAACATAGGCTACCAGCTCTTCTGAGAGGTCATCATAGGTGTAGAAGGCATCTACGTTGGTGTCAAAATAGTCCTTGGGTTCTTCAGTCTGCTCTACAGTCTCTGTATCAGCAGAATCTTCCTCTTGGGCAGTCAGGTCAGTATGCTGCTTCCAGCTCCCAAGATGAACTTCAAAGATGTTAAGAGGACTATGCAGGAACTTAAGTGTTGCACGCCTTTTCATCCATGCTTCGTCTTCCCAAACGTACACGTCTGGGTCAAACGTAATAGATGCCGTATGTGGTCTGACCTCCGCATAGGTACCATAGGGGTCAGCCTTAAAAATCTTCTGTCCAGAAGCGGATACAATCAGGAATTTATACAATACTTCCGAGGTGATTCCTGGAATAAAACCTTCCCAGATTCCGCCATGATTTGAGCGAGAAAGAACGTTGACGGTATCATCCCAATTATTAAAGTCTCCAACAACAGAGACAGAGGCTGCATTGGGGGCCCAAACCGCAAAATGATAACCTTCAACTCCATCTTCTTGAACCGCAGGGTGTGCACCTAATTTCTTATGACTCTGGAACCATTTTCCTTGCGCAAACAAGTATGCATCCTGGTCACTCACTGCTAACGATGCATTTAACTCTGCCATACTCACCCCCGCGCTTACCAATGAAATCTACGCATCTTATAGATTTGTTATCCATAAAGACTCGTAGTTGATAGTTACTAAGATAAACCATTACAAGGTAAAACACGGTGACAAACAGTCAATATGACTTTCACCGATAAAAAACGACCGTACGCGTTATTTTTTGTTTTTACCGATTTTTGTTAATAATAGTGAATAAAAATTGCAACTAAAAGAAATGGCAGCTTATCCAAATAAACTGCCATTTGATACAAAAACTTTTTATATAACCGTGAAGCGACTTAAGAAAGCTGGCTCCTACAAGTCCTCTTCCTAAAGTGATTCTTCAGGTTACTTGCAGCTACATCTTGCGTGGTACAGCCGTCTCAGCTGAAGGAGCATGTGCAGCAATTACATCAAGAGCTGCTGTCTCTTGGTCCTTCTCGCCCGAAGCAACTGCCCTACCGTATGCGTCGGTATCAAGAATTGCCTGGCGGAAGCGATCAGTTGTAAATCCATAAGGAGCGCGACCCCACTCGTTGGTCTTCTGAGATCGCTCAACAATGATGTCCAGGTCAGCGTCAACTGATTCTGGAGTAATGTCCAGATCGGCCAAGGTGGTTGGGAGACCAAGCTTTCTATTAAGCGCCACCTGCTCCTCAAGTGCCTTAAGGTTGCCGTCAAAGGCATAAAGAACGCAGGTACCAAAGGAAACAACCTCACCATGAAGGTGTTTCTCGCCACGCTCGCCCAGAGCAGTAAAGGCATTGTAGAAGGCATGAGCGGTTGAGGAATTGAAGTAATACGCACCGCGCTCAGCACCAATATTGGTGGTCATGTTAGACACCACGCCAGCGGTAATAATGATGTTAAGAACAACGTTTTCAAATGCCTCAGAGACAACGCCGGCGCGCTTATCTGCCAGTGCCTGCTCTGCATTATCAAACAGAGGCTCAATGCAGGCACCTGCGGCAAGGGCTCGTCCCATAAGAGGGCTGTGGAGCAGCTCAACTTCTCTGGAAGAAAGTTCAACCTCAGGACCCTTAGAGAAGGCATCGCCAATTCCTGCCCAGAAGTACTCATCAGGGCTCTCTGCAATAATCTGCGTATCAATAAAGGTATGAACAGGTAACTCAGCAGGAATGAAGTACGTATCTGCAGAACCATCCTCTTTATAGAAAACAGCAATTCTTGTTACAGGAGCGCAGTTAGAAGCAAGTGTTGGGAAGGTAAAGTATGGCTTGTCCAGAATAGTTGCAATCTCTTTACCCTCATCAATTGCACGACCACCACCAACAAGGAAGAGCATATCAGCAGCAATAACCTCAGGCATTGCTGCAATTCTCTTGGCATTTGCGTGCGTAGAGTTAGTGCCGTAAGAAATCCAAGAAGAGATAGAAACCTCAGAATCCGCAAGTGCAGCCTCAAGCTTTGGGCGTGCCTTCTCCATTGCAGTTGGTCCACCAATGACTACGGCATTTTTGCCAAAGCGCTTAACAATATGCAGTACCGACTTATAAGCATCAACACCAATGGTGTATGAAGGCAGATACTCCGTAAATGTTCCGCGAGATTCCATCTTTTCCATAGCGTCCTCCAAAACCTATCTCAGAAAAGCGAGAATATAACTTTAACTGAACTAGTTATGTTTTTGCAGCATAAATCCTTGAACGAGCGTTTCCTCTGCCTCTTTATAGGCTGACGAGAAAAACTCAGTATCAAGCATTTGATACTGCGGGCAGCTCACACTATTCTGGCGATTCTCCTCTGCAATGCGCTGTATAACCTGAAGTGTTTGCTCAACATCTGAATGCGTAAACCCATACTGTGGATGAGCTGCAGCAACCGCAAAGAGCTCATCAGATGCTTCTGGCAGACGATTCATATCAAGCGAGCGCCCGTAAACATCAAAATCTGCTTGCTTACGAATACGTGCATCTTCTCCTGTCGGAATATGATGAGCACGCAAAAATGCCCGTGTATGAGTGTTATATACATGGTCGCAAACAAGGTGGCACCAAATGCCCACGATAAGCTCTCTGAGCTGGCGCTGATCTACTAAGCTGCGCTGCTCAGCTGAGCAATAACTCACATTTTGCTGGATGAAGTCAGTCTGTAGTAGATACTCTGCTGGGTTAAGGCCACCCATAAAATTACGCTGATAGCGCCTGTAACTTGGAATAGGCAAACTTCCTGGGTATGACTGATGGCTTCGACCGTACCTCACCTTGTGAGAATAGTCTGGAACCATAAAGCCAATGTGCACATCAGGAGCAACGTTTCCAAGCAGAAATGCATCAGGGTAGTGAATATCTACACCCAAGCAACCGGCTCCTTTCTCAAGGAGCCGGTCAGCATGAGCAATATGTACGTTCCAACTTGGCACTACAATTACCTGCTTATCCGCGAATTTCTCCGCCGGTAGAACGAAGAACCTTCTCCACAAGCTTTGTATGGGTCTTCTCGACCTCTTCTGAAGTAAGCGTTCTGTCGTCTGCACGATACGTGAGCGAGAAGGCCATAGACTTCTTGCCTTCACCAACACGCAGGGCGTCGCGATACACGTCAAAGAGCCTGATGTCGCAGAGGAGCTTGCCACCAGCAGACTTCAAACGCTGAACCAACTGCTCAGCAGTAACGCTCTCGTCAACAACAAGTGCCAGGTCAATAGAGATGCCTGGGTAGGTTGGAGGCTCAACAATAGGAAGATCTTTCTGAGAAAGACGCAAAAGCGACGCAACAGAAATCTCAAACGCAATGACGGGAACCTCAATGTCAAAGTTCTGAAGCGACAAAGGATGAATGTTTCCAACCCAACCGATTGTCTCGCTACCTGCAAGAATCTCAGCAGCACGACCAGGCTGCAGCCAACCGTACTGCTCTGGCTCAGCTACACGGAAACGCACCTTAGGAATACGAAGCGCCTCAAGCAGGCCCTCAACAATGCCCTTAGCATCAAAGAAATCGTAAGCAGGATACTTAGCGTTCCACGAATCATCTGCTGGGCGACCAACTAATACGCCACAGACGTAACTGGGCTCATCTGGCTGGCTCTTATCCTTGTGGCCAAAGAGCACGCGACCTAGCTCGTACATAGCAATGTTAGAAACGCCATGGGCAAGGTTATATGCAACGGAGCGCAGAAGACCTGGGACAATGGAGCGACGCATCTCAGACTGATCAGCAACAAGTGGGCTCATAACCTTTACAGGCACGCCTCTTCCCTCTTCGCTCATGCCAAGCTTAGAAAGGTCGTCTGGACTTGCAAACAGATACGACTTTGTCTCGTTCAAGCCAAGAGCGCGCAGCGTGCGACCGATCTTTCTAATCTGACGTTGCTCTGAAGTCAGGCCGCCAGCATGGTTTCTAGCAGCAGGAAGCGTAGCCTCAATATCACCTTCACCCCACAGGCGAACAATCTCCTCAATCAGGTCAACCTCGCGTGTAAGGTCTGGACGATTTGTAGGAGCAATAACGCTCAGCTCTCCGTTGTCTGCAGGAGTAATCTTGCAACCAAGACGCGTAAGGCGAGAAACCATAAACTCTTCTGGAATCTGAGCACCTGCAAGGGCGCAGACACGCCCTGGACGAAGCTTAATTGTTACTGCCTCTTTTACCTTTGGATATACATCAACGATACCTGGGCAAACCTCAGCACCACAGCACTCCTCAAAGAGAGCTGCTGCAATATCTGCAACAGATGCGCAGCCGTTTGGATCCACAAGACGCTCGTAGCGAATAGAAGCCTCACTCATAAGGTCAAGGTTTCTGCTGGTACGGCTAATGTGTCCATTATCAAAGACCGCAGACTCCAAAAGAACATCAACGGTATTCTCGGTAATTTCAGAATCCAAGCCGCCCATAACACCAGCAAGCGCAATAGGAGTTTTACCGTTATCAGTAATGACGGTCATATCAGACGTGAGCTCACGGTCTTCTCCATCAAGCGTCACAATGTGCTCACCGTCTTCTGCGGCGCGAACCACAATGTGATACTTGCCATCTTCCTTGGTAAGTTTTCCAAGGTCAAAAGCGTGTAGAGGCTGGCCAGTCAGGTACATAACGTAGTTGGTAACATCAACAACGTTGTTGATTGAGCGGCCACCACAAGCTGTAACGCGACGAGCAAGCCACTCAGGGCTTGGACCAATCTTGACGTTACGAACCACGCGAGCGGTGTACCTTGAGCAGAGCTCGGGGTCAGCAATAGTAACATCTACCTGCTCAGATGCATCTGCACCAGACTCAGAGGCAACACTTGGAAGCTCAATGTGGGTGTCGATGTCATACATTGCAGAAACCTCAACAGCCATACCTGTCATAGAGAGGCAGTCAGGACGGTTAGGGGTAATCTCGCAATCAAGAACAACGTCAGACATGCCCAGGTAATCCGTAAGTGGCATACCAATTGGAGCATCCTCAGGAAGAATCATAATGCCGCTCTGGTCATCGCCAAGACCCAGCTCGCGAGAAGAGCAGTTCATGCCGCAAGACTCAACGCCACGCAGCTTGGACTTTTTAATCTTAAAGTCTCCAGGAAGTACTGCACCAATCATTGCGGTAACAATGTGGTCTCCCTGATTAAAGTTCTGAGCTCCGCAAACAATCTGCAGAGGAACAGGATTTCCGTCCTTATCCACATTATTGTTGCCCACGTCAACGAGGGTAACGTACATGTGATCAGAATCAGGATGAGGCTCTTTGCTCACAACCTGAGCTGTAACAACATAATCAAGGTTAGCGCCAACACGCTCTACAGCTTCAACCTCAGTGCCCGTGCGCACAAACTCACGCTCAAGGTCTTTTGGGTCCTGAGGAAGATCAACGAGCGTCTTCAGCCATTCATAAGATACACGCATGTGATTGCCTTTCTAATAAGACGCCGATGATTAGAACTGACGCAGGACTCTCTGGTCACCAGAGATGAGCATACGCAGGTCAGGAAGGTCATAACGAAGTGCTGCAACACGCTCAACACCAATGCCAAAGGCAAAGCCTGTGTACTTCTCGGAATCAATACCGCAGTACTTGAAGACGTTAGGATCAACCATGCCGCAGCCAAGAATCTCAAGCCAACCGGTATTCTTGCAGAAGCGGCAGCCCTCGCCGTGACAGACGCCACAAGAAACATCTACCTCGCAGCTTGGCTCAGTGAATGGGAAGAAGTGAGGACGATAGCGTGTAGCACGGTCCTTACCAAAGATCTCACGAGTAAAGTGATCAAGGGTGCCTTTGAGGTCACCAAAGGTGATTCCCTCATCAACAACAAGGCCTTCCATCTGCGTAAACTGAGGCAGGTGGTTAGCGTCTGCTGTGTCAGGACGGAATACCGTACCAGGGCAAATCATGTAAATAGGAGGCTCTTTTGTCTCCATGGTATGCACCTGAACGCCGGAGGTCTGCGTACGAAGAAGAACGTCAGACTCACCCAGTACGTGCGATTCCTTTCCTTCTGGTGCATTGTCTACTACGTAGAACGTATCCTTACCAGAACGGCTTGGGTGATCTTCAGGAGCGTTCAGCGCTGTGAAGTTGTAGTAGGTGGTCTCAACATAGGGGCCCGTCTCAATGGTGTAACCCATGCTGATGAAGATGTCTTCCATCTCTTCACGTACCTGCTCAATGAGGTGCTGAGTACCTGGGCTCAGACGACGACCTGGAAGGGTAATATCAGTTGCCTCAGCATTGAGCTGGGCTTCAAGGGCTTCTCGCTTTAAAGCAAGCTGGCGCTCACGAATAGCGGTCTCAACGTTAGCGCGAACAGTGTTTGCAAGCTGACCCATTTGAGGGCGCTGATCTGCGGGAACCTGACCCATCATACGCATAATTGCGGTAAGAGAGCCCTTCTTTCCCATTGATGCAACGCGCACCTTCTCAAGTGCTTCAAGGTTTGTTGCCTTAGCAATTCCTTCAAGTACTTGCTCGCGAATTGCCGAGAGTTCCTCAGACATTCCCATGTAATTACCCTTTCAATAGAAAACCGCCCCTGAGCATATGCCCAAGGACGGAAAATTTCCGCGGTACCACCTCGGTTGATTGCACAGTTTTCTCTCTGTGCAATCCACTTGAAAGCCTAGTCTCGTTAGGCAGACGACTTCCCTACTAAGCAATGACGCCGTTCAAGTTGTAGCTCGGGAGTGAACTCTACCAGCGCTGTGCAGGTGTTTCTCAACCACGAACACCCTCTCTGTTCACAACGTGCTCCGGCAAACCTCTCCGTCAACGCACTTTGTTCAGAGTATCACACTGTGCGAGTTTTGAGCAGCAGCACAACCCTTTTTACCAGAAAGATAAACAAAAGCGTAACAACCGCGAGAAGAACGATGGTTCCTCCAGGTTTAAGGCCAAGCTCATAGGAGACAACAAGTCCACCAAGTGAGGTCAGCATACCCACCGTGCTTGCATACAAACAACATTGCTTCCAACTGCGGGAAATCTGCAGAGCGCAGGCAACAGGAACCACCATCATGGATGAAACAATAAGTGAGCCAACCGTTCTTGCTGCTACAGCAACCACCAAAGCTACTGCGATAACAAAGCCAAAGTTAATAAGGCTTACAGGCACACCTACACAACGGGCATGACGCTCGTCAAAAGACATCAAGAAAAGTTCTTTTCTGAGGAAGAAACAAAAAGCAACAGCAAGTACACTGATGGCCACAATCATCTGAACTTCTTGCTCGCTCACGGTCAAAATTGAGCCAAACATAAAGCTGTTGAAGCTTGATGAATTGGGAACAAAACCTGACAAAACACCTGCTAGACCAATGCCTGCTGCCATAACAATAGCAACTGCAAGCTCTGACTGATCTTTAAAGTGACGACGCACTCCCTCAACACAAAGCGCACCACCCAAACAAGCGGCAATTGCTCCGGCAACAGGATTAATACCTGCAATCATGCCGCCTGCAACACCTGCAAGAGAGGTATGTGAAAGAGCATCGCCAATCATAGAGAGGCGCTTCAATACAACCGTAACGCCTACAAGCGGGATAATTGCTCCCAGAAGAATTCCTACAAGAATTCCTCGCTGCATAAATACGTATTCAAACATTTATGCCCTCCTCTCATGCGAGTCTTGGGCATCTTGAACAACGTCGGACGCAGGACCAAGGGACTCCGTTAAAGCAAAATCATCTAATTTTCCGCGATTGTGGTCGTGGACATGATGAGAGTCAAGGTCACAGTGAGCTCCATGAACTGCACAGTGATCATGACCGTGACCCCTACCTGCAATTTCTGTAGCTTTGTGGTCAGCAACTTCAACAACTCGACAAGCCAGCGCATCAAGAGCTGCAAGATCATGCGTAACAATAAGTACCGCAAGATCTCGAGCTGCATGGGCTTCTCGCACTAGGCTATAGAAATGATTGCGACTCTCTTTATCAAGACCAGTTGTAGGCTCGTCCAGGATAAGTAGTGATGGGTTTCCTACCAGCGCGCAGGCAAGGCGAACTCTCTGGAGCTGTCCTCCAGAGAGTTCCCTAATAATACGCGTGGAAAAGTCAGTCATACCTACAAGGTCAAGTGCCTCAAGCGTGCGCTCGCGACGCTCTTTTGCGCTCATCTTTACCTTTTTGGCACGAGCATACTGACTTGCATCTACTAGCTCGACGACGCTTGCAGGAAAGCGATTAACCGATTCTGAAGGCAGCTGTGGGACATAGCCTACACGCTCCCAGTCTTTAAACCGAGTCGAGGACGTTCCAAAAAGAAGTGACTTACCACTTGTAGGTTCAAGCTCACCCACCACAATACGAGAGAGCGTAGATTTACCAGCTCCGTTATCACCAATAAGAGCGCAAATCTCACCTTGATGAACGTCTAAATTTACATCGCTTAAGACACGCGTCTTCTTGTAAGAAAAACTCACGTCTTGAAGCGAAACGGCTATCTGACTTTCCTGCAACACGTCCTCCAAACATCCAGCCTAAGCTGGCAACACACTATGCGAGAGCGCCCTCAAGAGCCTTGAGGTTCTCGCGCATAACAGAGAGGTAATCCTCGCCTGCCTTGAGCTCCTCGTCAGTAAGACCCTCAAGTGGGTTGAGCTCTTCAACACGAGCTCCTGTTGCTTCAGCAATTGCCTGAGCAACCTTAGGGCTTACCAGTTCCTCCGTAAAAATAACCTTTACATTATGCTCTTTTACGAACTCAGTAATCTCTTTCATTTCTTGAGCATTTGGCTCTGCATCTGCCTCAACACCCTCGATTGGCATCTGTGTAAGACCATATGCCTCACATAGATAACCAAATGCCTGGTGAGAAACAACAATGGTCTTGTTAGGTAGTGAATCCAGACCCTTGTGGAACTCACTATCAAGCGTATCAAAGTCTGCGTTTGCCTTATCAAGATTGGCAGCATACTCTGACTTGTGCTCAGAGTCCTTCTCGGAAAGCGCATCACAAATATTCTTCATCTGAATCTTTGCATTCAGAGGGCTCAGCCAAACGTGAGGGTCAGTTCCGCCATGATCGTGATCGTGATCATGGTCGTCTTTCTTCTCCTCATGATCGTGATCATCGTCCTCTTCAAGCTCAAGAAGTTTAACGTCTTTGCTGGTCTCAACTGCTGTAAGTTTTGTGCCAGAACCAAGACCATCAAGTACGTCCTTGACCCAGTGCTCCATACCAGCACCGTTGTAAATCAAGAAGTCTGCTTCCTGGATAGTCTTCATATCCTTGCTGGATGGCTCCCAATCATGTGGCTCAGTACCTGCTGGAACGAGGCATGTTACTTCAGCATGATCGCCAGCAATGCGCTTTGCAAAATCGTACATAGGATAAAAACTTGCAACAATGCTGAGCTTCTTCTGGTCTTTGTTATCAGAAGCTCCTTCTTGCTTTTGAGCCTCAGGCTTGCAGCCAGCAAGAATAGCACTCACTCCAAAAGCGGAAGCTACAAGTGCGCTACGACGAGAAACGGTTGGATTCAAATTCATGTTACATCTCCCAAAACTATAAAAACCAATACGGTGTAGTGCCAAATTCTTCAAACAAAATCGTGCGATTGTCCTCGCTACCAAGCATAAAAACATGGCGAGAAACCCATGTTTCTCCTCACTTCTTTGCCTTTCTACTCACTTCTCATCATCTGAACATGCATTCATGCTTCCCCTTTAGCACGAAAGCGGGCTGTCTTCCGACAGTCCGCTTTCTAAAAGTTAGCCTTAGTATACATATTCCAATTCAAGTCAACGATAAATTTCTTATCTTTTCCGCAAACGGAATTGGAATAAACAGGTTAACTGTTTTATCTCTTGCTAACCTACTGATCTTTCTCCGCATACGGAGTAATAATCAAATCTCCACTATTATACTCACCCAAATAAACCTCTGAAGCAGACTTATAACCTTGATGCTCAAGTTCTCTTTCAAGCCAATTCTCTTCCAGGTCCAGCGTCTCAAGAATGTTCGTCTGAACTTGTCCGTCAGTAATAAGCGGGAATCTAACGTTCTCTTCTCCTTTTTTAACAATAATCAACTGTCCATTTTGCTCAAGAATGGCACGCTTAACGTCTGAGATATAATTCACTCCTGCCTGGCGAAGCTTCAGCGACACATCGTAGGCAGTGAGACCCATAGACCTACAGTTGTCTACAAGCAGCTTGCCCTTATCAATAACAATAACAGGACGTCCATCAATCAACTGCTTGACCAGCATATTGTTTGTTCTCAGCCATTTGAGAACCATAACAATAATGAGCCAAATAAGCAGGACAAGGGTGAACTGCAAAATGGTAATTGAACTGTTGTAGATCATGCCGCCAACAATGCCGCCAAGTACAAAGTTTTGAACCTGGTCAATTGCTGCAGTTGGTGCTAGGTTTCCTTTTCCGCTGACGTTAATTGCCAGAACAAGCGAGAAAAGACCGATGCACAATTTAATGGCAACTTCTAAATAAAAGTTCATCGATCTACTCCTCTACATGCTTAATGTCATTACCAATGAGATTGATCTGTTCAATGACATAGTCATTCTCGGTATTTTTCAAAACGTGATAATACTTACCGTCAACCTCAAGATACGAGGGATTTCCCTGGCTATCAAAGGCAATGTACACGTGGTCAAAATCAACCTCAAGGCGTCGAGCAATGTTTTCTTGTGAGGCAATAATTGACTCATAGTGCTTAGTTGCTTGGTTGACCTCTAACACACGATCGAGCTGCAGAAGTCCAAGAAAAATGAGCGAGAACAGCGCAATGAGCGCCAGCTCACGATACTTAGAATTCTTTCTATCACGCATGTAATGCACAAGCGAGAAAACCATCAAAAGTGCAACAAGACCAAATAGAACAAGCTGAGTCCAGTCAAATGCTGTCGCATGGTGAATTAAATAGTTATGGGAATAGAACTCCATAGACTTCCTTTAGTTTGCATTACGTAAGATCCGCAGCTTAAGCCTTGTAAACGCTCTTTCCGCCGAGGAACGTCTCTTCAAGCTGAAGATCTTTTGTAATAACAATAAAGTCAGCATCATATCCAGGACGGATGAAGCCACAAACATCATCAATTCCACAGGAACGAGCTGGGTTTTCTGAAGCCATGCGAACTGCTTCTTCAGCAGACACAACGCCCCAGTCAAAGACGTTCTTCACGCCTTCAAACAGACGAAGGATTGAACCAGCAAGGCTGTGGGACTCATCCATCAAACGAGCAGTTCCGCCTTCAACAACAACAGGGAAATCGCCAAGCTTGTACTGTCCGTTAGGCATACCGCCTGCACGCATGCAGTCGGTAATAAGAACGGTATGGTCATATCCCTTTGCATTTACCAGAGCACGAACGGCAATAGGATTGAGGTGATGTCCATCGCAAATAGCCTCTGCATAAGTACCGTGGGTGGTCATTGCAGCACCAACCATACCTGGCTCACGATGGTGAAGACCACTCATGCCGTTATAGGTGTGAACAAAGATGTCTGCACCAGCGTTTACACAAGCAAGTGCCTCTTCATATGTTGCATCGGAGTGACCAAGTGCAACGTGAACGCCGCGATCTGCCATCTCTGCACAGAACTCTGGAGCACCATCACGCTCTGGAGCAATAGCAATCTTGGCAATCCAACCGTCAGCACGCTCCTGCCACTCATCAAAGACCTCTACATCTGGATCAAGGAAGTACGCAGGATTCTGGGCACCCTTGTGTTTCTCGGTAAAGAAAGGTCCCTCTAGGAAGATGCCCTGGATGCGAGCAGCATCAATACCGTTTGCCGCAATTCCCTCTGCTGCATCAGCAACGGACTCACAAGCATCACCGGTCTGCTGAACGCTTGCGGTTAGTGTTGTTGGAAGCCAAGAAGTTACACCGTTAGAGAGCAAACCCTGGGCAATCTCAATGACGCCATCAGGATCGCAGTCCATAATATCGTGGTCCAGGAAGCCATGAATATGGGTATCAACAAGGCCAGGTGCCACCCAAGAACCAGTACGATCAACAATCTCGCAGTCTGGCTTCTCTTTAGTGAAATGACCAAATACACCATCTTCTACGAGCAAATATCCTGGACCAGAAGTTGCTCCTGGTAAAAAGAACTTATCTGCTTTAACTGCAAATGTACTCATACGTACCTCAATCATTCTCAAAAGGACGCGCCATAGGCACGTCCTTCTTAGTAATTCCTATAGTGAGTGAATTGTAACACCCTTAACCACTCGATTAACCTGACCAGTTGGAGAAGGTGTGTCCGGTTTGTTATTGACACGAACTGAGTTCAAGAGTGCCACCACTTGAGCAACCATTACAAAAGGCAGAGCCAAATAAGGTGCTGGTAGAGGCTCTGTAAATACTGGAAGACTAAACGTTCTTCCCGTAAAGTTTGTTGCCCCCTCTTGCTCAATACCAATGGTCAAAGCAGCAATCTGATCTCCCTTAATCTCGTCAAGAATATCCAGATCATATTGACGCGTATAAGGGTTATTGGAAACAAAATCAAACACCAGGGTATGCTCGTCGACAAACGACTTTGGTCCGTGACGATATCCCATCGAGGAATCCCACGACGTTGCATTAATACCAGCTGCAAGCTCCAAAATCTTAAGCTGGGCCTCATGAGCAAGACCCACAAAAGGACCAGAACCCAAATAGGTAATGCGGTTGAAATCGCTCTTGAGCCACTCAGCAATCTCTTCTTCGCGCTCAATTACCTGTCTACCAAGCTCAGCAGCATCAGAAATCCAAGCCTTCTTCTGTGAATCATCAGCACTGTCAAATACAAGAGTTGCAAGAAGTGTCATACAGCTATAAGAGCCGGTCATGGCAAAGCCCTGGTCATTTGCACCAGGAATAAGCAGGAGCAGTGTGTCGTCTTTACCTGCGGACTCAACGGCAAGTTTTCCCTCAGGAGCGCAGGTAATATTGATGAGCAAAAGATTTTTGACAATCTTGCGAGCAATAGTTACTGCAGCAAGACTCTCTGGACTATTACCAGAGCGTGCAAAAGAAACCAGGACCGTTGGATCATCTGGATCAAGGCTGCCATAAGGATCAGAAACAATATCAGTAGTTGCAACAGACGCAAACTCAAAAGAGCCCTTCTCGCCATGAGAACGAAGATACGGAGTAATGGTATCACCTACATATGCCGAGGTACCTGCACCCGTAAAGACCACGCGGGTACGACGACCCTCGCCAAGATTGCGAGCGCGCTCGACAAACTCTTTAATTGCAGAAAGGTTCTCCTGATAAATGCCAAAGGTAGACTCCCAAAGCTCAGGCTGCTGCTTGATTTCGGCAGTTGTAATATGAGCGCCTAGTGCCTTTAGCTCTTCTTGGCTCATCTTAAACATAGGTATCCCTTCTCACAGCTATTTAACTGCGTGTATGTACAATTTTGTATCTAAATTGATCTGCACGAGCCACACTCAAGGTGAACTCAACAATATTGTTTCTGTCGTTGTAGGTTGTGCGCGTAAGGCTCAAAACAGGTGAGCCCTCGGAAATTTGCAATAAAGTGGCGTCATCCGAGCGAGCAATTGAAGCCTTGAACTCCTCTTCTGCTACGCCAATCTTTACGTTGTAGTCTTCTTCAAAAATTTGGTAGAGAGATTTTTGCTCAACATCATGAGCAGTGAGCGAGAAAAACTGTGAAACTGGAAGGTAGGTAACTTCCAGCATCATGGGCACATTATCAGCGCTTCTTAAACGTTTGATACGGAAGAGTTTCTCGCCAAGAATAACGTGCATATGCTGGGCTAAGAACTTATTAGCCTCAATACTGTCAAACTCTAGAATAGTTGTCTTAGGAACGCGGCCCAACTGACGCTGCTGGTCAGTAAAGCTATAGCCGCCCATAAGGTCTGTTGCACGCTCAGAAACGTCTGCAACAAAGGTACCACGGCCACGCTGGCGATAAATGAGCCCCATGTGTTCAAGCTCTTGCAGGGCAAGTCTTACCGTGGTGCGAGAAAGTCCATAGGAATCGGAGAGCTCACGCTCAGAAGGAAGTGGATCGTCTGGATCCATCTCGTTCTCAATACGATAGCGCAACATATTTGCGAGCTGCTCGTAGAGTGGTTGTCTTCCCATAAAGGACGTCATTGAACTCTCCTATAAAAAGACGGGTGCCCACAAAGTGGACACCCGTCACACTTACTTAACCCCAAATATATGGGAGAACGCCAAAGCCAGAACCAAGAAGTGCAATTACCAGGAGTAGGCAGATGCACATAATTGGAGTCCAGTTACGCTTTGCCATGAGGTAGTACAGGCAAAGGGTAAGCGCCAGTGGGATAAGCTTTGGGCAAACGCCGTCGAGGATCTTCTGGATGTCAATGGAGACAGGAGAAGTGACTTCCTCGCCAACAGTTACCAGATTAACGCCGTTACCGACTGGAACAATAGCAGTGGTGCCATCCTTACCGTCAGCAGTCTTGCCGCCGATGAACATAACGGACTTAGGATCCTTCTTGTAGTCAGCATAGGAACCCTTAGCAAAGAGAGCCTTGTCATACTGACCAGAAGCAAGCTGCTCATCAGAAAGAGTTACCTGAGAAAGAACAACGCTGTGTGTCTCACCGTTAGGGATGTTTGCGCCAGCGCCAAGCTTAGTTCCGCCGTAGCAGACAACAAGGCAGCCAACAACAAAGACACCCAGGATAGAAGCAGCACGAGTGAACTCTTTTGCGTTCTCGGTAAGCAGGGTAATTGCGTCAGTACCCATCTTGTAAGAAAGGTTCATCAGCCAATAACGTACAGCAAACTGTGCGATGTTAAAGATGATGAGGAACAAGAATGGTGCAAAGACGTTGCCGGAGATTGCCATATTAGAGGTAATACCAGCTGTAATTGGTACAAGAGTGAACCAGAACAGTGCGTCACCAATGCCGCCCAGAGGACCCATTGCAGAAACGCGGACTGCACGAATGGTTGGGATATCCAGCTTGTTCTGCTCAAGGGAGAGAACAATACCCATAACAAAAGTAACCAAGAATGGGTGGGTATTGTAGAACTCAAGGTTGTGACTCATGGAAGCAGCAAGGTCATCCTTGTTGTCGCCGTGAATCTTCTCAAGACCTGGGAGGATACCGTAGAGCCAACCAGCTGCCTGCATTCTCTCGTAGTTGAAGGAAGCCTGCAGGAACAGGGAACGCCATACCATCTTGTTGAGTGTCTTCTGATCAAGTGGCTCAGCAGGAGTGGTGTTCTGATAGGTATCAGGAATATTAAATGCCATCTTCGAAGTCACCTCCAGCAACAACAGCAGGAGCAGCATTCTTCATCTTGGTCTGGAGCTGGTAATCCCAGAATGCGATACCAAAGCCGATGAGAGCAAGAAGCAGAAGTGCTGGACCAGAGAGCTCAGGAATGCTGATAAATACGATTGCAGCTGCAAAGCCCATGAGGAAGAAGCCCCAAAGCTCGCGAGAAACCATAACCTTCAGCAGGATAGCAAAGCCGACGAAGCGCATCATGCCACCAGCGACGGACAGTGCATTCATGAGCCACTTTGGAATTGCAGTGGTGATCTGAGTTCCAAATGCAGCACCACCCAGGAAGAACAGGGTAACAATGACACCAAAGAAGAGACCAAGAGCAGCCATTGCGCCGTAGTTAATACGAGCAATTCCCTTAGGATCAGCCTTCTCGGCGTATGCATCAGCAGTTGCCATTACGGGGGACATAATGGTAAAGATGATGGTTACTGCATACTGGCCAAGCAGGGAGAATGGAATTGCTGCAGCTACAGCGGCCATTGGCTCAAGCTTAGTAGTGATTGCAAAGACTGCAGACATAATGCCGCCGATAACAGCGTTAGGTGGCTGAGCACCACCAACAGGCATGTTGCCGATGGTCATAAGCTGATAAGTACCACCAACAATGAGACCAGTCTGAACGTCACCAAGAATCAAACCAACCAAAAAACCAGTTACGATTGGCTGGTAAAGAGACTCGAGGAAACTAAACTGATCGATGCCAGCGATAAACGCAACGATGAAAATTAATAACACCTGAATAGGGCTAACATCCATCTTAACTCCTCCTTTCAAACACACCATAACTACCGATGACGATGATCGGCAGACTATCCGAATGCCTTTGCCAACCTGCTAGAAACGTTGCACCATTGCAACTTTTTGTAATCTCTACCAGGAAGTTGCGCGCAAAACTTACTCGAATAGCTTTGAGATATCCTCGACCGGGGTCGTAGGAACACGCCTAATCTCTAGAGTCACCCCCAATTCCTGAAGCTCACGGAAGGCAGCGACGTCCTTATCGTCTACCGCCACACTTGTGGCGACCTGTCGCTTTCCCTCAGCCATGTGCATATTGCCGATGTTCACTTTTTTGATTGGAACACCGCCCTTAACCAGAGTGAGGACATCCTCTGGATTCTCGGCAACTAAGAAAATGTGCTGGCTTGCTGAAGCCTTGTGGATAACATCGATAGTTTTCTGGAGCGTAAAGTACCTGGTTGCAACACCGTTTGGTGCAGCCATATCCATGAGGCCCTGACGCATCTTATTGCCTGCGACCTCGTCATTAGCAACAAGGATGAGATTTGTTCCAAGGGTACCGTTCCACTGAGTAGCAACCTGACCATGAATCAAACGATTATCGATTCGAGCAAGCTTGATATCTGGTTCTCCCATAACAAGTTCTCCTCTCTTTGCGCGCACACTTGTGCGTGCTATCTGCGATTTTCATCGCACTACTCGCAACTTGCGCTGCGTGTTTTACTGCAAATTTATTTATTGTTGGAAACGCTGATTAACGCCCAACGATCCAACGTGATGACCACATTTGGAGCAAACTCAACATCTACTGTTTCTTTTTTGACGTTTTTAACTACGCCATACATTCCGCTGTTAGTCTTAACTTTCTGACCTGCATGAAGATTCTTCAGAAACTCTGAAGTTGTTCCCGCCTTTTTAGAAGAGGCTCTCCAAACAAAGAAGGAATAAACAAGGCCCAAAATTACCAAGAACGCGAGAAGAACAATGGATGAAGCAAGAATGTTCTCTGCTAGATTTGCCATGTGCATCTCCTTAACTCAACAACAAAACGCTACTTAAATACCATCGTCTCCGAAGATGTCATCTTCTGGCTCAACCTCAAGCTCAAGACGCTTATGGACAACTCCCTGGCTACCAGCTAAAACAGCAGTATCAACCAGCTCTTCAAGAGAGGTATCTGCCATGCGACTACCAAGTGTTTCAAGAAGCATAGGAAGGTTTGTACCGGTAACAACTTCTACATTTGAGTAATTCTGAGCAATAATCATTGCCTGATTAAAAGGTGTTCCGCCAAGCAGATCGCAGAAAACCAGCACACCGTCAGTAGTGTCAAGAAGATCGGAAATTGTTGCAGAAAGAGTTTCTGGGTATGTTGCAGCACCGGCTTCAATAAAAGGAACGGGAACAAAAGCTTCTTGCTCACCAGCAATCATCTTTAAAGCATCAGCAAGTCCGTTTGCAAAAGTTCCATGACCAGTTAAAACGCAACCTACCATGTCAAACTCCTTTCAAAGAGTTGGAAACTATCTGGAAAGCTACACGGAAAACTAGGGGTGTTGAAGCTTCTCTCTAAGTGGTAGATACCAGATAACAACCTAGCATAAGTATAGTCTAGTGAGCACCTTGTGATGTGTACGTTAACAATCGGCGGCTTAACGGTATTATTTTTACCGTAAACGGTACACACGTTGTTATTTTCGCAGGTAGATATATGGATAAATTGTGACGATGCACTAAAAATTTAGAGCTATTCTTGAAAAATTAGAAGTTCTTATAACGTGCCTTTATACGTAATAAACGTAGTAAACAACCCTAAAATCCTGCTCAAATACGGCGAGAAAATAAAATTGGTATTAAGAAATTATGTACTGGTATCTTTTTTTAGAACATCTAAAGAAAAGTTTCTTGAAGGTGCTTTGGTTAAATAGATTCAACTTAATTCCATTTGCAGTGACAAAGATTCATAGTGTTTCTCGCCCCTGCTATTCTCTAGGCACTCATCGTGCACTGTCTTTTTGACGAGGTGATATGCGTGATTGTTACCGTAACACTCAATGCATCCATTGATAAGGCGTACTATCTAGATTCTCCTGTTGTAGATGGAACCGTGCATAGAGTCTCGGTAGTAGATAACAGCGCAGGTGGCAAGGGTCTTAACGCCTCACGAGCCATTACAACCCTTAACTACCCCGTTTGTGCCACAGGATTTGTAGGTGGAAATAACGGTAGATACCTTGTTGAACTGGCACATAAAGATGGTATTACCAGTGATTTTATTTATACCGAGCAAGAAACCCGCTCATGCATCAACATTCTGGAGCCAAGCGGACAATCAACTGAATTTTTAGAGCCTGGTCAGCCCGTTCTTCCTGAAGAATTCCTTGCCTTCAAGGCAAAACTTGTGCAGCTTATCAAAGAAGCTGAGGTTGTCACCTTTAACGGCAGTATTCCAAAAGGCATTTCTGCTGCTAATTACAAAGAGCTTATTGAAGAGACTATGGCTGCTGGTGTGCCTTGCATTGTAGATGCCTCGGGCGCACTACTCACCTCCTGCATTGATGCTCTTCCTACCATGATCAAACCAAATACCGATGAAATCGGACAACTTCTAGGGAGAGAAGTAACTACAGAAAACGAGGTCATCGCAGCAGCTCAGGAGCTGCATAAACGCGGCATTAAAATTGTAGTTGTCTCGCTTGGTGCAAAAGGTGCACTAATGGTTTCTGATGAAGGAACCTTTAGGGCAAATCCTCCAAAAATCGAGGCTATCAATCCTGTTGGTGCGGGAGACACCCTTGTTGGCTCATTTGCTGTTGCGCTTGCTCAGAAAAAGCCAACTTCAGAGTGTCTTACCTTTGCGCTGTCTTGCGCTACCGCAAGTTGTCTTTCTGCAGGTACCGGACGCTTTGATCAAGCTGTTGCAGCAGAAATTCATAAACAGGTGGCAATCAAAAAGATTGCTGATTAAGTCACCGCAAGACGGGTTTCTCACCAAAGGTTACAAAGACAAAACGATTTCTAGAAAAGTTGCATAACAGAGTAAGAGAAACGTTACAATTTTTTCAGTCAATCAAAGAGCCCATTAGGGCGAAAGGAGCAATAGATGTTCGTTACTACTAAGCAGATGCTTCTTGACGCACAGGCTGGCCATTACGCTGTTGGCGCCTTTAACGTTGAGAACCTTGAGTTTGTAATGGCTGTTGTTAAGGCAGCAGAAGAGCGCCGCTCCCCTGTTATTCTTCAGACCACTCCTGGCACCATCAAGTACGCAAGCCTTGATTACTTTGCTGCCATGGTTCGTTGTGCTGCTGAAGAGGCAACTGTTCCTGTTGCTCTTCACCTTGATCACGGTGACGGCTTTGACCGCTGCATTCAGGCAGCTCGTGCTGGTTACACTTCCGTCATGATTGACGGCTCTCACGTTCCTTTTGAGGACAATATTGCCCTTACCGCATCCGTAACCAAGTTTGCTGGCCCTATCAACCTTCCTGTTGAGGCTGAGCTTGGCAAAGTTGGCGGCAAAGAGGACGACGGCCCAGCTGTTGAGGGCGAGAACCCCTACACTGATCCAGACCAGGCTGAGGAGTTTGTCGCTCGCACTAACTGCACTTCTCTTGCGGTTGGCGTTGGCACCGCTCACGGCGTTTACCACGGCACACCTCACATTGAGCAGGGCGTCCTCAAGGCAATCCGTCAGCGCCTTGATATTCCTCTGGTTCTTCACGGTACTTCTGGCGTTCCAGATGACCAGGTAGCAGAGGCAATTCAGAACGGTATTTGCAAGGTTAACTACGCAACCGAGCTCCGCCAGGTCTTTACCGCAGCCTTTATGAAGTACATGTCAGAAAACCCTGGCAACTTTGATCCAAAGAAGCCTTCCGTTCCTGGTATGGAAGCAATCACTCAGATTGTTGCAAGCCACATGGATAACCTGGGTTCTTCCCACAAGGCTTAAGCTCTTGTAGACTTTGCACACCTTGCAGAAAAAATAAGGCGAGAAGATCGGTTGGTCTTCTCGCCTTTGTGTTAAAAGCAAAGCTCTGTGTGAACTGATTGCCTTAGCAAATCTTGCAAATCCAGTCTGCTTCTGGAGCCTCAATCTCACCAGACTGAATGCTGGTCAGCGTGTTGCGGAGCTTAGACATAACTGGTCCAACAGCCTCCATACCAGCGCCAAAGACAATCTCTTTCTGGCCGTCAACAACTTTGCCAACAGGAGAAATAACAGCAGCAGTACCGCACATACCACACTCAACAAACTGGTCAAGCTCGTCAAAGCGGACAGGACGTTCAATAACCTTCATACCAAGCAGGTCTTTAGCAACCGTTGCCAGAGAGCGACGAGTAATAGAAGGCAGAATGGAATCTGTATAAGACTGTGGAATAACCAGAGTTCCCTCTTTATCAACAAAGAGGAAGTTTGCGCCACTGGACTCCTCAACATAGGTACGAGAGCCAGAGTCAAGATACATACTGTCTGCAAAGCCCTGCTCATGTGCCCAGGTAGTTGGGTACAGAGACATAGCGTAGTTAAGGCCCGCCTTAATATTGCCGGTTCCGTGAGGAGCAGCACGGTCATAAGGAGAAACGGTCAGTGCAACAGGAGCAACGCCGTTGGAGTAATAAGCTCCAACTGGAGTGACCATAATGCGGAACTCATAGGTAGGAGATGGCTTAACACCAACAGTATTGCCGGTACCGATCATAAATGGACGAACATACAGCGTAGCGCCCGTACCAAATGGCGGCACCCATGCTGCGTTTGCAGAAACAACCTCTTTAACAGCAGCGACAAATCTATCCTCAGGAAATGGTGGCATGACAAGGCGGGATGCAGAGTCAACCATACGCTGAGCATTGAGGTTAGGACGGAAGCAGACAATATCGCCAGAAACCGTGGTGTAAGCTTTTAAACCCTCAAAAACTTCCTGGCAATAATGGAAGATGTTTGCGCACTCAGACAGTGTAATGCTGTGATCGGTGGTAAGTCCGCCCTCATCCCAAGCACCGTCTTTGTAGTGGGCAACGTAGCTGTAGTCACACTGCGTATATGCGAAGCCAAGCGCTGTCCAATCGATGTCTTTCTTCTCCACTGAGTTTGCCATAGCTTTCCTTTCTCCGTGGGTTATAAAGAATGAACTTCATCATAAACATGCGGATATGAATACCTAGTCCTATTAAATAGTTTGTAACCGAATAGATATTTTGCGGTATAACGTACATGAGCTGAAGGGAGCAAAAATGAATATCAAACTTAAGAGGACTTACGATGCGCCAGAAGCTGACGATGGGTATCGCGTGCTGGTAGATAGACTGTGGCCTCGTGGTATCAAAAAAGAGAACCTACACGCTGATGAATGGGCTAAAACCATTGCTCCTACTACTGAGTGCAGAAAAGCATTCAACCACGATCCAGAGCGCTTTGATAGCTTTGTGTCTACCTATACAGCTGAACTTGACAGCAATCCTGACGCAGAAGCCTTTGTTGAACAGCTTAAAAAGCTTGATCAATCTACCGTGACACTGCTTTTCTCGGACAAAGACACTACGTACAACAACGCAGTAGTACTCAAAAAGTGGCTTGAGACTAAGCTTAAGTAATACGCTTACCCAGCCACGCTTACATATCTTGCGAGAAGAACTCCTGGTAGAACTTCAATTCTTCAGGAGTATCTATACTTGATGAGAATAAAATATCAGGCTCTATGGCGCTAGTGTTCTTGTCAGCAGCGGCATCTGCAGAAGCAAGCAAGTTTGCCTGTCCAAGCAAACGCTTAAGCTGATGAGCGGCGCCTGCCCCACCGTCAAAAAATTCTACGTCTCCTAAAACAGAGCTAATTTGCTTCTTGATAAAGGGGTAATGGGTACACCCAAGAACCACAGCATCTACCTGGTCAGCATAATTTCCCAAAAGCTCGGCCAGTCGTTTATGCATCTGTTCTGAATCAGCCTGACCAGATTCAATAAGCTCCACCAGGCCTTCTCCTGGAATAGAGATAACCTTTGCAGAAGGATGCAGGCGCGACTCAAGATTGTGGTACTTCTGCAAAGAGAGCGTTGCTTTTGTAGCCAGAACAACCACTGTTCCATGGGGATATGCAGTTACGGCAGGCTTAAGAGCTGGCTCAACACCCACAATAGGTACATGAGGATAGGTTGCCCTCAGCTCGTCTGCAGCAGCAGCTGTAGCAGTATTGCAGGCTATAACCAGCGCTTTAGCACCCTCATCGATAAACTTTTTAGCAATAGCATGAGAGCGCTGGGCAATCTGCGCTTTTGGTTTAGTGCCATAAGGAGCAAATGCAGAATCGCCAAAATAATGAAATTCCTCGTGAGGCATTTGGGCAACAAGGTGTTTAAGCACACTCATGCCACCAACGCCCGAGTCAAATACACCAATAAAATTATGAGGAGCTAAGCGAGCTTCCATTACAAACCTTTCAAACTGAATGTAGAGTATTTTATACCTTTATCATTCAAAGGTTGATTTGCGTCACTCTTGGGTAGAATGCCAAAGATATGTTTTTAACGATTGGAGTTTCATGAGCAACGAAGGTAAAAAGGTAAAGGTCCACTACGTAGGCACTCTTGATGACGGAACTAAGTTTGACTCCTCCCGTGATCGCAACGAGCCACTGGCATTTACCTGCATGGCTGGTCAGATGATCCCTGGTTTTGATGAGGCTGTCAAAGATATGACCGTTGGCCAGATTGTTGACGTCCACATTCCAGCAGCAGAGGCATATGGTGAGCGCCATGAAGAGGCAGTGCAGCCTGTTCCCGTAGCTCAGCTTCCAGGCTCTGAGAATCTTGTTGCAGGTCAGCAGGTTACTCTGGGCACCCCTGAGGGATACCCTGTTATGGCAACCGTTGTTTCTAACGACGGCACCACTATCGTCTTTGACACCAACCATCCAATGGCTGGTAAAGACCTTAACTTCAACATTGAGCTTCTCGAGGTTGAAGAGTAATCCACTCCCCCTTTATAGGGCGAGAAGGGCGTAGGTGCTTCTGGCATCTGCGCTCTTCCTTTTTGCGTTAAATAGACATCAAAAAGAGCTTAGCTGCATGCAGCTAAGCTCTTTTGCGTAACAAGTTATGAGGGACCAATACCTTAGCTTAGGACAACGCCGCCAAGCCAGCCCCACCTTGGAGTACTCAAAGCACCAAGCTCTGAAATCCAAGAACTCAAGCTCTGGCTTCTTACAATACCAGAGAGGCAGTGCCTGACCATGCCGCCACCAATGTAGATGCCAACGTGGCCGTAAATCAAAGCTGCAGCAGAACCACCAAGGGTAGGAACAGCAATAATCATGCCAGGCTCAATAGCACTCTGGTCAGTAGAGTAGCACCAGGAATAGTACATATCACAAGCGTTGCCATAGAAGGTGCCAACACCTGCATTTGAGAAGACATTGGAAACCCAAGCAGCACAGAAGCCAGCACCGGTAGATCCGGTATAGCCCGCAGCATTAACAACTGCAGCAGCAGAACCGGAACCAGCAGAAGAGGTTCCTCCTCCGCCACCGCCACCAGAATAGCTACTACCACCACCGCTGTTGCTTGATACAGCAGCACGTTGAGCAGCAACACGCTCTGCCTCCTGCTGAGCAGCAAGAAGCTCAGAATCACGCTGAGCGATAAGCTCTTTTACGTTGTCATCAAGATTTGCAACAACGTTTGCAGCGTCCGCCTGACGAGCAGAAATATCATTAAGCTGAGACTCCTGAGAAGCACGGAGATTCTCAAGTTCAGCCTTCTTATTCTCTAGCTCGGTCTTCTCGGACTGAAGAGCAGCCTTATCAGACTCAAGAGCGGCCTTCAGGTTCTTAACTTCCTCAATCATCTTCTGATCGGACTCAGAAATCTTATCGAGGTAGTAAATATTAGAAGTGAGCTCCTCAAAGCTTGCAGAAGAAAGAATCATCTCCAAAGCACCAGCTGGGCCAGCCTTGTAGTTGCTGGACATACGAGCGCCAAGAGCTTTTCTCTTCTCGGCAATCTGAGCTTCCTTTTCAGAAATCTCTTTCTGCTTAGCATCAATCTGATTCTGCTTATCTGTAATCTGATCAGAAATAGCGCCAATCTGAGAGTTAGTGTCATTGAGGCTTGCCTGCATGCTAGAAACCTCATTAGAAATCTCATCAAGCAGCTTCTGAGCAGCATCGTAATCGCTACGAGCAGCATCAATCTGAGCCTGGGTAACACCAAAAGCAGGACGGGTATTGATCAGAGATGCAGTAACGGCAGCGGCAGCAATGCCCATGCCGGCAAAAATCTTAAGAGCATCACGACGATTGAAAAGAGCAGCGCTCTGCTCCTCAATGGTTGTGCCTTGCTGTTTCTTTAAACTCATAAGGGTCTCCTAGAACGTTTAGTAGTACGGTGTGACCTTTGAGAGACTATTCTACCCGAGATACACGATGATATTCAAAAAGATACGTAATTTACAAACTCCCAGAAACGAATTTCGGGGAGTTTTGACTCTAAATTGTGAGGTCAGAGATAGGATTTAGCGGTTTTCAATATGTGCAACATTTTTTATTGAAATGGTAATCCTACCGTCAGACTCGTGAGAGAATTCTAGGTAACCTGGACGATCCGTTAGGTTTGAGGGAAATGAAATCTCAATTCCTGTATCGGTGCGAATCTTATGATTCTTTGCAATTCTGTTAGCAACACCGCGTTTAACAGGAACTTCTTCGGGGAGCTCTCTACTTGCCACCTGAGCCTCGTACTTTTCCTGAATCTCAGGACGCTCCTCAAAGATACGCTTACCAACCTTGATAGGGTCTACTACCTCTTCTACCTCTGCTGCTTCTGCAACAGCAGCCTTAGCACGAGACACCTCAACAGCAGGCTCAAGTCCATACTCTTCCGCCAAGTCTTGAACAATAACAGTTACCTCGCCAATAACCTCATGGCTTGATGCTTCTGATGTACATTCAAGGAAGAGCTCTGGGATGATGAACTTTCCCTCTCCTGCTACAGAGCGATCATGATCGTGGAAATCAATAACACCCGTATCCAAGTCAATGACCGCATATGAATCAACCTTTTGCGTAGGAGATGGCAGCGTTGCGTCCTGGCGCAAAATCTCATTTGCAGAGCCGTTGACGTCATGAATAAAGGCCTGCTTACGTGGAAGAAGTACGATGGCAAAAAGACGTCTTCCCTCGCCCTCAAATGCCTCAGCCTGAGCGTCCTCATCGTCTGCAGCAGCACTGGCAAGCGCCTGACCAGCATCGGTATCAATGTAGTCCGCTACAAGAAGATCGCACTGCTCAACGTCATCTGCGCGACGAAGCTCTTCCCAGAACCACTGAGCAATCTGATGAGAAAACTCTACAAACTCAACGTCTCCGTGGGCATACTCCTGAAGACCTCCGGCAAAATTGCTGGTAGGAGCAAACTCTCCGTGCCTGGACTCTGGATTTGCCGTAATTTTACGCAGTCTACGCTGTACGTATGACTTTGTCTGACGATCCTCTAAATCCAAGGTAGATTGAGAGAAGTATTTAGTTCCCGTCTCAAAATCAAAGACGTGAAGAATTGCCTTAGTAACTCTAAGCATGTAAAACCTCGTTTATTGCAGATGTTTTGCTGGCGAGAAACCCTAGTGCTTGACGCACATCAGAGGATCGCCAATCTTAACCAGTGGACGACCACCAATCAGCGTTCCGGACTCACCAATAAGATCGATGCGCTCATACTGATCTGCATTAACAACAGTAACAACCACAACGTTCTCATATCCTGCTTCTTCAATAGCAGCAGCATCAAATGAAATCAGTGGAGTGCCGGCCTTGACCTCATCGTTAGCGTGAACGTAACGGGTAAAGCCCTTACCGTTCATCTCGATGGTGCCAACACCAATGTGAATCAAAATCTCAATACCAGTATCTGTGGTAAGGCCAATTGAGTGGTTGGTTACGTTAGTTGCGGTAACGCGAGCGTTGCAAGGAGCATAAACGCAATCAAGGCCAACAGGCAAAATGCCATAGCCCTGGCCAAAGAGACCGCTTGAGATTACCTCATCGTGAACCTCTTGTACGCTTACCAGGACACCAGAAACTGGTGCATAGATAGTGTCTTCCCTAGTAGCAAATGTTGCCTTCTGAGGCTGCTCTGTTCCGTTAGAAGGAACAAACACATTCTTAACCTTTGACCAAAGACCCATGATGCCTCCTTGAGTATGTGCTCTGCACAGATACCATCTGACATAACGTTTCTATTTTACCTAAGCGAGAAGGACGAATGCTCCACAGAGGAACATCCGTCCTTCTTTCACGAATTTACAACACGAAGATACAACACGAAGATGCAGACTATTGCATTCTCTTAGCACCCCTAAAGATAATCGAACGTGCAGCAAAATAGGTAACCAGGAAGTATCCACCATACAAAGCAGCTACGACTGCAACCACCCCACCAATACTGCTAGCCACATCAAAGTTGCCAATCGACTTAATGACAGAAACCATAATGGACATCGCACAAGTAGCGTGCGCAGCTGCCATAAGCAACGGGAACAGGAAGTACACACCAATCTGAACAAAGAGTGCACGACTTGCAAGGCCCTTCTCGGCACCAAGCTCTGCAAGAACTTGGTAAGCGCGAGCGTTGTCCGATGCCTCGGAGAGTTGCTGAAGTGCCAAGATAGCGGCGCACGCAATGAAGAGTACCAGACCGATGTACAGCGCCAAATACGTCACAATACCAGAGAGTCCAACAGCAGATTGAATGTATTGAGAAGCAGTAACAACAAACATCAACGAATACGGGTCGGAATCATTTCCAGTTAGGCCGCCATCGCCAAAGTACTGCTTCATCTGATTTCGGAATTGAGCCTCAGTGGCATCGCCTGGGGTTTGATAGTTGCCCAAGATGTAAGAGTTGGTCAAAACGGTGCTTGAAGGGAAACTTTGATCAGCAACAACTACGATTCCATATGCAGGCATAAGAGCAGGACCGCCTTGTGTCTGCGCAATGTCGAGCGTTCCGCCAACAGCATGAAGCTTGTGGCCCTCAATGGTGAGCTCGGGATTGTTTGCAAGAGAATCCTGCCAGTATTTTGTGAGATTAGTATCTAGCGTCCAAACCATATAGCCGTCAGTACCAAAGTCAACAGGCTCAAGCCCAGATGCAACGCGCAGTTTGTTGTACTGAGAAGCTCGCATCAAAGTTACGTTTTTCTGCGCAGGATCTTCCTGGCCACTATAGCCGGTAAAGTAATCACTAAAGCGCTTGCCTGTTACAGCATCAATAGAGCCATACGTAAAACTAGGCGTTGTTGGATCACTTTGAGCGTAGTACGTATCTACCTGGAAGGCGTTTTTGATAGTTTTGTCCCACTCTGGATCTAGCTTCTGCACTACAGCAAGGTAGTCGTACGAATCTGCTGGACCAGGGGTATAACTGCGCTCTGAGCCTGGATTAATTGCCACAGAAACATCGTACGTTTTGAGCTTAGAGAAGCTGGCATTCATAGAGTCAACAAGCGAGAAACCCGTACCAAGTCCACAGACTGCCACAAAGAGCATAGCGCAGACTAAAGAGATGGAAACCCAAGCAGTATTAACGCGGGCATTAAATTGACGCAGGATAAATGAGTGAAGACCCTTGTAGTAGAAGCCCTTCTGCATCTGCATGAATCTGAGCAAAAAACCAGAGATTGAGAAGAAAAAGAGTGCTGTGCCCACAGATACCAAAGCAGTAGCCATGGCAAACTCGTCATCTATCTGTTTTAAACCATTGTGCTGAAGCAGAGTATAGGAATACGCAATAATTCCAAGAGAGGCCAAGAAGAGCAGTACTGAGACGGTAAGGTTTCTTACCTTGACGGTTTGAGTTACTTTATCTGCGTTAAGAAGGTCAATCAGCTTATAGCGGGACACCGTGGTGACGTTAAAAATCAGCGCAACCACAAACATAACTACAAAGTAAATAACCGTTTGAATCAGTGCAGTTTGCGAAAACACAAATTTAAATGAATCAAGAGTCGTGTTGAACATGTGGGCCGTTGCAAACATCATAAATTGAGAGATAAAAATACCTGCAACAAGTCCAACTACCAGGGCGAGAAAACCAACAAGCAGTGTCTCAATACTCATAATCTTAGAGACATTTCTCTTGGTCATACCCAGTATCTGATACATACCAAATTCTTTTTTCCTACGACGAATCAGAAATTGATTAGCGTAGACAACAAGAAATCCCATAATAACGGCGAGAAAAACGCTTACTCCAGAGATGGTATTACTTAAGAGCTGAACAATGCGTCTCTGGTCTTCAGAAAGATTCAACACCATAGACTGCTGAGTAATTGAATTGAAGGAATAAAACAGTGCAACGCCTACTGCCAATGTCAGAAAGTAAATGCTGAAATCGCGCAGTGATTTCTTGACGTTACCAAGCGCGATTTTACTGTACATCAGCACCCTCCCCTCCCAGGAATGAAACAACGTCCATGATCTGGTCAAAGAACTGCTTACGGGGTTTCTCGCCACGAACTATCTCGTTAAAGATGCGACCATCTTTAATGAAAATGACGCGATGAGCATAAGAAGCTGCATATGAATCGTGAGTGACCATGGCAATGGTTGCACCATTACGGTTGAGGTTCTCAAGGCTTTCGAGGAGTGTGCGAGCGTTCTTTGAGTCAAGTGCGCCGGTTGGCTCGTCTGCAAGAACCAGCGAAGGGTTAGTGACAATTGCTCGAGCAGCAGCAACACGCTGACGCTGGCCACCGGACATCTCGTAAGGGAACTTGTCCAGCACCTCAGTAATCTGAAGCAGCTTGGCAACGTTTTCTACGCGCTCCAAAACTTCCTGTGCACGGACGTGACCAATGGTTAAAGAAAGCGCGATATTCTCGCGAGCAGTAAGGCTGTCAAGCAAGTTTGCGTCCTGGAAAATAAAGCCTAAGCGGTCACGCCTAAAGGCAGAAAGCTCTGCTCCACGCAGGCTGGAAAGCTCTTGGTCATCAATAAAGATGTGGCCTGCAGATGCCTGGTCAATGGTAGAGATGCAGTTCAAAAGAGTAGTTTTACCAGAACCAGAAGGCCCCATGATGGCAATGAACTCACCGCGAGCTACAGAAAGATTAATGCCGTCCAGTGCCTTTGTGATATTTCCGCGAGTTCCATAGTACTTCTCGAGGTTTTGGCAAACCAAGACGGTGTGAGGGGTAAGTGCTGAAGATTGTCCAGCCACAACAGTTGGCTGAGTTGGAGTTACTTGAGTAGCTGCCATGTTGCGTCCTTTCGTTGGGAGCGAGTAAATCTTGAGATATATACTCCTGCACTACCGTTTACGTTGCCATCGATTGACCTTACAGAAACCTTACGCTTTTCTCACTTTGATGTGTCAAAATATCACTATCAAGCATACGGGAGGGGCATGCTATGCAGTTAGTAATTAAAAGATTTGGGCAGCTTACCGCCAAAGAGTTATATCAAATTCTTTCTCTAAGAGCAGAAACGTTTATTGTTGACCAGCAGATTATGTACAACGATCTTGATAACGTTGATCAAGTTTCTACCCATATCTTTTATCAGGATACTGACTCGGTAGCTGCATATTTGCGCATCATTGATGCAGGACAGTCATACAACTCCCCAGTTCTTGGCCGCGTATGTGTTAGCAACAAAGGCGCTGGTATTGGTTCAAAGCTGCTGCACGATACCCTTGATTACCTGGCACAAGAAAGTAGCGCCTCCAAGGTGTTAGTTGAGTCGCAACTCAAAGCTCAGCCTTTCTATGAGCGTGCTGGCTTTACGCAGGCATCTTCTAAGGTGCTTGACCACTTTGGCGTCCTCCACCATGTACTCTCCCTTGACCTTGATGCATATCGTCTGGCGAGAAATACTGTCAATGTTGATGACGTTCACGTTTCAATTAGACCACTTGAAGTAGCTGATTTACGTGCGCTGCAAAAGCTTAGTGTAGAGACATTTGTAGATACCTTTATTGACTCTAATACGGCAGATGATTTGGCAAGCTGTATTGACTCGCTCTACAACACAGAAAAGCTTGCTCGCGAACTTGCTGCTAAACACTCATATTTCTATTTTGTTGAGGTGGAAGACCAGATAGCCGGCTACTTGAAGCTCAATACACGCTATGAGCAAACCGAGGGTCAGCGCGATGACTCACTTGAAATTGAACGCCTGTATATCCTTCCACGTTTCAAAGGCCTACACCTTGGATCAAAGCTTATGAAATTTGCCCTTGATTTAGCAAAAGAGAAGGGTAAGAAGCGCGTGTGGCTGGGTGTTTGGGAACACAATGAGCCTGCTAAGGAATTTTATTTACATTGGGGATTCAAGCGTTTTAGTCAGCATACCTTCCCAGTAGGAAGCGATCCTCAAACGGATGAATTGTGGGAGCTCATGCTGTAAGCTATGCCTTTATCGCAAATCCGTAAAAGACTGGTTGAACGTAATAGAAAAGGTTGAACCTTTACCAATTGTACTGCTCACAGCCAGCTTAAGGCCCATCTTTTTGCAGAGCTCATAGCAGAGATAGAGACCCATGCCGGTTGATTTGGCGTACTTGCGTCCATTTTGGCCGGTAAATCCCTTATCAAAAATTCGAGAAAGATCCTCTTCAGGAATACCAATGCCATTATCTTTAATGAAGAGAGTGGTTGAAGTAGTTCCCTCACGTGGCTCTGAGACAGAGGCAGAAATCCAAACGTTCTTCTCGCCAGGTGAAAGCTCTGGATTTGAATACTTTGCAGCGTTGATTAAAAGCTGTCGCAAAATAAACTCAAGCCATTTTGGGTCAGCCTTGACCACGTGGGCCAAGTCATCAAAATGCGGAGAAACACCAGCGTCAATGAAGACGCGTGCGTTGTTTTTAAGAGCATCTTTTACGATGGACTGCAGATTAACGTCTCTGATAGAAAAATCTCGATCTACAGATGCACTGCGAGCGTAAAAGAGCGCTTGCTCTACTAGAGTTTCAATCTTGGTAAGCTGCGTTTGCACGTCATCCATAGGTAGCGATGGATTGTTTTGAGCAACCAAATGAGCTGCGGCGATGGGAGTCTTAATCTCATGCACCCACATCTCAATGTACTCGCGATATTCCTTTGATCGCATATGCTCATCGGCAAGCTGGTCCATCATAGACTTGGACATGCTAGAAAGCGCGTCCTTAAAAAGCTTCTCCTCCAGCGTTGAAGGTGTGTCCAGCATGGTAGGAACCAGATAGCTCTCTTTATCAGTTGCCGCTAAATTCTCAGCAAGCTGCTGGTAAAACCAACGACGATGAAAATAATCAGCTAATAGTGCAGCTGCTCCCACTACCCATAAAACCAAAATACAGTAGGCAATAGCAAACGCGTTAAGCCCAACGCCCTTAAGCATAAAGCCAATTAACGTGCTGCTCAATATAAGCGCAAGAAAGAAGATAGTTCGATTTTTTAGATACTTAAAAAGCGTCATGACAGCCTACTCAATAACGTAGCCAAGTCCACGGCGTGTCATAACAAAGTCCTCAACGCCAATGCTTGCAAGAGTATTTCTGAGGTGGCTAATGTTGACCGTCAGCGTATTGTCATCAACAAACTCATCCGACTGCCACAGCTCTTCTTGAATACGCTGGCGAGAAACAACCGTTCCCGCATTTTGCATCAAAAGTGAAAGTATCCTGAGCTCGTTTTTGGTCAGCTCAACGCTCTTCTGATTTGCAGAAACTTTACAGGAAGAAGAATCAAGCGTCACACCTGCATGTGAAAGCTTTGTTCCTGTTGTGACATCGCTATTTGCACGCCTCAGTACCGAGGTGATGTGCATAAGCAAAATCTGGGTGTTATAGGGCTTGGCGATAAAATCGTCCGCTCCTAACGAAAGCACCATAAGCTCATCAAGATCAGTGTTTCTGCTGGTAACTACAATGATGGGAACGTTTGAAAGCTGTCGTACTTCTCGACAAATCTGTTGTCCGTCAATACCAGGGAGGTTAAGGTCCAACAGCACCAAGTCTGGATGCGCAGCAACAATCTGTTGAGGTGCGGACTCAAAAGACATGAGCGCCTGAGCCTCAAAGCCGTTTCTTTGCAGCAGGAGCACCAACTCTTGCTGAATCTGATGGTCATCTTCTACTACCAGGATTTTTGTCATATGTGCTCACCTCCCGTTGTGCTACGCAAGTCCTACAAAGCGCTGGGCGTTTTCCCACAGTATGGTATACGTCTTCTCTTTGGGGATATCAAGTCGCTGCCAACGAAGCTCCGCCAAGCGCTCAACCGTGTGCACCACCATCGCTGGCGTGCACTCCCCTCCACGTAAAGGCTCTGGTGCCATGTAGGGAAAATCAGTCTCTGAGAGCAGTTGCGTCTCTGGGCAGGAAATCATTGCAGCTCGAATATCATCTGAGCGCTTAAAGGTTGCTGCACCACCAAAGGCCACGAAGCAACCAAGATCTGCAAAAGGCTTCATAACCTCAGGACCATCGGTGTAACAATGCAGGTCACAGCCAGCCTTAGGTACACCCAGACGATTTAGTATTTCAAGCGCCAAATCATGTGCGTGCACATTATCAGCACCATCACGTAGGTGTAGTTCAACGCGTTGATTGTGCTCGTGTGCAATTAAGAGCTGACGCTCAAATGCTTGGCACTGGACCTCTTCCGGGACCTCGCAGTACGGTCCAAAATCAAGACCAATCTCTCCCACACCAACGCAAAGAGGGTGCTCAAGAAGCTCAAACAAACGCTGTTCAGCCTCTTGGTTGTAGTCTGGTGCGCTATAAGGGTGGGCGCCAACTACAAAATATGTGTGCTCAAACAAATACTCTGTTGGTAAATCGCAGGGTACGCAGAGATTTGCCTCAGCCAGCTTTGTATAAGCCTGGCGAGCCGCGCTAAGAGTATCCTCAAACCATGCAATAAAAGCGCTGGTATCTGCCCACTTACGAGGAAACTCCGTAGCAATATCTACGGGCACAATAAGCATGCGCACACCTGCCGCAGCAGCACGCGCAAGAGACTCTGCTGCACTGTGCTCGTGGAGGCTGCCCAAGTGACCATGGGTATCGGCAACAGGCGCCAAAACACGCGGAGCTGGACGAGGTGTACCGTAAATATCATGGAACAGTTGACCGTCAGAAAACGAAAGTGCTTCCACTTCTTCTGCTGGTAAATGATGCTTTTTCTTACTCACTCAAAGGCTCCAAAGCAGCTGCAAGACAAATAAAGTCTTGGCTGGTCAAAACTTCTGCACGCGCCGTAGGCGCAATTCCTGTGGCGAGAAACGCCTGGTCTAGCATGTCTTTATCAAAGCCAGAGGCGCTCATTGAATTACGAATAGTCTTTCTGCGCTGAGCAAAGGCAGCGTCAATAACCCTCATGGTATGCAAGAGCTCTTCTTCAGAAAGAAGCTTGGAGGTCACCGGGTTTCTCGCGATGGTGCGATCAAGGCGGACCACAGCAGAGTTGACGCGTGGTGGAGGCATAAAGTTGCCAGGACCCACCTCAAACCTGCCAGTAACCTGCGCAAACAAAGACAGCTTTGCCGTATAGGCACCATATGCCTTGGTGGAAGGCTTGGCAGCAATTCTGTCGGCAACCTCAGCTTGCACCATAACTACCGCGCGCTCAAGCGACGGAAGCTCTTGGAAGAACTTGAGGATCAACGTAGCTGCCACCTGATACGGCAAGTTGGATACAAACTTTGTTGGCATCGGGGCGCTCGACGGGGCACTCGGCGCTGCGTCCTGAGCAACGGCAGGAAGCGAGCTGTAAGCCTCGGAGAGCTTCTGCGGCGTGATTGCCAGCGCGTCACCCATGATCAACGCAAATGAGTCTGGATGAGGTTCCTTGCAGGTTACTGCTAAGACTTGCTCAAGCTCAGAGTCCGCCTCAAGCGAGCACACTGCGAGTGCGTTGTCGAGCAAGGCAACCGTAAGGGTACCCAGGCCGGGCCCAACCTCAACAATTACATCGGTAGGCTGAACCTCTGCAAGCTGGACGATCTTCTGAATAATGTGGTCTTGCACCAGGAAGTTTTGGCCCAGCCTGTATTTGGTGGCAAGGCCAAAACGTTCCAGTGTTTCTTTAGTGGCGCGCTGATTAGCAAGCCACGATGTTTGATGTGATGCGTGCTCCGACACGATTACTTGCTTGCAAGACGTGGGAACAGAGCGTCTCCCTTAGAGACAGTCAGGCCACCCTGGAGCTTGCCCCATACGCACTCGCTGCGGGTATCGGTAGAGGTAATCTCTGCCTCGTCAAGGCTCATACGGCGCAGGACCTCTGCAGACGTAGTAGGCATGAATGGCATAAAGAGATGTGCGCAAATGCGGATAGACTCAAGCAGCGTATAGATAATCTCTGCAAGCTCTGCTGCGCGCTCAGGGTCTTTTGCCACTGTCCAAGGAGCAGCGTCCTCAATGTAGTGGTTAGCTGCGTGGACAAGCTCCATGATGATGTTCTTAGCGCCTACGTAGTCCATCTTTTCCATGCATGCGGCGTAGCGGTCATAGATACCCTCGGCCAGCTTACGCAGCGGATGATCTGCAGCAACAGAAGAGCCATCAAAGGTTGGAGTGACGCCCTCAAAGTACTTATCGCTCATGTTAAGAGCGCGAGAAACCAAGTTACCCCAGCTATTTGCTAGGTCAGCGTTATAGACCTGCTCCATGCGCTCGAAGGAAATGCCCGAGTCCTCACCAGGGGTGACATCGGTCATGAAGTAATAGCGGTAGCCCTCAACACCCAGCAGCTCCAAAACATCCTTAGGTGCAATGGCGTTTCCACGAGACTTACTCATCTTCTCAACAACGCCGGTCTCAGAGTTACGAACGTTTAAGAAGCCGTGAGCAAAGATGTGCTCAGGAACAGCCTCACCAAGAGCCATAAGCATTGCAGGCCAAATGACGCAGTGGAAGCGGATGATGTCCTTGCCGACAACGTGCATCTGAGCTGGCCAGAAACGCTTTCTCATAGCAGCAGCCTCTGGGCTATCATCGCCATAGCCAACAGCAGTGTAGTAGTTGAGAAGAGCGTCAAACCAGACGTAGGTTACGTGAGACTCATCAAAAGGAACCGGAACGCCCCAGTCAAAGCTGGTACGGGATACAGAAATATCCTGGAGGCCAGACTCAACAAAGCTACGTACCTCGTTTGCGCGGAAGTCTGGCTCAATGAAATCTGGGTGCTCAGCGTAGAGCTCAAGCAGCTTGTCCTGGAATGCGGAAAGCTTGAAGAACCAAGACTCCTCAGAGACACGCTCAAGCTCACGATGGCAATCTGGGCAGAGGTGTGCGCCCTTGCAACCAGCCTCTTCGTCTGCCTTCTCTACCTGAGTCTCGGTGAAGAAGGTCTCCTCGTGGATGCAGTACCAACCATCGTAGGATCCCTTGTAGATGAAGCCGGCCTCACGCATGCGCTCCCACAGATACTGGACAGCTTTTACGTGGCGCTCATCGGTAGTACGGATGAAGTCGTCGTATGAGATGTTGAGTTCTTCGTAGAGTCCCTTGAAGAAAGGAACCTGCGAGTCGCACCATGCCTGTGGGGACAAGCCGTGATCAGCTGCGGCAAGAGCGACCTTCTCGCCATGCTCGTCCATACCGGTGAGGAAGAAGACGTCGTATCCAGCAGCGCGTCTAAAGCGAGCCTGGATATCGCAAAGCAGGGTGCAGTACGCAGTTCCTAGGTGTGGCTTTGCGTTGACGTAATAAATTGGGGTGGTAATAAAGTATGACGGCTTGGCCTCGGGCATAATGACTCCCTTTGTGTAAGTTGCAATAACTTAACCAGTATAGAGCAAATGCTGGGCACACTTGTGTTGGTATGGTAATTATGCCTCGTGAGCAAGAATTGTCTGGTATGCCTCGTCACGCGCAATACCAAACTTCTGAGCAAGCTCCTTAGCCAGGGCTGATTTTCTCGTACCAGCAGCAAGACCAGCCTCTATTGCATCTTTAAGCGAGAGCTGAGAATCTCCTTCTGCCTGCGATGATGCAGAGGCAAGCTCTTCATCTGTGGGGGCCGCGATAACCAAAACACACTCGCCTTTAAGGTTCTCTTTTGCTGCAAGCGTCTCAACAAGGTAAGGCGCCACATCACGCACCACTTCTTCGTGCAGCTTAGTAAGCTCCCTGACAAGAGCCACCTGCCTGGTTGGAAACACCTCGGCTATGGCCTCAACGGTTGCAAGCACCCTAAACGGAGATTCATACAGCACAATAGTGCCAGGAATTTGTGCAAGCTGCTGCAGACGCTGAACAATCTGCCCATGCTTTCTAGGCAAAAAGCCCTCAAAGAAGAAATGATCACTTGCTAGGCCCGATGCCACAAGTGCGCAGGTCACCGCAGAAGGACCCGGAATAACCTCTGTTGCAAGTCCTTCTGAAAGCGCCGCATCAACCAAATGCTGACCTGGATCAGAGATGCCTGGCATGCCGGCATCTGACACAAACGCAACACGCTGACCAGCGCGAAGCCTCTCAAGCGTTGGCTCAATTTGCGACTCAATAATGTTTTGATCACAGCGCTGCAGTGGCACATGAATGTCAAATGCCGAGAGGAGCTTTGAGGTCACGCGCGTGTCCTCACATAAAATGACATCTGCTGCTGCAAGCGTTTCTTTAACGCGCGGTGACGCGTCCGAAAGGTTTCCAATAGGCGTGCCCACAATAGACAGTTTACCTGATAAAAGAGTAGATTCTGTCATTACTCGAGCATTCCCCTCTCAAACGTTGCAAGCGCAACGCGTGCGTCCCATGCAGCCAAAAATGCAGAGGTCTTCCAAGTCTGGAAGAACCACGCAGGACACGTATTGTACACTTTGAGCTGACCAGAAGTATAAATGCGCTCAAGTGCAATTCTTCCTTCTGCCGTCATAGCACCGTCGATGCTTGGCAGTGACGCCGACCACTTGCCCACCATGACCGGCAGACCACCTGAAGCAGACGTCTTCAAATACGCTTCGTTTTTATCAATGAGCTGCTGCACACCACGAGGACCTGAGCAATCAATTCCCTCACAAGGCTTATCAAGGTGAGCGTCAAGCCAAACGTTTTGATAAGCCTGCTGGCTCATAAAGCGTCTAAATCCCTGAGGCCATCCACCATCTGGAAGAATGACCACAGGCTCTTCTCCTGCCACAGATCTAATAGCCTCATACGCACGGCGATAATAGTTTCTGAGCGAGTGGCCAGGGATTCCATCAGTGAGCTTAAAACCTTTGCGCACACGAGGCTTAACTTCATCAGCTACTTCGATGCCATAAAAACCACTGCGGTGAGCATAGTGAAGAGCAAGCTTATGCAGAATAGAAAGGGACTTCTCCCCAGAAATTCTGGTGCGTGGAGCGCCACCTGGCTGGTCATTTAAGCCATCAGGCAGGCCTGGATTTACTGCTAGCACAAAAATAACGTGTAGACCAAGCTCTTCTGCCCATTCAAGAGCCCTATCAAGCTCGGTAATGCAGCTAACATATGGAGTCCCTGCGGCTTCTTCATCAAAAACATACCAAGGCACAGAAATTCTTACCGCATTAAAACCACGTGCGGCAATGCTGACAAAGTCAGAACTCTGGATAAATGAAGAACGATGCGCTTTAACAAGATTGTGGTAAGCCTCAACACCAAGTGCCTTAATGAGCTGAGCTTCATCAACGCAGCCTGTACGTGCAAACGGCTCAGGAGTTACCCACGGTTCAAGCGTAAGCCAACCGGTTAAATTGACACCCCGCAACGCTCCGTGAGCCATGAAATTCCACCTCGCCAAAAGATAAAACCTCTACATACGTAGAGTATACCCATCGAGGTTACGTTGCTCGCACGAGCTTTAAAAAACAACAGGTTACTTCATATTTTTTGAATAAATAGCACAGTTATTGGGCGTCTCATCAACCTCAACGGAAGAGACGGGCAAACCTTCTGCCTCAAGTTGCTCAAAGAGATACTTTGCCAGATTTTCTGCTGTTGTTCTAAAAGGCAAAATGGTGAGCGAGAAACCCTCTTCTTTAAGACAGCTCAGTGTCTTTTCAGAGAGAGATCCTTCCTCAATTAAAAACGTATGGTCAAGAGAATCACACAATGCGCGGACCTTGCGCTTAAAGACACCAAAGTCCATAACCATATCTTTTTCTGTGCCAGACTCACCAAGCTCTGCAGCAAAAATACAAGCGGTTACGTGCCAACGATGGCCATGCAGGTTCTCACACTTGCCGTAGTAGTTGGTAAGAAAATGCGCTGAGTCAAAGGCATATTCAGTTTTAAGTGTATACATTACTCGTTATCCTTTGAACCGCGGCCGCGATCATCGCGTCCAGCTCTTCTATGCCTACGACGCGTAGCATTCTGTGGCTGAGTATCTCTAGATACAACGTTAGGCGCACCGCTAGAACCAGAAGCATTCTGTGGAGCACTCTGAGTCTTCATGCCCGCTCTATCGCCTGGACGACGAGTCCTCTTTGCACGAACTGGTGCCTGTGCCTCATCAGTTCTCTGTGCGCCCTGAGGAGCATCTGTCCTTCTAAAACGCTTACCTTGGGGCTGCTTCTGTGCAGAAGCTGAGCTGTGCTCATTCCTCTGAGGAGCCTGCGTATTTGATGCTCCATCATCTGTTGAGTGATGACGACGGCGCGTACGACGCAGTGTGTCTGTTGATGCATCAAAGCTGCTAAATCCAGGATTAACCTGAGCATTCTTTGAAGTTCTTACACGACGGGTGCGAGAAGAACTTGGAGCATCCTGCTCTTCTCGGACACTTCTTGACCCAGAATTCTTGGCGTTTTCCTGCCTAGTAGCAGAGTTTTGCTCAGAGCGGTCACGCTTGCGCCTTGGAGTCTCCGTGACAAAGAGATCAGGGTTAATCTCTGGCTCTTCATCAACAATCAAGCCGTTTGCTCTATCCAGTTCTGCTAGCGCCATCTGTACTTCAACAGATTCAAGACGCTCAAGTGCAGCGCGAGAAACACTATCTGGCCTGCAAGAACATCCCAGGTCTTCTGACTTTTGCTGTGCCGCAGGAGATGTATCCATATCAGCAAGAGGAATACGCACCACTTTGCCACTCTCAAGACGGAGCGCAATCTCTTCTTTTGGTGTGTTGTACTCAACAATTTTTGCCATGCCCAGAGGAGTCTCAATGACAGCATTGCGCTTTGGAGCACGGTTCTTAAAGTCACGATATGCTTCAAACTCATAGCGCAAGCAGCACATTAAGCGACCACACGCACCAGAAATCTTAGTGGAATTCAATGGCAAATCCTGCTCTTTTGCCATACGAATAGAGACTGGCTCAAAGGAAAGACCAAACCTTCTACAGCAAAGCTCTTGTCCGCAGTGGCCATAACCACCGATAACCGCCGCTTCTTCTCTTACGCCAATCTGACGCATGTCAATGCGCTCGTGAAGCTCATGAGAAAGCTCACGAACAAGCTGCCTAAAGTCCACTCGATCATCAGCCGAGAAGTAACACACGACCTTCTCGCCATCAAAAAGATACTCGACACCAATAGGCTTCATCTCAAGTTCTTCTTGAACAGCAAACTTCCTAAATACGGGAAGCGCAGCCTCGCCCTTAGCGGCAAGCTCTTCTGCGCGAGCAAGGTCCTCTTCTGTTGCTACACGAACTACGTCTTTGAGCTCGGCTTTGTTTGTCTTGTACTCAAACTCTTCCTGCGAAATCTCACGAGGATCAGCAACAGCAAGACCAATCTCTAGACCGCGCTCGGTCTGACAGATAACGTGGTCGCCTTCAAGAACGCCGGACTCCTTTGGATCAAACCAAAGGTCGCGCGCGGCGTATTCAAATTTCACCGGGACAACGGTGGGCATGTAAGTGCCTCCTTGATATGCAGCAGCATAACCTCAAGGGTTAGCTGGGGAGAAACAGAGCGGTCCAGGTTGTATTGAGCCTCTTGCACAGCAGCTAAAGCCCCAAGAACACCCTGGGTATGAGTTTGAGATGCAACGCGGTCAATAATGCCTGCTGCATCCGTATTTACTATTTCTTCATCAACTGCCTCGCAACACAACAGTACGTCGCGAAGAAGCGATTCCAGAATTGCCAATATTTCTATGATACCCGAACGCTCGCGCGCTGTGAGTTCTCGCTTATTTGCAGCTTCAACCTGCTTCAAAGCAGCACTCGTGAGAAAGTCCTCGTTTTGAGCAAGCGCCTCTTCTTGAGCGCGTCTTACGTCACCAAGGGGAATTTTTGCAGCTTCTATCAGCTCTTTTGCGGAAGTAAGCACATCCCACGAGTCATTTCTGAGCAAGTTACCAAAAACATCAATGAGCTGTCTGCGAATGTTTTTGCGTGTAGAAGACTGCAAAAACTCCACAGCTCTACCAGGGGTTCCTGTTGCTGCAAGCGCAATACGAGCTTCCTGCTCTGTGGCAGAAATCTCTCGCATAATAGCGGCCTTAGCTGCAGCATCAGTAAGCGTTCTAAACGCAACTACCTGACAGCGAGAAACAATGGTGGGAAGTACCGCAGAAGAAGAGCGCGCAGACAGAATAAAGATGGTGTCTGCAGGCGGCTCCTCAATAGTTTTGAGCAGCGCATTTGCTGAGTTTTCTCTGAGCAAATCGGCGCGGTCAATCACGTAAATCTTATGAGTTGAGCGCATGGGCGCCAGACTAACGTCTGCAATGAGCTGGCGAATCTGTTCAATGAGATAGCCATTTGCGGAAGCTGGAGTAAGTACGTGCACGTCAGGGTGGGTACCGCGAGAAATACGAATGCAGTCGTCACAGGCAGCGTCACCGCCCTGAGCACAGAGAACACACTGCGCTAAAGCCTTGGCCGCAAGTCCTTTACCAGAACCAGGAGCACCTACAAACAGATAGGCATGAGCAAGCTTGTGCTCATGCAGTGCACGCGCAAGCAAATTCTGGACCTGAGGTTGATCCTGAAGGCGCGTTAATGCCTGAGGAAGTGGATAAGTGTTCTGCGTAGTATGTGCGCTCTCTTGAGTCATAAACGGATCACTCACCAAGCTCACAAATACCAGGAATAAGATCAACTAACAGCTGACGGGTACGCGCACGGACCTCGTCAATACTGCCATCTGCATCAACAGCTCTTACGCGCTCTGGCTCATCTTGCAAAAGCTGCTTATAACCAGCAAAAACACGCTCCTGGAAGGCAACACCTTCTGCTTCTAGCCTATCGGCATCATTTTGCGTAGCACGCGCATGAGCTACTGTTGGCTCAAGCATAAAGACAAGGGTTCTATCAGGAGAAACCCCACAGCTTCCCAAACGATTTGCACGGTGTACCAGATCTGCGTCAAGACCGCGGCCAGCTGCTTGATAAGCATAGGTAGAATCGTAGAAACGATCGCATAAGACAATCTTGCCGGCAGCTAGAGCTGGGCGGATAACCTCTCCTACCAGCTGAGCACGACTTGCTTCGTAGAGAAGCAACTCACACTCATCACACATAGCATCGTTTTCTGGGTTAAGTACCACGCCTCTGATCTGCTCAGAAATAGCAGTTCCGCCGGGTTCGCGAACAAAGACCACGTCAAAGTCAAGAGCTTCAAGGTCTTCTCGCAGAAGAGAAGCTTGCGTTGACTTGCCACAGCCATCAACGCCTTCAAGCGTGATAAACAAACCTTGAGATATACGTGTGCTTTTGTTCATGCTTCCCTCCCTCTTAACTATCTCACGATACAGACAGATTGTGTTTCTCGCCATGAATATTCTAAAGGTTTTACGTATTTCCACATGAAAAGCGCTCAAAAATGGGTAAAAATACGTATGGAGCGGGCGTTGGAGAGGGACGCTCGTTCTTCCGAAAACGGTGCACCTCTCGATGCACCGTCATACGTTTACTTTTTTGCTGCCTTGGTGGATTTGGTGCTCTTAGTACTCTTACGAGCGCCTCTACGCGGGGCAGTTTTCTTTTCTTTACCAGGGCAATCGTAGTTTGGACACAGCTTCCAAGGACCACGCTGGGTAGTAACAACCACCATAGGAGCACCGCAGTCTGGGCAGACCTCATCGGTCTTCTCGAGCTTTCCACGAGCTGGTAGAGGATAGCTTGTCTCGCATTCCTCGTAGTTGGTGCAGCGGATAAAACGCTTACCCGTGCGCTCGGACTTGTGCGCTACCAGGTCACCGTGCTTACCGTTGGCCTTACAGGTTGGACACTCGCCCACAATAAGGTCCGGCTCTGCGTTTGTAGGGCAAGCTGGATTGATGCAGGTCTCATACGCACGCTGCCTAAACGGTTGCACCTTTACGCGAGGAGCACCACACTCTGGGCAGACGCCAGCCTCTCCCTCAAGCGGCTCTACGCGTCCCTGAGGCAGCGGATACGTAACATCGCAGTCTGGCCAACCCATGCAGCCTACAAAGCTTCCACGAGTCTTCAGTGAGCTCTTAGCAACCAAATCTTTGCCGCACTTAGGGCAGGTTCCCACCTTTGCGTCAGCAGTAACCGCATCAGCAATGGCCTCAGACAAGTCTTCTTTATGATCAATGAGCGTATCAATCATGCCCGCAAGCAGCGCTCTTGAGTGAGTTACAACACCATCACGCGTATCTTTGCCCTCAGCAACGCTAGTCATATCGGACTCAAGCTCTGCCGTCATATCAGGCGAGGTAATGTGTGGCGCAAACTGCGAAAGCGCATCAACAATTGCCATGCCAAGCTGACTTGGCTCAACAGGATCATTCTTGAGGTATTTACGCTGGTAGAGCGTATCAATAATGGAGGCACGCGTAGACTTTGTACCCAGACCGCGCTTCTCCATCTCTTGAATAAGCTTACCCTGGCTGTAGCGAGCAGGTGGCTCTGTCTGCTTAGCATCAAGCGACAAAGACTGAATAGAGACAATCTCTCCCTCGCCAACATCAGGAATCTGATCGTCTTTCTTAAGGCCAAAGGGATAAATCTCTCTAAAGCCTAGCTCGGCCAAGACCGTTCCATTTGCAACAAAGGGCTGACCTGCAACATCAAGCGTAATCTTGGTGCCACTCATAGTAGCTGGACCCATAAGGGTTGCAAGGAACCTTCGAGCAATCAGGTTATAGAGCTTCCAAGCTGCAGGCTGCAAAGCATCTGGATTTGCTGCCGCTGTTGGATAAATTGGTGGGTGGTCGGTAGACTCCTGCTTGCCACGCGTTGCGTGAAGCTTTGGCTGACCCAAGAGTTTTTTACAAGTAGGAGCATACTGAGGAACCGCGGACAGCGTACGAACACAATCCTTCAAGTCAAGCGAACTTGGATAGACCGTGTTATCAACACGTGGATATGAAATCAAGCCGTCCATATACAGAGACTCTGCCAAACGCATAGTTCTAGCTGGCGAGATACCCTCTGCAGCTGCAGCCGCCTGCAGCGACGTAGTGTTAAATGGAGCTGGTGGCTGCTGCTTTCTGCTACGAGACTCAATCTCGACAACCGTTGCCTGCGTTTGATCCTTAACAACGGCGTAAGCTGCGTCTGCTTCCACTTGATCCCAGAACCTTGCGGTCTGGTGAACCATCTTGAAAGTTGCTTCCGCATCATCTTCTGGGGCAGCAACGCCAGAAATGACCCAATAATCTTCTGGCTTAAATGCCAGGCGCTCACGCTCGCGTTCAACAACAAGTGCCAGCGTAGGAGTCTGAACACGACCAGCAGAGCGCGTATTACCCAAACCGCCAAAACGTGCGGTGGTCAGATAACGGGTCAGTACGGCACCCCAGATAAGATCGATATACTGTCTGGACTCGCCTGCGGCAGCCAGGTTGTAATCAAGGTCTACCAGGTTATTGAAGGCGGTCTCAATCTCTGTCTTGGTAAAGGCAGAATAGCGTGCACGGAACACTGCCAGGTTAGGATTAACAGAGAGAACCTGAGCAAGCGCATCAGAACCAATAAGCTCTCCTTCACGGTCAAAGTCTGTGCCGATAATGACAGACTCTGCCTTCTTAGCAAGATTCTTGAGGGCTCGAATAATCTCTTTTTCTGCAGGTTGTTTATCTACAGGGGCCCAAATCAAATAGGGCAAACTGGGAATTTTCCAACCCTTAAGGTCAACGCCGTCTGCCATAAAAGGCTTGCGCTTAACCTTGTAAGGAGGACGCTCAAGACCATCTGGAACGTCTGCAGGAAGGTGTTCCCCTTCTGCAGTTTCTCCGTACCAGCCCTCTTCCTTATCAAACTTGAGAGCTAAAGGAAAATCAGGCTGCAGAATATGGCCACGAAGACCAATGGCAACATGGTCTTCTCCGCCACGTCTAAAACGATAAACAGGAGTGTTGTATACCTTGTCTGCCTCAGGCTTACCCGATTCAGACAGAAGGCGAGCAATCTGCTGCGCTGCGTCGTTTTTCTCGGTAACAACTAGAATCAAAGAACAACACTCTCCAAATTAAAAAGCGGAATTACTAGATTTTGTCCAGCTCATGCTGCTCATAGTCCTCGCGACTCCACTTAAGAGCAGCTTTGCCATCGCGGGCAATAATGACGTAGCGAGCAACAGCCAGAGCAACTTCGTACAGCAAGATAAGAGCTGCAAACATCAAAATCATGGTGACAGGCGATGCGTCAGGAGTGACTACTGCAGAGAGGATCATCAATCCAACGTAAACATAGCGCCACTGCTCACGCATATCCTTGTAAGGAACAAGGTGAAGAATAGCCAGGTAGAAGATAACCAGCGGAAGCTGGAACGCAACACCAAAGCCAATCTCAAACATCATAATAATGTTGAGGTAATCGCTTGCCTCATTAATGGTTCCTGCAAACTCCTGCGACTGGCCAATCATCCAACCAATTGCGGTGTTCAAAATAATGAAGTAGCAAAACAGCATACCCAAGAAGAACAGGGTAATCATAGCGGCTACGGTAGGAACAACCCACTTGCGCTCTTTGGCGTTAAGCGCAGGCAAGAAGAACGCCATAATCTCCCAGATGATAATAGGTGTGCAGATAATCACCGAGAAAAAGAAGGCTACCTTAAACCTGATACTAAAGCCACCAAGAACGGAGATAACCGTAAGCTTACCATCGGTTAAAAACTCCCTGATAGGGTCAATCAAAATCTCAATCAGTGCAGGTGTAGCAAAATAAATAATGATTGCGGTAACAAAAAGCGATACCACCACAATGGTCACACGACGACGGAGTTCTCCCAGGTGATCAAAAAGTGGCATACGAGCTGGAGTAATAGGCATTACACGCGAAAGCTGGACTTATGCGTCCTGGCTTTCTCCCTCCTCTCCAGCAACTTCTTCTTTCTTGTCTTCTGCCATGGAGCGAGAAGAACGTGCAGATCCAAGGTTATAGAGGTCTTTTGCAGACGGAGCGGCAGCAGGAGTTTCTTCTGCGGCCTGAGGTGCCACGTGGTCAGTTACCTCTGTGGAATCATCGGAGAAAGCAACAGAAGAGGTAGCTTGTGGTGCAGTTGCAGGAGCCTCGTCAGCAGAAGCGGTCTCTGCCTGCTCAGTCTCCTGGGTCTGTTCAACCTGCTTGCTCTGTTCAGCTGTCTCAGCAGCAGCCTTCTCAGCTGCCTCACGCTCTTCCTTGAGACGAGCACGACGCTCAGCAAAGGTCTCCTGGTGATCTGTATCCTCGCGGTCAGCATCAGATGCAGCATTTTTGAGCTGCTCGGAGCGCTTGGGTTTCTCGTGAAGTGCATCCGCTGCAGGATCAAGTAAGTCTGCACGGACAACTTTATTAAAGCCTTCTTGAGCGTTCTGGAACTGTCTGAGAGCGCGACCAAGCGTGCGGCCCATACCAGGTAATTTATCAGGACCAAATACTAAAAATGCAAAGAGCAGAATTAGTACGAGCTCTGTTTCTCCAATGCCAAACACAAGCGATACCTTTCTGGAACAAACATAAACAAGCTCTTTGAACCGTTTCTCAAAGAGCTTGCAAGTTACCAAACCTACTTGCGAACGTTAAGGTCTTTATCGACCCCAAGAAGCGAAAAGACACGCTCCACGTTTTTCTGAGGATTTGCAACAACAAGCACAGAACCACTCTCTTGTGCTCGATGTGCGGCACCCACTAAAACGCCAATGCCCGTCGAATCAATATAAGCTACCTCAGCAAAATCAGCTTCAACTTCTTTTGCTCCATCGGCGAGCGCAGTATCCAAAGCATCACGAAGCTCGGAGGCGTTTGACACGTCTACCTCACCCTCAATGCGAATAATGGCCTTTGTATCTGTAATTTCAGAGCTTATCTCTAGTGCCATAACTCCTCCTTACTTGGTGTTATTTGAAGAGGTAGAGGTGTTTCCGTTTAATGCATCAAGAACTTTCTGTGCATTATCCCTCACACCGGCGCTATTATCGGAATCCTTTTCAATTGCCTTCTGCAGTGCCTCTTTTGCAAGATCTACTTGATCAGTAACACGATACATCATTCCCAAATTAAGCCAACCGTTAGCATAATCTGGAGAGCGATCTGTTACTGCCTTAAGTGCCTCAACAGCACCTGTTTGGTCTCCTGCGTAGAACTGGGCAATTGCCCTATTAACACGGACCTCATCAGAATCATTTGAAGCAAGATACGTATCGTACTCGGCAATTGCTTTGTTAATCAGCTGCAAAGACTGCTTCTGAACGGAATCATCTTGAGAAGAACTCTTAAGTGCCATTCCCCAACCTAAATACGTACGAGCCAAATCAAGATGTGCTGGCAGATTATCTGGGTTGGACTGAATGGCAGACTCTTTTTCTTCTGCCTGCTTCTGATAGACCTGGTTAATAGCCTCAGGAGAATTCTGCTGAGCCTGATGCTGCTTTTGCGAGTTAGAGAAAATGCTGGCAAGAGAAGGCAACATCATAGATATAGCAATAAAGAGCGAGAATACGCCAATGGCAATCTTCATGCCTGTAGAAGGACCTGGCTTTTTAGGAGCCTCGTCGGGCTTGCGGTCCTTTGCCTTCTTTTTTGCTGTCTGGTTTGCCATGGCAACCAGCTCTTTTTCTGCCTTCTGTTCTGGTGTAAGTTCTGGCTTTGAAGTATTAGTTGGCATTCAACATCCAATCGCTTTTTCTAAAACATAACTAATCAAGATACGGCAGAATGGGTCTACTTTCAAAGTAAATACCAAAGTTACACAAGCTATCCCCAGACACTTTGACCACGATCAACTTTTGCAAGTCGAGCACTTACCTGTTTAACAGCAACAATAAACACATCGAGCGCTGCATCAAGCTCTTCCAACGTTGGGTAACTTGGAGCAATTCTGATATTGGTATCAAAAGGATCCTTGCCGCATGGCCACGTAGCTCCTGCAGGTGTCATGGTAACGCCCAGTTCATTGGCGCGAGAAACAATTGCACGTGCAGAGCCAACAGGACCATCAAACGAGACAAAATAGCCGCCCTTAGGATGAGACCAGGTTGCAACGCCTAGATCTCCCAGACCCTCCTGCAATTTGCGTTCAACCAATTCAAAACGTGGTCGAAGCAGCTCGGCATGCTTTTGCATATGGGCTTCAATGCCTTGAGCATCTTTGAGGAAACGCACATGTGCCAGCTGCGAGATTTTCTCGGGAGAAACTCGAGCAACCTTGAAAGCACTTTGGATTTCTTTGATGTCTGCAGGGCTCGCAGCAACCCAGGCCATGCCTGAGCTTGGGAAGGTTACCTTTGCCGTTGAAGCAAAAGCAATTACCAGATTCTTTTGAGCACCACCTGCAGCAACCTCTGAAAGTGCATCAAAGATATTTAAGAGCTGAGGAGCCTCAGATTCTGGTACAAAGGCATGAATTGCGTAGGCGTTATCCCAGAAGATTCTAAAGTCAGGAGCCGCAGGTTTGAGGCTTGCAAACGCACGGACTACCTCATCTGAATAGGTAATGCCAGTTGGGTTGGCAAAACGCGGCACACACCAAATTCCCTTAACAGAGTTGTCGTTCTCAACAAGCTCCTTGACCACGTCCATATTAGGACCGTCATCGGTCATAGGGACTGCAACGTTTTCAAAACCATAATGCTGTGTAATAGCAAAATGACGGTCATAACCGGGAGCAGGACACAGGAACTTGAGCGTGGTACCCTGAGCCTTTGCAGCCGCCATTTGCTCTGCCCAAGAAGGCTGACCAGAAAGACCGTGGGTTACGGCATGAGAAATAATGTCGTGCATAAGGTTAAGGCTTGAGGAGCCATTTACAATGACCTGATCAGCTGGTACACCTGTGAGCTCCGCGGCAAAGACTCGCGCAGAAGGAAGGCCCCAGGGGTCTCCGTAGTTGTCCGCAAAAGAGCCGCCGTCAGTCAGGTCAGAAGTGGAGTTCAGCTCATCAAGCATAGGCTTAGACAGCGCCGTCTGCGCAAGGCTTGGCTTTCCGCGAGCCATATCAAGCTTGAGGTTTTTCTCGCCAAGTGCACGAGCTTCTTGTCCAATAAGCTCAAGGGCCTGGTTAAGCTCAGCATCGCTCATCTTCTGATAAGCGTTTTGCTCAGAGGTTGATTTTGGCTGGAACAGCTCGCGAGAAACTAGCTCAAACATGACACTCCCCTTTTCGGTCTCTGCGTGATACAAAGTATAGGTGATTTAAAAATCAACGCGACAAGGAGAATCATGGCAAATTCTGCACAGCCTGGCATGCGCTCGGAGGCATATGGCGAGCTCCAGCACCTTGTTGATAATCTTTATAAGCGCAAGCCTTCGGGCACAGTCACTAAGGTTGACGTGCTGATTCAAGCTGAAGTAGACGATCTTGAAGAAGATTTGCAAGAAGTTATTGAGTTGATTCCCTCTGGCACATATGTCCGTGCTCGCCTCTGCGATCAGATTAACTCAATTGTTACGGCGCACGGTTGGGGCTTTACCTACGGCACGGTCGAGTAGTCTTAATCTTCCTTTATATTGTTCTGCCTTTGGTGCTTATAGAACTCTGCGAGGTGTACAAAAAGTAGACCCAAGATTGCAGAAGCAAACGAAGCAGCGAGAACAGCTACTTTAGCTGCAAGAATCTCCTCTGCATCGGGGAATGCAAGATTAGAGATAAGAATTGACATGGTAAAGCCAAGGCCGCCCATAAGACCTACGGCAGTAATCTGAATCCAATCAACTTTTGCAGGAAGCTTGCAAATCTTACATTTGACCAGCAACAACGTTACAAAAATAATTCCTAGTGGCTTACCAAGAACGGCACCAAAGAAAACGCCATGTGCAATAGAGCTGCTCAATAGAGCAACGAAATCTGCTCCCACCAACGTAATCTGCGCGTTTACAAACGCAAAAATAGGCAGAACAACAAAGTTTACAAAGACGGAAATATAGTGCTCAACACGCTGAAGCGGTGGAGTTACGTGGTGCATGACCTGCTCAATAGAGTTAGCACCATGTGTAAAGTCATGCTGACCCAAAACGTGATGCTCATCGTCGTAGTGATCGTCAAGCTCACGAGCGCGTCTTGAAAGCCAGCTTCCCAGCTTGCTCAGGCGAACATCAGAGTGAGATGGCAAGAAGAAGGCAAGAAGAACACCTGCAAGGGTTGCATGAATTCCCGAGTGGTACATGCAAACCCAGAGCACCAAACCAACAAGCAAATACGGACCAGAAGAGTAAATCTTCAGGCGATTCATTCCCCACAAAATAACAAGTACTCCAAGAGAAGCCGCTAACCAGGCAATATCTGGCGTGTGACCATAGAAAAGCGCAATGACCACAATAGCCAGGATATCGTCGGCAATAGCAAGTGTTTGGAAAAAGACCTTTGTTTGCGGACTAATTCTGTTGCCCAACAGCGACATAACGCCAAGCGCAAACGCAATATCGGTTGCAATTGGCGTTGCCCATCCATGAGGGGCAGTGCTTGCGTTAAGCGCCAGATAAATGAGGGCAGGAACTGCGACACCGCCGACAGCAGCAAGCATAGGGAGCATTGCCTGCCTTGGCTTTCTGAGCTGGCCAACAGTTACTTCATACTTGAGCTCAATGCCCACCAGTAGGAAGAAGATTGCCATAAGGAAGTCATTCACAAAGGTTTCTAGAGCCATATGTGCATGAATCATTCCAAGCGAGAAACTCATTTGGACTTCAAGAATTTCTCGAACCACCTCATGAGCAGGTGAGTTGGCAACTACAAGTGCAATAAGAGCCGCAAGCACCATGACTGCTGCTGCAATAGTGCTGTTAGAGGTGATTTTCTTTAGAGAAGAGCGCTGACTAATTCTTCTTACAACTGCGGGCTCTCTATAAATACTAGACATTATCTGCCGTTCTCTCTTTATCTAAATGGTATTGACCGTTAGCTATGAAAGTTTTTCTCGATGTATATGCCTAGTGTACCGTCTACCTACCGTTGAGGGCAACTTGTCATATCTCAAGAAAACGGGGTATATCTCTATGTAAAATGTGGGTAATAGAAAGTCAACGTTTAGCTACTTGTAGCACGTATATATTTGGAGCGGATAATGGACACTAAACGAATTGCCATCATCACAGACTCAGGAACTAATGTCCCACCTGATTTTGTTGCTGAACACAATATTCGTATCACCCCACTTCGCATCAACTATTCTGACGGCTCTTCCTATGAGTCTGGTATCACCATTACGCCAGCTGAGCTGGTTGCTCGCTTTGAAGAAGAGGTTCCAAAGACTTCGCTTCCTTCTCCTGAAGGAATTAAAGCTGCCTTTGATGATGCAAAAGCAGCAGGTTACGAGGGTGCTGTTTACGTTGCTATCTCTTCTGGACTTTCTGCTACCTGCGATACTGCTCGCATGATTGCAGAGTCCATTACAGACTTCCCTATTTATGTTGTTGATACCAAAAACATTGGTATTGCTTCCGGCCTTATTGTTATTGAGGCTCAACGTCTTATTGAGCTGGGTCTTTCTCTTGAGGAGATTGGCGCCAAACTTGATCAGGCTTCTCTGAACACACGCGTATACTTCTCCGTTCCAAGCCTTGAGTATCTACGTAAGGGTGGCCGCATTTCTGAGGCAATTTATCGCATTGGTTCCATGTTAAACATCAAACCTGTTCTTACCTGCGATGAGAACGGCAAATACACCATTGCCAAGAAGACACGCGGTTGGCAGAAGTCTCTTGCAGGACAGATTGCTCTAGGAGCAGCCTTTGCTCAGAAATTTGACCGCGTCCATGTGGGAATTTGTTGTTCTGCGCCTAATATTATTTACTCCGAAATGGAAGCCATGATTAAAGAGGCAATCCCTAATGTCACTGACTTTAGGTATGTCGAGGCTGGCTCGGACCTTCTTGTCCATACCGGACCAGGTCTTGTTGGCTATGCCGTATTCGGTTACTAACAGTTAATCGCCTCATGCAACTAAGAACAGCCGCCCACTCAGGCGGCTGTTTTCTTGTAGAGAGTATGTGTGGCGAGAAGATCTTCTCGCCCTACGCGTCTGGGGTTACAGCAATGGCTGATCCGCGAAGAAGCCTTGGTCGTCAAGAAGATTGGAGCCGTCAGCAGCCTCAGTAGCCAGCTGATCGCAGCGCTCGTTAAGCGGATGACCTGCGTGGCCCTTGACCCACTTAAAACTTACCTCATGGTCTTCCATAGCGGCAAGCAGACGCTTCCAAAGGTCTACGTTTTTGACAGGCTCTTTAGAAGCCGTCTTCCATCCTTTTCTAATCCATCCCGAGACCCATTTTTGATTAAACGCATCAACTACGTACTTAGAATCGGAATAGAGCTCTACCTGGCAGGGGCGCTTCAGCGCTTCAAGTGCAACAATGACGCCAAGGAGCTCCATACGGTTATTCGTAGTAGTTTTATAACCCTGGCTGAACTCTTTTGTATGCTGCTGACCAGAGGGGTCGGTGTATAGAAGCACGGCCCCGTAGCCACCAGGGCCAGGGTTTCCTCGAGACGCACCGTCTGTATAGACTGTGACGTGCATGTATGAGGTTGGAGCCTCCATACTAAATCTCCTCTAAAACGTGCGTTGAACGTGCCTACTTTGCCTCAGCCCAATTGGAACCATAGCTGACATCGGCAATTAGTGGAACACGCAGAGTAACAACGTCTTCCATGGTCTCTTTTACTAGTTTAGAGACTGTCTCAATCTCTGACTCAGGAACTTCTAAGTCAAGTTCGTCGTGAATCTGAAGAATCAGCTTTGATGCAAGACCCTCATCACGCAGGCGTTTCTCGACATTAATCATTGCAATTTTGATAATGTCTGCAGCACTTCCCTGCATAGGGTGATTCATAGCAGTACGCTCGCCAAAGGCAATGAGCTGGCGATTTGACTGATTGAACTCTCTAATGTGGCGCTTACGACCGTACATGGTAATCGCATAACCAGTCTCGTGAGCAGTACGGACGGAATCGTCAAGGTATGCACGGACTCCAGGATATGCGTCAAAATAGCGGTCAATCATCTCTTGCGCTTCCTTGCGGGAAATCTTCAGAGACGTTGCCAGACCAAAGGCCTGCTGACCATAGACAATGCCAAAGTTAACTGCCTTAGCACGGCTACGAAGTGCTGGCGTGACCTCTTCAACAGGCACGCCAAAGACGCGTGCGGCAGTTGCGGCGTGGAAATCGGCACCAGAGTTAAATGCTGCTACCAGGTGCTCGTCAGCTGAAAGATGTGCCAGCAAGCGCAGCTCAATCTGGGAGTAGTCGCAGGCGAGAAAAACGCTGCCCTCGGGAACGGTAAAGGCAGTACGGACACGATGTCCCAGCTCAGAGCGGGTAGGAATGTTCTGCAGGTTTGGATCAGAGCTGGAAAGCCTTCCTGTTGCAGCAACGGTCTGATTGAATGTGGTGTGGATGCGCTTATCGCCACGAATAAGCGCAGGAAGCGCATCGAGATAAGTTGATTTGATCTTGGCACGCTCACGATACTCAAGAACATCAGCAACAATCTGGTACTCCTGCGCCAGGTCTCCTAGAACCTTTGCGTTGGTGGAGTAAAACCCGGTGCGCGTCTTTTTGAGGCCATAGGTTGGAAGTTTAAGCACGTCAAACAAGATATGAGAAAGCTGGCTTGGAGAATCCAAGTTGAAGTCCTCGCCTGCGGTCTGGTGAATACTTGCCACACGCTCTGCAATATCTTCACCAAGCTGAGCAGACTGCTCTGCAAGCTTTTGGGGGTCAACGTAAAGACCACGACGCTCCATTGCGGCTAGGACTGGTAGAAGCTGCATTTCAAGCGCAGCAAAAAGCTCATACGAACCATCATCTTCAAGCTTTTTGGTGAGCACAGGAACAAGAGCTCTAGCAGCTACTGCTCTCAGCGCTGCAGCGGGAACCTCGTCCGTTGGCTCAGGAAGTTCACTGCCAAAATACAGCTCAACCAAGCCGTTGATATCAAAGCTTGAACGATCAGATTCAAGCAGATAGGCAGCAACACCTGTGTCAAAGAGGCGGTCAGAATCGATAGTTTCAATATCCATCTTCTGTGGCTCAGATGAATCAACAGGACTTACTTCATGCAACAACGCCTTGACATCGTCTGCAGCAACACGGGCTTCTCGCAAAATGCGCAAGAGTGCTGCAGTTGCGTTTTCTCCCTCAAATTTGAGGAGCGCCTTTTCTGTAGACACCCAAAGCGTGCGAGAAAGGCTAAAGAGGGCTCCAGCATCAGCCGCAGAATCCTCTGCAACGCCAATCCACTCCTGATTCTCAATTGCAGCAGTGAGCGCAGCAGATGCGTCTCCTGCCTGCAAAAACTCTGATGGAATAGGAAGTGCAGGCGTAGTAGAAGCAGTTTGCGCGACTGCGCCAGCAGCAGAGCCGCCAGCCATGCGAGCAAGCCTTGAGGTCATGCCGGTAAAGCCCAAGGCCGAGAAAGCCTTAACCACGTCATTTGGATCAAATGTTGGGAACTTAGCGTCATCCAGGTTGATATCAAGCGGCGCATCAGTGCGAATAGTTGCCACCTTACGGGAAAGCAGCGCGTCATCAATGTGGGCGCGAAGGTTTTCTCCCACCTTGCCCTTGACCTCATCAGCGTGGGCAATGACCTCATCAAGCGAGCCATACTCCACAATTAAAGCAGCAGCTTTCTTGGGGCCAATTCCGGGAACACCTGGAATGTTATCGGAAGAATCTCCCTTAAGGCCATAGAAATCTGGGACAAGCTCTGGCGTAATACCTGCATAGAGATCTGCCACAGTCTCTGGCGTCATAATTGAGACGTCAGAGACGCCCTTGCGCGTAGAAACAATCTTGACGTTTTCTGTGGAGAGCTGATACATATCGCGGTCACCCGTGAAGAGCAGCATCTGATAGCCCTCTGCCTCACCGCGGCGGGCAAGGGTACCCAAGATGTCATCGCCCTCCCAGCCTTCAAGCTGGCAGACAGGAACATCCAGCGTTTTGAGCAGCTCTTTGACTACAGGAAACTGCGCATACAAAGCAGGATCCATAGGAGGACGCTGAGCCTTGTACTGAGGCAACATATCAATGCGAACCTGTGGTTTTCCCTTATCAAAGGCACAAATGACACCGTCTGGCGAGAAGGACTCAACAAGCTTGATAAACATATTGAAGAAGCCAAACAACGCGCCAGTTGGCGTACCATCTGGAGCTGCCATTGGCTGACGGATTGCATGGAATGCTCGGTGCATGAGCGAGTTTCCGTCAATAACGGCAATGGTTCTACGTGGTTTAGCTGCACCTTCTTTAGTTGATGCAGCCTCGTTTTGATCTGTAGTATCAACTGGCATAGTAGTATCAGACATACCTGCTCCTCTTAGTTTTGTGTGCTTCTATTGTACTAAGACTTCCTCTGCTTATGCGCGCCAGAGCCCATGGAAACAAAGCCCACATCTCATTTGGGTGGCGGCTAAAATTTTTTGTAATCGTTATGTTTCTGTTTGCATCCTCGCCACTTTGACTCTTCCAAACGTGCGAAAATAACAACCAACATAACGTGCCCAGCACGCGAGAAAACAGACTAACTGCCAGCATTTACCCACAAGGAGGGGCTGTGGCTCACGACAAAGTTTCTCAGGAATTTGGCTCACTTCTCTTTACCGACGCAGATATGCAAGAACGTCTGCCAAGGCCAACGTACAAGAAACTTCGTAGTGTCATCCAAGACGGCAAACCGCTTGACCTCGACATTGCAAACGAGGTTGCGCATGCCATGAAAGAATGGGCACTTGAAAAAGGCGCTACTCACTTCACGCACTGGTTCCAGCCTCTCACAGGTATTACTTCCGAGAAGCACGACAGCTTTATGACTCCTCAGGGAAACGGCACTATTTTGATGTCCTTCTCGGGAAAAGAGCTGGTACAGGGCGAGCCTGACGCATCAAGCTTCCCTTCTGGAGGCCTACGCGCCACTTTTGAGGCTCGCGGTTACACGGTTTGGGATCCTGCAAGCCCAACTTTCATCAAAGATGAAGTCCTCTGCATTCCAACTGCATTTATTTCATACACCGGAGAAGCTCTGGATAAGCGCACTCCTCTGCTTCGCTCCCAGGTTGCCCTAGAGAAGCAGGCCAAGCGCGTTCTTGCACTCTTTGGACAAGAGCCCTCACGCGTTGTCACAAACATTGGACCTGAGCAGGAGTACTTCCTTATCAAAGAGGAAGACTTTGAGCAGCGCCCTGACCTTATTCTTTGTGGTCGTACCCTCTTTGGTTGCGAACCAAGCAAAGGTCAGGAGCTTGACGAGCACTACTTTGGTGCCATTCGTCCAACCGTCAACAACTTCATGAAAGAGCTTGATGACGAGCTCTGGAAGCTGGGTATCCCTGCAAAGACCAAGCATAACGAGGTTGCTCCTTGCCAGCATGAGCTTGCACCTGTCTTTGAGCAGGGCGCACTTGCTATTGACAACAACCTTCTAACCATGGAGAAGCTCAAGCTTCTTGCACCGCATCACGGTCTTGCCTGCCTTGAGCACGAGAAGCCCTTTGAGTACGTCAATGGCTCTGGTAAGCACGACAACTGGTCACTCTCTGCAGACAACGAGAACCTGCTCGAACCTGGCGATAAACCTGGCGAGAACCTTCGCTTCCTGGTCTTCCTTGCGTGCCTTGTTGCCGCTGTTGACTCTCATGCAGACCTTCTGCGCATGTCTGTTGCATCTGCTGGAAACGATCACCGTCTTGGCGCAAACGAGGCTCCTCCTGCGATTGTCTCAGTCTTCTTAGGCGCTGCGCTTTCTGTAATTGTTGATGATCTGATTACTGGCTCCGATGTCCACGGCGCAAAGCGCACTCGTATGGACCTTGGTGTACCAACACTTCCTGCAGTTCTGAGGGACAACACAGACAGAAACCGTACCAGCCCCTTTGCATTTACTGGTAACAAGTTTGAGTTCCGCATGTGCGGCAGCCAGCAAAATCTTTCTGATCCTAACGTCATTTTGAACACCATTGTTGCCGAGCAGTGTGACCGCTTTGCAAACGATCTTGAAGACGCTTCTGAGGAGAACTTTACCAAGGAAGCTTTGAGGTGGGTTATTGATACCTTCAAAGCTCACGAGCGCATCCTCTTTGAAGGCAATGGCTACTCAGGCGATTGGGAGAAACTTGCCGAAGAGCGCGGCCTTCCAAACCTCCGCACCACCCCTGAGGCACTTCCTGCAATGGTTGCTCCAGAGAACATTGAGCTCTTTGAGCGCTACGGTGTTCTTTCCCAGGCAGAAGCACAAGCTCGCTACGTTGCAAAGGCAGAGCAGTACGCTAAGGTTCTCAACATTGAGGCTCGTACCATGCTGTATATGACGCGCCACATGTATCTGCCTGCCCTCTTTACCTACTCAAGTGATGTTGCCTCTTCAGTTGCTGCTAAACAGGCTATTGGTATCAAGAGCGTTGCAGAAACAGAGATTGTTGAGAGGCTCACTGCAGGTATTGACGAGATTTACGCAGCTACCAACAGCCTTGATGAGATCAATACCACAGCTCACCAGATGAAAGATCAGCCTCAGGAGCAGTGCGAATACTACTGCAATGAAGTTCTTCCTGCCATGTCCCGCCTGCGCAGCGCCGTTGACTCCATGGAGCTCATCTGCGGACACGACTGGTGGCCAGTTCCTAGCTACAACAAGATGCTCTTCTACGTCTAATTCTTCATCAGGGCTTCTTGGCGAGAAACCCGGTCTTCTCGCCACTCCATCTATACAGCAAAACGGCTCAGTTTACCTGGGCCGTTTTTTTGTATTCAAACTCATAAGATGTGGCAAAGGCTATGCGTCGACCAACTTGCTGTATGCAGCATGGACGTCTTCTAGCTTGATGAGATTGCCTTCTGCGTCGGTGGGAGCAGGAGCTATCTGCATTGATTCGCTCACTGCTGTCAAATTTAGACGGCTTGCATACCAAGGAGTTGGTGTTCCCTCAATAACTGGCGAGAAGAACGAGTCCATTTCTCCCATATGCTCAGCGGAGTCTCGTTTAGTAATAAATTCCTGCCATAAATACGCTGAATACGTATGTTTTGACCCCTGACATACAAATGACCTTATCGTAGAGAAATATGAAGTGCCTGGCAGAATGACTGAAAGATTATCAAAATCGTCTTTAGTAATTGCCCTATAAGCATCGCTCAGCGGACAAACACAAGCCCTATACTTACCAAATCCTGTGTCTCTAATAGCTTGATAGGTGCTCTCAGAAAATGCGTCAACATTTTCAAACAGACTTTGGATAATTTGAGCGCCTTTATCCAGACCATACTGCCCTAAAAAGAGTGATTCAAACTTCTTTCCTGCATACGTAAGTGCAGGGTCAGGAATAACATACCTTCCACGCAGGCCATCTGTAAGAAGATCAGTCCACTCGCGTGGACGCTGAATCTTTTTCTCATTAAGGCGCTCTTGATTTACAAGCAAAACCAATGGATCTGCAGCGTAGGCATACCAGTGCCCAGTAGCGTCAAAAAACTCGGGACGCACGTACTGGTCTGTTGAAGAAGCTTCATATGGCTGACAATATGCGGAAGCCTCAAAATTTTGCATGAGAGCTTCACTTGCCAGAAAAATAACATCGGGTTTCTCAAAACCCCAATCGGCATCAGATTTAGTATCAGAAGTTTCAGACTCCGCGCTCTTACCAGAAGCGTATGTTTGCTTAATAAACTCCTGAATTTCTTCCTCTGTTGCCTCACCCACCGTAACAGGCAGAGAAAACATTCTTGAATATGTTTCTACCAGGGGCTTTACTGCTTCTTTTGAAGTGCAAAGCAGATTGAGAGAGCCTTCTCGTTGTGCAAGTTGAATGAGCGCTCGCGCATAGCCTGGAACTTTTGAATTGAGCTGTGGAGGAAGAAGCTCCTGCTGAACATAAGAAATTCCTGGACTTAAAACGTTTGCTACGGTTGCTATTACGGGCGTAGCAACCGCTGAGACAGCCAGGATAATAAATGAGGTTCGTGTAACAGAAGTGGCAGTTGGTGGAGTGATCTTCTCGTCAGGGTCTTTTGGTCCAAAAGTTTTATGCAGCTTCTGGCGCAGACAATCTGGGATAAACTTCACGCTACCTCCTTACCTGCTACTCAGTCCATCTGGTCAAACAGATTTTATCCAAAAAAGGCTTTTAGTCCAATCAGGATAAGTACTATACCGCCCACCATCTCGGCACGGTCGCCCAGAAGAGAACCAAGTTTTTTGCCAATGAACAGAGCAATGGTACAGAGAATTGCAGTAATAATGCCAAAAAGCGCCGAGGCAACCAAAATGTCTACACTATGTGCCCTAAAACTTACACCAACAGCAAAGGCGTCGATTGCCGTAGCAACAGCTTGAAATACCAACTTGCCATAAGAGAGTGTTGTAGCGCCTTGCTGAGCTTCTTCCTCATCTTCTTCAGAAGCATCTTCTTTGAGCGCCTTATAGCCGCTGTACAGCATGTTTGAACCAATGAAACCAAGAATGACTAAAGAGACAATACCTGCGTACTTCTCGATCAACTCTGCTGCAATACCACCCACAAAATAACCGGCAAGAGGCATGCCAAACTGAAAGAGACCAAAGAAAAGAGGCATACGCATAAGGCGAGAAAACCTATGGTCATCAAAGGCAAAGGTGTTGGAAATAGTGACAGAGAACG
>CALKRF010000156.1 GCA_937990665.1 uncultured Atopobium sp.
GGGTCTACAACACGCGCGCCCTTAAGCAGAAATGCCATCAGAGTCTCCTCCCAAAAGCAGGTACATTGCGGCCATGCGCGTCAAAACGCCTGCATTGACCTGGTCAAGAATACGAGAGCGAGCGCAATCGGCCACTTCGCTGTTAATCTCCATACCGCGATTCATAGGTCCTGGGTGGCAGATGATTGCCTCAGGCTTCATCAGCTTGCTGCGGCGCTCATCTAGTCCCCAAAGCCTGTTGTACTCACGGCGAGAAGGAATAGGTGCTCCCTCCATACGCTCCAGCTGCACGCGAAGCATGTACACGACGTCTACATCGCCAATGACTTCATCAAAGTGCGAGGTCTGAGAGCATCCAAACCAACTTGGATCATCTACGTGGAATGTTGGAGGTCCTACCAGAACAACCTCTGCACCCATAGTCTTGAGTGCTGGCACCAAAGAACCAACAACGCGACTGTGAGAAAGGTCGCCGACAATAGCAACCTTGAGGCCGTCAAGGTGCCCAAAGTTCTTACGAATGGTATAGAGATCAAGCATGGCCTGAGTGGGGTGTTGATGCTTGCCGTCACCAGCGTTGATAACCACAGCATCAGTGTGCTCGGTAATCTTTTGTGGTGTTCCCGCCAGTCTTGCGCGGCAGATGAACATGTCAACGTTCATAGCGTCGATAGTCTGAATGGTATCTGCCAAAGACTCACCCTTAACCACAGATGAGGTAGATCCTCCCATGTTTAAAGCGTCGGCAGAGAGGCGTTTCTCGGCAAGCTCAAATGAGGAGCGAGTCCTGGTGGAAGGCTCCAAAAACAGGTTAACAATGGTGCGCCCACGAAGAGCTGGTACCTTTTTAATGTCTCTGTTATTTACAGCCTCAAACGACTGAGCAGTGTCAAGAATTTGCTGGATATCGTCACGCGTCAGGCTGTTTGTATCAATCAAATGTTTAACTGAAAGCATTAGTTTCCTCCCTCAATAAAGGGGTCAGAAAAGTCAGCTTCATACAGCAAGACGCAGTCCTGACCATCAATTTCTTTAACATTTAAGCTGACTACCTGGCTCTTTGATGAAGGAACGTTCTTTCCCACATAGTCAGGTCTAATAGGAAGCTCGCGATGACCACGATCAACAACAACTGCTAGCTGAACGCGCTCAGGACGGCCATAGTCGATGAGCGCATCAAGTGCTGCTCTGATAGTTCTTCCGGTCTGAAGAACATCGTCTACCAGCACAACACTTGTGCCTGTAATATCAAAATCGATATTAGTTGCGTGGAGAACCGGTGCGGTGTTTCTTCTAAAATCATCGCGATAAAAACTGATATCAAGTGAGCCAACTTTTGGCTTAAATCCGGTAAAACTCAAAATCTTTTCCGCAAGACGAGAAGCCAAAACCTCTCCACGGCGAATAATGCCCACCAAAGCAACGTTTTCAATTGAATCGTTATTCTCGACAATTTCGTGAGCAATTCGTGTAAGCATGCGGTCAAGGGACTGCTCGTCCACAATGAGAGAGTGCGAACCTTCTTGAGCCATAGCGCCTCCAATAAAAAAGATACCTCACCTGACCAGGCACAAGGTATCCAAAAGGCAAAACCATGACTATGAGCCTTACGGGTATCTCGTACCACATTTAAAGACACACATATTGTACTCGTACAGAGCCTAACTTTTGGTTAGGAATTTTAATTATCTCTTGAGGTGCTCGTAAGCTTCACAAACTTCATCCACAGGACCAAGCATGCGCTGCTTGCCCTTCTCAATCCAAATGGCACGGTCACAAATGCGCTGGACCAGGTCAATGGAGTGAGAAACCAGAAGAACCGTAACATTATTAGAAGCAACCAGCTCTTTGATGCGGTTCTCGCACTTTTGCTGGAAAAGGAAGTCTCCTACCGAGAGCGTCTCATCAACAATGAGCAGGTCAGGCTCTGTAACGGTTGCAATTGCAAAGGCAATGCGTGCCACCATACCAGAGGAGTAGTTCTTGAGTGGCATGTCCATAAAGCCCTCAAGCTCAGCAAACTCTACAATCTGGTCAAAGTGCGAGTCAATAAACTCCTTCTTGTAACCAAGAAGAGCGCCATTGAGGTAGATGTTCTCTTTAGCAGTCAGTTCCATGTCAAAGCCAGCGCCAAGCTCAATAAGAGGCGCAATAGTACCCTTGACCTCACAAGTTCCCTTAGAAGGCTCAAGGACGCCCGCAATGATTTTGAGCATGGTAGACTTGCCAGAACCGTTGGTGCCCACCAGGCCAAAAGCCTCGCCACGCTTTACTTCAAACGAGATGTCATCAAGAGCCTTGAACTCCTTAAAAGCAACCTCGCCGCGTGCAAAGGCAATAAAGTACTCTTTCAAAGAGTTGAACTGCTCAGAGGCAATGTTAAAGATCTCCGAAACGCCGTTTACCGCAACAACGATCTCTGCGTCTTCAGAAGGAAGCGGTGGACGCATAAAATCGTCATCGCCAGCAACAACTACCCAGGCAGTAACTGTCTGAGGGTTGTTGTGTGTGTCAAATGCATCAATGTAGAGATGATAGCGACCAGGCTCTGGGAAGGTATATGTCCACGACGTATTAGGAATTGAATCACCAAATTGATGCTCTGTGGTATCCCAAAAACCCTCATCCCAACGGTCGTTCAAACTCCACACATAGTGGAATTTAAAGCCCTCAGGGTCTGCACCAATAATCTTAGGAGTAGCAGTTACAGTCTCTCCTGCACGAATCTCGTGTGTATCCAAGGAAACCTGAACTGACCAGCCTAACTCTTTATTTGGTGACTCAGACATACAACTCCTCTAATCAACTATTGCCTGAACAGTATAGCTGATTATGGCGAGAAACCCGACTTTTTAAGAGACTTCTCTACTTCTGTGGTGTTGCTGTGGTGGTACGAACAATAAGCTGTGGAGAAATTCTAATTGCTTCAGGTTCATACCCCGCCTCAGATGCACGAATGGCATGCTCAAGAGCAACGCGGCCGCGCTCTAGGAGATTAAAGCGTACGGTGGTCAAAGAGAAGTTTGGCAGATAGTCTTCAAGAGAGTCGTCAACACCAACAACGCTCACGTCTTCCGGCACGCTCAGTCCCACTTCTTCAAATGCTGCAATGATACCTAGCGCCATCTGGTCGTTTGCTGCATAGACCGCAGTAAAATCACGAGTTTCTCGCAGTTTTTTACCAATTTCATAGCCACTATTGGCGGTCCAATCGCCAGCTAAAGGCTCAACAATTTCTAGCTCATACTCAGACATGGCGTCTCGCCAGCCCTTCTCGCGAAATTGCGAGTCAATAGAGTATGAAGGGCCTGCTACAAAACGGATCTTGCGATGACCAAGCTCATAGAGGTGATCAATGACAAGCTTTGAGCAGCCGTACTGATCTGAGTCAACGGTTGTGCAATAAGGGTGCTCGTGCATGGTAAGAAGTACTGTTCCAAGGCCCGGCTGCGGTACAAATGATTCAAAGTCTGATGCCATAAGGCTCATGCTGATAATCATGCCATCAACAGGAAGATTAGACATACGATGAGAAATGTCCTGCAGGCAGAGGCCGTCGTCAGAGCCTTTCTCAATCATCGTAATTGCATATTCATGCTCACGAGCAGCAGAGACAATGCCATCGAGGGTTGCCAAGTTACCAAACTCACGAATGTCGTACAGACAGAGTCCCACCGATTGATACGAGCCAGACCTTAACGACCTGCCTGCAAAGCTTGGCCTAAAGCCCATGGACTCCATTGCGGCCTGGACTTTTTCACGCGTTGCCTTGCTCACGTTTTGAGCACCATTAGCAACACGAGAAACGGTCTGCTGAGAAACACCAGCGGCTTGCGCAACATCAGCCATTGAAACAGAGCGTTTATTTGAGCTAGAACTATGCGAGCGAGTCACG
>CALKRF010000157.1 GCA_937990665.1 uncultured Atopobium sp.
TTGTTCTACAGTTCCATGGTTATCCAGGGGCTTCTCGCAGTTGGTTTGAGCAGAGCTCATTTTTGGGCTTGGGCTGCTCGCTGATTGCGCTTGATAATCCTGGGCAGGGTGGCCGTAGTTTGGACGGAAGCTCGTACAAGAGCACTACCGTCTCGGGTCACTTGGTGCTCGGACTAGATGGACCTGTAGAGGACCTTTACTTTGTTCATTTGTATCAGAATATTCGCTTGCTCTGCAGAATTGTTCGCCAGCTTGAAGGAATTGATACAGATCGCGTTTTTGTAAACGGCGCCTCGCAGGGTGGCGGAATTGGCCTTGCCACCTGCGCACTTAACCAAGGCCTCATCAACAGGGCAGCAATTCTTTACCCCTTCCTCACTGATTTTAGGTGTGTGTGGGAACTTAATGCTGATGAGGTTGCCTACGAGGGCATCCGTTATTATTCCCGCTGGTTTGACGCAGATGGTTCTCGCGTTGATGAGGTCTTTGCAAAACTTGCTTACATTGATTCTGTCAATTTTGCACGTTTGGTTACCTGTCCTGTGCTTTTTGGTACTGGACTTGATGATCCGGTTGTTCCACCAGAGGCTCAGTTTGCCGCCTACAATGCTCTGACCTGCCCAAAGAGACATTTGTTGTACCCTGGCTATGCGCATGAAGAGATTGGTGGTTTTGACGATAAGATCATTGATTTCTTCTGCTCAGAAAATGGAGAGCAAGCTCTTGAAGAGTTGAACTCGTCATTTCCCGCTCAAGCAGAAGGCGAGGTGAAAGCATGAGGGGTTTAACACAAAGACTTGAAGCCGCTCGCTCTTATCGCGGTGCGTGGCTGAGACCATCAAACTTTGAATCATTTTGGGAGACGTCTGTAACGTTTGCTCAAAATGCGCACGTAGAGAGCGCGGTTGAGCTTCCGTCCGCTACTCAGGCGGCAACGTTTAAGCACATCACATTCACCTCAACTGATCAGACTCAGTTGAGTGCTCGCGTCATTCTTCCAGCAGGTGTGTCGGTGGCAGAACCGCTAGCTTCAGCAGAGCTGTCCGCCTCGGCAAAGCTGCCCGCGGTGGTGCTCTTCTCCGATCTTGGTCGGGGAGTGCGTAGCTGGCTGCATCTTCTGCGTTTCACGGCGCTTGGCCTGCCTGTTGTGGCTTTGGAGGCTCGCCCGTGCGAAGCGTTACTCAAAGACGCTTGGAGGGGAGCGTTGACGGCAGAGGAGCTTGCCCGCGCGCTCATTAACCCAGATGGCGCTGACGTCTCTACGCTCAAGCAGCTCATCGACGATGCGCTGGTAACTACTGCGGTTGCATCGCGCTTCCTCGGGCGTACAACCGTCACCTGGGGAGAAGGTCTAGGCGGCTCGCAAGCATTGTTCGCAACCGCTCTTCTGCCCAAGGATGTGAGCGCTACCATGGCTCTAAACCCGCTCTTTGCCGACAACGCAACAACCCTGCGTGCACATGTCGGGTGCGGAGACACTCCGCAGTCAGATGCGGCTATCGACGCGGTCGGTCTTCTCGACAGCGCATGCGCGGCAGAGCTGGTGCGTGTACCTGCGCTTATTGGCACGGCTCTGCTGGACCAGAGCGCTCCAACTGAAGGAACGTTTGCGCTGTACAACCGCTTGCCAGGACAGAAGGAAATACGCGTGTACCCCAAGTATGGCCACGAGCGCATCAATCAGTTTGAGAACGAGCAAATCAACTATCTCTGCGAGGTTATATCAGGGTTTTGTCATAACTAAGCGGACTATAATTACGTAGGTTCTTTGAAGTTGCTTTTGATCAATGCTTTGGTCGGCTACTTCAGTACATTGTTGTATGAAACTAGTTGGATTTTCCAACGTGTGAAAGGATTAAGCATGTCCAGTAACGTACCATTTAGCGGTGTTGTTCCACCAGTTGTAACCCCAGATACTCCAGACCATCAGCTTGATGTTGTGTCGTTTGAGCGCTCCATTAATCGTCTCATTGAGGCTGGCGTAGACGGCCTGTTCTTCCTTGGCTCTTCCGGTGAGGTTGTTTTTGCAACTGATGAGCGTCGTGATCAGATTGTTCGCGAGGCTGTTCGCATTGTTGACCACCGTGTTCCGGTCCTTGTGGGCATCATTGATACCGAGACCGAGCGCGTCTTGGAGCACGGTCGCCGTGCCCTCGCACTGGGCGCAGATGCTCTTGTAGCAACCGCTCCTTTCTACGCACTTGGCGGCCCAGCTGATGTTGAGGAGCACTTCCGCATTCTCCACCAGGAGCTGGATGCACCTCTGTTTGCGTATGACATTCCTGTCTGCGTTCACACTAAACTTCCTTGGAAGATGCTTGCTCGTCTTGGCGCAGAGGGTGTTCTTGCAGGTGTTAAGGACTCTTCTGGCGATGACGTCTCTTTCAGGTATCTTGTTCAGGAAAACGAGAAGAACGGTCATCCTCTAACCCTTTTGACTGGCCATGAGATTGTTGTTGACGGCGCCCTTCTTTCTGGTGCAGACGGTTCTGTTCCTGGCCTTGCTAATGTTGAGCCAGAGGGCTACGTCCGCATGTGGAAGGCAGCTCAGGAAGGTAACTGGGCAGAGGTCAAGCGTGAGCAGGACCGACTTAACGAGATTTCCCATATCTTTGATGTCACTACAGGCGTTCAGGGCTATGGTGCTGGCGTTGGCGCCTTCAAGTGCGCACTTAACCTCATGGGCATTTTTGATTCTGACCAGATGCCTCGCCCTGTTAAGCCACTTGATGGCCAGAACCGTGAGGCTATCAAGCAGGTTCTTATTGCAAACGGCCTTCTCTAAACAAGAGGGGACACCATGGACTCTAAGTTTGTTTCTCCAACACATGTTTGTGCTGTTGATATTGGCGGCACAAAAATTGCCTGTGGCATAGTCACCCTTAACGGCACTGACGCTCCAAACGTCCAGTCCGTAAAGAAGGTCCCAACTAACGCAAAAGAGGGTGGCAAGCAGGTTCTTGCCACCGTTCTCCAGGCAATTAGAGAGGCACTTGCTCGTGCAGAAGAGCTGGACCTTATCATCTCTGGCGTGGGTATTTCTTCTGCTGGTGTTGTTGACCCTCGTACGGGCGACATCACCTACGCAAATGAGCTTATGCCCGGCTGGGGCGGAACCGCTCTTGGCTCTGCAGTTACCAGTGAGTTTGGCCTTCCGTGCAGCGTCCTTAATGACGTTCATGCTCACGCTCTGGGCGAGGCTCGTCACGGTGCTGGCCACAGCAAAGATAGCGTCCTGACCGTAGCAGTTGGCACGGGTATTGGTGGCGCTTTTGTGAACCACGGCATCTTGATGCTGGGTGCTCACGACGAGGCTGGTCACATTGGTCACGTTGCAACTCCAGCGGCTGCAGGCGTTGATTGTCCTTGTGGTGGAACTTCTCACCTTGAGCCTGTTTCTGCAGGTCCTGGCATTATTCGCGAGTACGTCCGCCTTGGCGGCTCCGACACGCTTGAAGACGGTTCTGCACTTGATGGCGCTGAGATTGACCGCAGGGCTCTTGCTGGCGAGAAGATCGCGCAGGCTGCAGAGGAGCGCTCAGGCCGCGCACTTGGTGAGGTCTTGGGCAGCATGTGCAATATGCTTGACCCTTCTGTCATCATTCTGTCTGGTTCCGTTGCAGAGTGCGGCAAGTACTGGCACGAGGCACTTGAAGCTGCATTTAAGCTGCAGGCAATGCCTCCCGTTCAGGCAACGCCTCTTGTGAAGGGTACGCTTGGTGGAGAAGCTCCTCTTATTGGAGCTGCAGAAAACCTTGTTCTACCTGGCTATTTAGAGACACGTCTTTAGGAAAAAGCACGTCAGCAGGCAAATTATTTGCTGACCAGACACGCTGCAAAGACAGATATCTTTTAACGTACGTACATTCTTGTGAGGAGAATACCGTGGCACATTCAGAGCTTGTCGAGTCACTTAAAGGAAAACTCATTGTCAGCGTCCAGGCGTATCCTGGTGAGCCTATGAGGCATCCAGAGACCATGGCTCAGATTGCTCGCGCTTGTGAGCTTGGCGGTGCTGCTGCTATTAGGTGCCAGGGCTTATCTGATATCTCTGCCATTAAGGGTAGGGTTGAAATTCCTGTTATTGGCCTCTGGAAAGAGGGTCATGAAGGCGTCTACATTACTCCTACGCTTCGTCATGCGCGTGCTTGTATTCACGCAGGTGCGGACGTTGTTGCCCTGGATGCAACAGACCGTCCAAGGCCAGATGGTAGAACCTTTGAAGAGACCGTTGCAGCTCTGCGTGCAGAGTCTGACGTACTGATTATGGCTGACTGCATGACTATGGATGACATCCGTCGCGCTGTTGCTGCTGGTTGTGACCTCGTTTCAACTACACTTTCTCACAACAAGGCCGCTATTGATACAACGCTTGACGATGGTCCTGACATTGCCCTTCTCCAGCAGGCAACTACTGAATTCCCAGGTATTACCATTATTTGCGAGGGCCACGTTCATACACCACAAGACGCAAAAGATGCTCTTGATGCAGGCGCTTGGGCAGTTGTTTCAGGTACAGCCATTACACATCCAACTTCAATTACCTCTTGGTTTGCAGCAGCACTTGAGGATTAACGCTTGGAGCGGTAAGGTTTTCTCGTCACGTATTTAAGGAGCGCCTGTGAAGAAAAACGATCCTACATCTTCAGTTATTCCCGACATTGTCATTATTACGGGTATGTCTGGATCGGGTCGCACGCAGGCGCTTCATGTGTTTGAGGACATGGGTTATTTCTGCATTGATAACCTGCCACCAGCTCTTATTTTGCAGCTTTCTAACCTTGTGGGCATTAACACGGGCGTTGGCCGCCACTTGGCTGTTACCTGTGATTTGCGCTCGCAAGGTCTTTTTGATGACATCTCTGAAGCTCTGAAGTCTCTTGCAGATCACGAGCTCACCTACAAGATTGTCTATCTGGACTCCTCAGACGAAGTACTTATGCGTCGCTATAGCGAGAATCGCCGTCGTCATCCTTTAGCGCAGGAGGGAGAAAATCTCTCATCTGCAATTTCTAGGGAGCGCGCACAGCTTCAAGACATAAAAGCGCTGGCAGATGTGGTTTTAGACACCTCGTCCATGCGTACTAATACGTTAAAGAGTCGCCTTCGTCGTGCATTTTCAGAGCTTGCTGAACAGCAGCTCATGGATGTCAGCGTGTTTTCCTTTGGCTTCAAAAATGGTTTGCCCGTTGAGGCTGACCTTATGATTGACGTGCGATTCCTGCCTAACCCTTACTATGATCCAGAGCTCAGACCACTTACCGGTCTTGATGAGCCCGTAGCTCAGTTTGTCCTTACGCATGGCACTACCAAGAAATTCCTTAAGTCTTGGTTTGAGTTGCTTGATGTAGTAATGCCTGGCTATGTGCAGGAGGGCAAGAGTTTGCTTTCTATTGCGGTAGGTTGCACGGGTGGCCAGCATAGAAGTGTTGCAATCGCCCGTGCTACCGCAGAGCATCTTACCAGCCAGGGCTACCGCGTAACGCTTTTCCATCGCGATCTTGACGCGGCCAAAAAGAAGTCTCAGCAGGCTGAGTAGAAGTTAGTCTGCCATGTCCTATACCGCCCTAGTAAAAAATGAGCTGGTCAGCGTACCAGAACTTCAGACGGACTGTGAATTAGCCCAGCTTTCTGCGCTTATTCGTGTTTCCGGAACGTTATCGATGCACGGTCCTGGTAAATTTGCCGTTCGCATTGTTACCGAGACTGGTACGGTTGCCCGTACCGTTATTAGTTCTTCTCGCCGTTTGTTTGATCTGGGTACTTCCGTTGAGTACCGCCGCTCTATCATGCATAAGAAACGCAACTATTTGCTTGAGATTTCTAATCAGGATTCGCTTGCAGAAGCTCTTTCTGCTCTTGGCATTTACATACCGGGAGAAGGCCTGGTAAGTGGCATTCCAAAGAGTGTTATCCGTACCAAGCAAGCGCAGCGTGCTTTTTTGCGCGGAGCGTTTATGGCGGGCGGATTTTTGGCTGATCCCTTAAAAGATTTTCACTTAGAGATTGCTGTCTCGGGAGAAAGATTTGCCACTGAGCTGGTAAAACTTATGGGATCCATTGGTGTTAAGGCGCGCCTTAACCATCGTAATCGCCATACCAATGCGCTCATGCGCACCAGAGAAATTTATGCCGTTTACCTTAAGAGTTCTGACGACATCATCAAGTTTTTGCGTGAGATTGGTGCGCCCACTATGGCGCGCGCTATTGCGTTTACGCGTGTGCAAAAGCATTATCGCAACAACGTCAACCGAGTTGTCAACGCAGAGATGGCTAATCAAACGCGGTCTTCAAATGCAGCGGCAGACCAGTTAGCGCTTATAGAAAAGGCCGAGAAACTCATTGGACTCAGAGCTCTGCCGCCAGCGGTCAGAGATTTTTGTCTTGCACGAAAAGATAACCCTGAGCTGTCATTATCAGCGCTGGGGGAGTCGTTTGTACCACCCGTATCCAAGTCCGCCATGTATCACCGACTGCTTCGTTTGGAAAAAATCGTTCAGGATTTAGAAAAAGATGCATAAGTTATCGGTGAGTGCGGTAAAATACACGGTGTACGGTTTAAATGTTAATGAATCCGGAGAATGGCTCTGGGTCACCGAAAGGAGCATTACGTATGGCAGTAAAGGTTGCTATTAACGGTTTTGGCCGCATTGGTCGCCTTGCATTTAGGCAGATGTTTGGTCACGAGGGTTCCGAGATTGTTGCAATCAACGACCTTACTTCTCCAGAGATGCTTGCATATCTTCTGAAGTATGACTCTACTCAGGGCAACTATTCCCGCGATCACAAGGTAGAGGCAACTGACCACTCCATCATCGTTGACGGTCACGAGATTGTTATTTACAAGGAGGCAGACGCTAACAACCTGCCTTGGGGCGATCTCAACGTTGACGTTGTTCTTGAGTGCACCGGTTTCTACACTTCTAAGGACAAGGCACAGGCTCACATCAACGCTGGTGCTAAGAAGGTTGTCATTTCTGCTCCTGCAGGCAACGACCTCCCAACCATCGTCTTCAACGTTAACCATGAGACCCTCACTGCAGATGACAACATCATCTCCGCAGCTTCCTGCACCACCAACTGCCTTGCTCCTATGGCAAAGGGTCTCAACGACTTCGCAACTATCAAGTCCGGTATCATGACCACCATTCACGCATACACTGGTGACCAGATGATCCTCGACGGCCCACAGCGCAAGGGTAACTTCCGTCGTTCCCGTGCTGGTGCAGAGAACATCGTTCCTAACTCCACTGGTGCTGCTAAGGCTATCGGCCTTGTTCTTCCTGAGCTCAACGGCAAGCTCATTGGTGCTGCTCAGCGCGTTCCTACGCCAACTGGCTCCCTCACCAACCTCTATGCTGTTGTTGACAAGAAGGTCACCGTTGACGAGGTCAATGCTGCAATGAAGGCATATGCAGAGACCATCCCAGAGACCTTTGGTTACAACGAGGATGACATCGTTTCCCGCGACATCGTCGGCGAGACCCACGGCTCCATCTTCGACGCAACTCAGACCATGTGCTCTGACCTTGGCGATGGCACCACTCTTGTTCAGGTTACCTCTTGGTACGACAACGAGAACTCCTACACTTCTCAGATGGTCCGCACCATCAAGTACTTCGAGAAGTTCGTTGCTTAAGTTCTAGTTACATAGACGCCTTAGGCGCGGTCGCAGCATCTGCCGCGATCGCGCCTTCTTTTGTTGGAAACGTATTTAAAGGAGTGACATGGCTTTTACAAAGAAGACTGTCCGCGATGCAGACGTTGATGGTAAGCGCGTCCTTATGCGCGTTGACTTCAACGTGCCTCTGAAGGACGGCGTTGTTACTGACGACACCCGCGTTCGCGCTGCACTTCCAACCATCCAGTATCTTCTCGACCACAACGCAAAGGTCATCCTGATGAGCCACCTTGGCCGTCCAGATGGCACCGGCTTCCAGCCAGAGCTTTCCCTGCGTCCAGCTGCAGAGAAGCTTGCTGAGCTTCTTGGCCACGAGGTTAAGTTTGTTGAGGACACCTATGGCGAGAAGGCCCGTGAGGCTGTAGACGCACTCAAGGACGGCGAGGTTCTTGTTCTTGAGAATGTCCGTTTTGACAAGCGTGAGAAGAAGAACGATCCAGAGATTGCAAAGACCCTTGCTTCTTATGGTGACGTCTTTGTTCTTGACGCCTTTGGTACCGCTCACCGTGCACAAGGCTCCGTTGTGGGACCAGCAGCTTACCTTCCTGCATATGCTGGCTTCCTGCTTGAGAAAGAGGTTGACACTCTTACCTCTATCTTCTCTAACCCAGAGCGCCCACTTGTAGCTATCGTTGGTGGCTCCAAGGTTTCTTCTAAGATTGGTGTTCTTGATCACCTTATCGACTCCGCTGATACCCTCATCATTGGTGGCGGTATGGCATATACCTTCTTCCTGGCAAAGGGTTATACCGTTGGTACTTCTCTTCAGGAGCCAGACTGGATTGAGCGCGCAGGCGAGATGCTCAAGAAGGCAGAGGAGAAGGGCGTTAAGATTCTGCTTCCTGTTGACAACGTTGTTACCGATCACTTTGGTGAGGACGCTGTTGGTGAGGTAGTTCCTTCCGATCAGATTCCTGCAGACCGCATGGGTATGGACATTGGTCCTAAGACTGTTGAGCTTTACTCTGAGGCTATCAAGGGCGCAAAGACCGTCTTCTGGAATGGTCCTATGGGCGTCTTTGAGTTTGACCAGTTTGCAAAGGGCACCGAGGCTATTGCTCGTGCTGTTGCAGATGCTGATTGCACTTCTATCATCGGCGGCGGCGATTCCGTTGCAGCAGTTAACAAGTTCCACCTTGCTGACAAGATGAGCTGGATTTCCACTGGCGGCGGCGCTTCCATGGAGCTCGTTGAGGGTAAGGCACTTCCAGGAGTGGAGGCGCTTCTCGATGCGTAATCGTATGATCGCAGGTAACTGGAAGATGAATGAGACTTTCGCTGAGGGCGTTGAACTTGCTCAGGGAATTGTTGATCAGCTTGCTTCCGGTACCGGAAACGTTGACGTTGTTATTGCTCCACCTCTTGTAGACCTTAAGGGCGTCTCTGAGGTTCTTGCCCAGGCCAACTCTTCTGTTGCTCTCTCTGCACAGAATGTGTACTGGGAGGAGTCTGGTGCATTTACTGGTGAGACCTCTCCAGCAATGCTGACCTCTGTTGGTGCAACTTACTGCATCATTGGTCACTCCGAGCGTCGTGGCTACTTTGGCGAGACCGACGAGGACATTAATCGCAAGGCAAAGGCACTGATGGCTCATGACATCGTTCCTATTTCTTGCTGCGGTGAGTCTCTTGAGGTTCGCAACGCTGGTACCCACGTTCAGTTTGTTGTTGACCAGATTAAGGCAGACACCAAGGGCCTAGAGATTACCGATCCTTCCAAGTACGTCATTGCTTATGAGCCAATCTGGGCAATCGGTACTGGTATGACTGCAACTGCTGATGACGCACAGGAAGTCTGCGGCGCAATCCGCAAGACCCTGGTAGAGATCTTTGGCGCAGAAATTGCAGACGGTATCCGTATTCTTTACGGTGGTTCTGCTAAGCCAGAGAACGTCGGTGGCTTCCTCGAGAAAGAGGACGTCGACGGCGCACTTGTTGGCGGTGCATCTCTCAAGGCTGATTCCTTTGTTGCAATGGTAAAGAGCGCAATGAACTAAACTCTGACAAAGTTCCTTACCACCGGTGAGGCGCTTGGCTCATTTGTTAAGTTCTTGTTTGTTTTGCAACTTGGCACACGTCATTCCCAAAGGGGAGTGGCGTGTGCTATTCTTTTCTCTTGTACGTGAAAATAACTAGGGCTGGATTTTCTCGCCAGCAAGAGGGGGAACCTCGTGGGCGTTCTGAATACAATTCTTTTAGTGCTGTTTGTACTTTCTGGCATTTTGACGGTGCTGCTTGTTTTGGCACACTCCGGAAAGGGCACCGGCGTTTCTGACATGATTGCTGCATCTATGTATAACGCAAGCGCTGGTTCAGGCATTATGGAGAAAAACCTTGATCGCCTTACCATCATCACTTCAACCATCTTCTTGGTTTGCGCTATTGTTATGGCTTTGACGTTCCCTGTTGGCGCTATTGGCTAAGCTGCGCTCTCAAATTTGAATTGTCTGCCGAGAAACCCGAGTTTCTCGGCATTTTTTATTTGCGCCCTGTGGAGCATGTGAAAATTTGCTGTTGAGAATGCCAGCAAAATGGTTGGATGCGACAGATAGTAGTTTTCTGTTACTTCTTAACAGAATTTTCAATAACGTTTCTCATATGTAAACAAATTTGATTGTGACCTGTACGCTGGAGTCAAACAGTCATTATATGTGGATACGTTTTACTGGGATTGGTATGCATAATCTTGCTTATCTAAGAGATATTTTTTGGGTTAAGCAGCTTATCCATGGTAAAATTGCACTTTGCTGTGTATTCACGGCATGTTTGTTGTAGGAATGCTAGGTTGCCATACCGAGAAAACCTCGCTTATCGGGTGGATAAGCGCAAGGCGGTGAGGAGAGTCAATGGCACGGTTTGTTTGGTACGTTACAAAGAGGATTTTGAGCTACATTGTGATGATTTTTGTTGCAACTTCGCTCACATTCTTCCTCGCATCATCATTTATGAACCCACGCTCCAACTTTGAGCAGCGTACTCCACGTCCTCCACAGGAGTCTATTGAGGAAAACCTGTATAGGACTAATCTGAATGATAAGACTCCAGTTATTGAACGTTATCAGGTTTGGGTTACCAATCTATTTACCAAGTTTGATCTTGGTATGACTCCAACAGGCGATAACGTTAACCGTGAGATGAGCTCTAAGTTTATGGCTTCTATTGAGCTTATGACTCCAGCAACTATTTTGTCAGTTGTTATTGGTGTTAGCCTGGGCGTTTATACCGCCCAACGTCAGTATCAGTGGCAGGACCGCTTCTTAAGTGGTGTTGCTTCGGTTTTGCTGGTTATTCCAACCGTTGTTATGGCAATCTTGATTGTTTTTGCAGCAATCGAGATTAACGCACGTGCCGGTTCTCGTATTTTCTACGTTACCGATCTTTCTAGTGGAGATACCGGAAACTTCTTTACTTGGCTTATTGACTTCCTACAGCACATTATTCTTCCAACCATTGTTCTTACTATCGTAAGTTCCGTTGGTTACCACCTCTCTCAGCGTACCTACCTACTTGACGAGATGCACGCAGATTATGTTCGTACTGCTCGCGCCAAGGGCCTCACTCGTAAGAAGGCAATTCGTAAGCACGCTCTTCGCGTTTCTTTGATTCCAACCGCTGTTTCAGTTGCTTTCTCTCTTGCAGGTATCTTCACAGGTGCTGTTATGACCGAGAAGGTCTTTGCAATTCACGGTCTTGGTGAGTACTTCATTAACTGTATTAACAACAACAATATTCACGGTGCAGTTGCAGTTGCAGCATTCTCTGGCGCAATGACTCTTGTTGGCGCTCTTCTGGCTGACCTCTTTGCTGCTGCTCTTGATCCACGAATTAAGATGAGCTAAGGAGGCGGACATGTCTAAAGAAGAGCTTCAGAACAAAGACGAGAAAAACGTCTCCATTGATGCAGGTCTTACTAACGCTGAGCGTGAGCTTCAGGCAGATGCTAAGTCTGACAATAAAGAAGTTAAAAGAATTAGCTATGCTGGCCTGATTGCAAGGCGTTTCTTCCGCCAGCGTTCTGCAGTAATCGGTTTGATTATTCTTGGAATTATGGTTCTCATTGCAGTTTTTGGACCATATGCCACTCCGTTTAATTACACAGATGCTGACTTTACTGCAATTAACATGGCTCCTAATGCAAAGCATTGGTTTGGTACTGATGGTGCTGGTATTGACCTGTATGCCTGTGTTGTCCATGGCCTTGGCCGTTCTTTGACCATTGGTATCAGCTATGCAATTTTGACTACTATCATTTCTGCAATTATTGGTACTGCCATTGCTTATGTCCGCGGCATTCCAGAGAAGATTGGTATGTGGCTTCTTGATATGCTCATGGTCATTCCTAGCTTCTTGCTGGTTGCTATGATTGTTCGCGCATCAGGCGGTGAGTCTGGTTGGCTCATGCTTATCTTTGGTTTAACTGCTTTTGGTTGGATTGGTCGTGCACGTACTATCCGCACCATGGCTCTGTCTTTGCGTGAGAGAGATTACGTCAAGGCTGCTAAGTATATGGGTGTTCCACCATTTACCATCATTGTTCGTCACCTTATTCCAAACCTTGGTTCAATTCTTATTATTGACTTGGTCTTGGCTGTTATTGGCGGCGTTAACTCTGAGACTGCATTCAGCTTCTTGGGTCTTGGTATCAAAGCACCAGATACTTCTCTTGGTTACCTTCTGAGTGCTGGTTCTTCTGCAATGCTTACTACTCCATGGATGATTCTGATTCCATCGGCATTTCTGATTGTTGTTTGTGTTGGCCTGCAGCTCATCGGCGACGGCCTTCGCGATGCCTTTGACCCTTATTCACGCGCTGCTGGTAGCGTCAAAGATCAGGAAGAGGATTCTTCCAAGGATGACGCTCAGCTTGGCGATCTTGAGGGTAGCATCGTTTCTGAAGAAACTACGGAGCGTGCATAATGTCTGACACTACTACTACTTCAACAAAGCAGGGAAGTGTAGAGATGGACGATGTCCTTCGCTACGAGCTGCTTGAATCAAACGGTCCAAAGGGTGCTCCAACAGGAGATCCAGTTCTTTCTGTTCGTAACCTTAAGGTTTCCTTTAATACTGAGGCTGGTCGTGTAGACGCAGTTCGCGGTGTTAACTTTGACCTCTGGGGTGGCCGTACCCTTGGTATCGTAGGCGAGTCCGGCTCTGGTAAGTCAGTAACCGCCCTGTCTCTTATTGGTCTTCTTGATGACAATGCTCACGTTACAGGCTCTATTAAGCTTGGTAATGAGGAGCTCATTGGTAAGACCGATGAAGAGATGTCAAAGCTTCGTGGCACTAAGATTTCTATGATCTTCCAGGATCCACTGTCTGCTTTAACTCCAATGTTCTCTATTGGAGATCAGCTTGCAGAGGCTCTGCTTACCCACAATCCTCATATGAGCAGGTCAGACGTTCGTAAGCGTTGTATTGAGCTTCTCTCCATTGTTGGTATTACTGATCCAGAGAATCGTCTGGATTCTTTCCCACATGAGTTCTCTGGTGGTATGCGCCAGCGTGTTGTTATTGCAATTGCTATTGCAAACAACCCTGACATCATCATCGCAGACGAGCCAACCACCGCTCTTGACGTAACTATTCAGGCTCAGATTCTTGACGTCTTGAAGGTTGCACAGAAAGAGACGGGCGCAGCAGTTGTTCTTATTACTCACGACCTTGGTGTTGTTGCAGGTACCGCTGATGACATTATGGTTATGTATGCAGGCCGTGGCGTAGAGCGCGCAAGTGTTGATACACTTTTTGCTGAGCCAAGGCATCCTTATACCATGGGTCTTCTGGGTGCTGTTCCAAAACCTCACCTTCAGGCAGAGCACAGGCTTGTTCCTATTAAGGGTAATCCACCATCACTTGCTGCTATTCCAACTGGCTGTCCTTTTAACCCACGTTGTCCTATGGCGACCGAGGAATGCTCCAAGAAAGAGCCAGCGCTGCTTCCTGCAAATGCTGCCGAGGGTCACTTGGCATCTTGCCATCACCTTCAGGAAATTTGCGAGAAGAAGCTCACTTACGCTGAGGTATATCCAGACTTTGAGCCAATCCTTCCAAAGTGGGTTGATGTCCCTCGTAACGAGCGTCCTGTTGTACTTAAGGTTGAGAATCTTACCAAGACTTTCCCTGTTCAGGGTAAGGGCTTTATTAGGCGCAGCAAGGGCACTATGACTGCTGTTGACCGTGCAAGCTTTGAGATCCATGAGGGAGAAACTCTTGCGCTTGTTGGTGAGTCTGGTTCTGGTAAATCAACAACTCTGATGCAGATTATGGATTTGCTGAAGCCTGAGGATGGTCGTATTACGGTCCTTGGCAAAGATGTTGCTGAGCTTAAGAACGCTGCACAGCGTAGAGAGCTTCGTAAAGATCTTCAGGTTATCTTCCAGGATCCAATGAGTTCTCTGGACCCACGTATGCCTGTCTATGACGTTTTGGCTGAGCCACTTCAGGCACAGGGTTGGAACAAAGAGGATATTAATACTCGTATTGGCGAGCTTATGCGTCTGGTTGGTATCAACCCAGACTATGTTGACCGCTTCCCATCTCAGTTCTCTGGTGGTCAGCGTCAGCGTATTGCTATTGCTCGTGCTCTTGCAACAAGTCCAAAGATTCTTCTGTTGGATGAGCCAATTGCATCTCTGGACGTTTCCATTCAGGCAGGTATTATTAACCTCCTTGAGGATCTTCAGGTTCAGTTGAAGATTTCTTATCTCTTTGTTGCTCACGATCTTGCTGTTATTCGTCATATTTCTGACACGGTTGCTGTTATGCACCTGGGCAAGATTGTTGAGTACGGTGAGACTGAAGACGTCTTTACTAACCCACAAGATCCTTACACTAAGGCGCTTCTCTCGGCTATTCCAATTCCAGATCCAAAGATTGAGCGTACCCGCGAGCGTATGATCTACCAGGATGGTAAGCTGGTTCCTGCAACCCACATCTCTAACGAGTAACAAAGATTCAATAAATTTTCTGAAAACCCGCACTTAAAACTAGGTGCGGGTTTTCTTTGTTACAAATAGTGAACCAGGTTGTTACGGGAATGTTTCTGCTATGGAGTATTTTCAGGCAATTTCGTATAGTTAAGTGAATATCTGTAGGCCTTTAACGAAATGGGTGATCATATGGCTGACAGTTTTTCCCGTCGTTCGTTCTTTGCTCTGACTGGTATCACCGCCGCAGGCCTTGGCCTTGCTGGTTGTGCTCCATCAAATCCTCAGAGCAGCTCTTCCAATACTGGAACTGAGCCACAGGACGGCTCCCCTGCAAACACTCCTCTGGATCAGCTTCCACTTCCAGAGAAGGGCAAGACGTACAACAATCCTAAGTCTCGTGATGAGGTTAAGGATGGCGGTACTCTGACTCAGCCAATCAACGAGATTGGTCCACAGTGGAATTACTACCAACTTGCTGGTAATACCTCTTACATGAACATCCTTCACGGTCTTATCAACCCTCGTGACCTGTTCCTTAACAATGCTGATGGTGATAAGTTTGAGCCAAACAAGGATTACATCAAGGACTTCAAGGTAGAGGAGAAGGACGGCAAGCAGGTTGCTACCCTTACCTTCACTGATCAGGCTACCTTCAACGATGGTACCGCTATTGATTGGACCGCAATTCAGACCGCATTCATTACTATGAGTGGTCAGAATAAAAAGTTTGCGGTTTCTTCAACTGATGGTTATAACAAGTATGAGTCTGTTGAGCAGGGCGATACTGCTAAGACCGCTGTTATTACCATGAAGGAAGCAGTCTATCCAATCGAGAGCATCTTGAGCTATGCTCTGCACCCAAAGCTTCAGGATCCAGACTTCTTCAACAATGGCTACATCAATCAGCCAAACAATGAGCTTGGCGCTGGTCCTTACATTGTTGATTCTTTCGATGATTCTCAGGTTACCTATAAGCCAAATCCAAAGTGGTGGGGTGACGCTCCTAAGCTTGATACCCTTGTTTACAAGCAGATGGATACCCAGGCTTCCATTAACGCATTCAAGAACGAAGAGGTTGACACTACCGGTTCTTCCGTCAATGGTTCTGCTGAGCTTCTTTCTAACTTCACCGGTCTTGGTGATAAGGCTCAGATTCGCCGTGGTCTTGGTATGTCTATTGCTGTTATCGAGCTTAACTCTACTCGCGGTGCTCTTCAGGATGTTGCGGTTCGTAAGGCATTCTGCCAGGTCGTTGACCCTGCAACTATCGTTTCTATCGTCTTCCAGGGTGTTAACTGGAAAGAGGACGCACCAGGCTCCATGCTTTGGCCTTACTGGGCAGCTGGCTATGACAACAACCTCCCAGACGATCTCAAGAACCTCAAGTCTGTTGACGAGCGCAAGGCTGCTGCTAAGAAGACCCTTGAGGATGCAGGCTACAAGCTTAACGGCGATTACTATGAGAAGGATGGCCAGCAGGTAACTTTTGGTTACACACTGTTCGGTGACGGTACTACTGTTAAGAACCGCGCTGCTGCAATCCAGAAGATGTGCAAGGATGCTGGCATTAACCTGACTCTTGACTCACACCCATCTTCTGAGTTCTCTGATGTTCTTACCTCTGGTAACTGGGATGTCTGCCTCTTTGGCTGGGTTGGTAGCTCAACTTCTTACAACAACGGTGGCCAGCTCTATGGTTCTGAGTCTGGATCCAACTTTGGTCAGCAGGGCTCCGCAGAGACCGATGAGATGTTTGCAAAGGTTGTCTCTACTCAGAACTTTGATGAGCGCATGAAGCTCATGAATGAGGCTGAGAAGAAGATGATGCAGACTTACGCATACCTTCCTGTCTACACTGGTCCAGACTGCTACGTTGTTAAGAAGGGTCTTGCTAACTTTGGTCCTTCACTCTTCCAGAGCACACCAGCAACCATTGTTGGTTGGCAGAAGTAAGCAAGGAACAAGGCGATCTTCTCGCAAAGTTCTTTTGAGAAAAAGTTTTAAATTTTCTCACATATGTTGCCAGAAGATGTGTTAGTATATCCCTCGCTGCAAAGCAAGTCGGAGTGGCGGAATTGGCAGACGCGCTAGCTTGAGGTGCTAGTGACCTACTAACGGTTGTGCGGGTTCAAGTCCCGCCTCCGACACCACGGAATTTCGGCGGATCTCTTCGGAGGTCCGCCTTTTTCGTATACTTAGGCAATGTGATTTGTTTTTCCTTGCTGGTAAGGAGTGACTGTGGCAGATAACAAGCTGAGCGTAAGGCGTGTTGAGGGAGTTGTCGACGGAACCGTTGCTGCAACTCTGTCTCAGTTGCTGCGCCTGACCAGCGATGCAGTTATCGTTTTTAATATGGAGGGCACGGTTCTTCTCGCCAATGAGGAGGCCGAAAGCCTATTTGCTAAGGAAGACGGCACCATTGCCGGCCTGGACGTGCGCTTTTTGTTTACCCCGGCAAACCAAGAGAACTTACAGAAACCGTTCTTTGTAGAGTCGTTGCCGTTTGCGATTGATGGGTCCACCTCCATGGTGGCTGCTCCTGCACAAGATGGTGCGTCGCAGGTATTAAGCGTACGCGCAGATTATGTGGGTGCGCCTACACAAGCTATTGTTCTGACAGCGTCTAAGCTTCGTGACATGGCTAGCCCTATGCACGATGATGAACGAATGGTCTTGGACCTTCGTCGAGCTAATAAGAGGCTCTCAGGAGCGCTTCAGATTGTTTTGGACACGCTTGACTCGGAAGATATGGGTCAGCTTATCGAGCGCGTGTTAGAAGAGCTCTCAGAGACTGTCGAGGCCGATGGTGCGCTTATCTATCTTGCTGAGCAAGACGGGTATCACCTTCATGGTGCAACGGAGTCTTTGAGAAGTGCGTCATTGGATAGAATTCCTCGCTACTTTGCATTTAACAGCTCTCTGGAGCGTTTGACGTTTTATTCCGAGCACGCACTTCGCTTGCATACCATGCCTTTGAACTCAAGCACGCTCAAGCAGGGAAGAGTTAAAAAGCGCAACCTTGTTAACGAAGAAACTCGTGAGGTCATAACCGTTGACGCAAGTCATTTACCTCCGTTTACCAGCTTTCTTGTGGTTCCTGTGTGGTTTGGTGGCCACATTGTTGCCTTGATTGAAGTGGGCTGGGAGCGTAAGCGTGCGCTTTTGGTTGAAGACGCAAGACTTCTGGACTCCATTGCAAATTACCTCTCGGTACAGCTTGTAGGCGCGTTGTCGGCCATGAGGACGCAGCGTAGAGACACGCTTCGCGAGGCATTAGCTCGCGTGCGTCAAGGATTGCTCCATAGCGCTGCAGAGGGCGAGAAGATCTCTGGTGAGCGATTACAGCAGGTTATGAGGTCGGTGGGTACTGATCTGAATGCACGGGTTTTCTCGGTAGATTGTTGTGAGGTAACGGGTAACGTCACGCTTCATGCGCTTGGCGTTGAGCAAGCTGCAACGGCGGTTGACGGCGCGCAGGACGCAGTGGAGGCAGGCGGAGCGCAAGCTGCAGCTGGGACCGGCGGCGCACAGGATGTCGGCAAGCAGATTGCGCTTCCATCGACGGTTGAGGGGCTCAAGACAGGGGAGGGCGAGGCGTCAGTCAAAGAGGTCGAGCTGGATTCTGCGTTGAGTCGCGCGCTTGCTGCACAAGGTTTGCCGTGCAAGGGAGCTGTGCTCTTCTTGGGTAAGTTTGCAGGTGAGCAGCATACCTGGCTTTTCTTGCGAGAAGAAAACGCTGAGCCTCTGAGCGACATTGAGCTTGATTTCTTGGACCGCGTGATGCTTCTGGTTCACTCGTTGGCCGTTGGTGCCGAAGAGAGCCAGCAAAATAAGCATATCTCCCAGGCGCTGCAGTCGGGCATGAAAAATGACCTGCAGAAGGTAGAGGGAATTTCTGCCGAGGGAATTTATTCGTCCGCAACCGCCGACGCGTTTGTTGGTGGCGATTTTTACAGCATGATTAAGCTGCCAGGCCGTCGCGCGTGCATTATTATGGGTGACGTTTCTGGCAAGGGTATTGAGGCAGCATCTATCTCATCCGCAGTTAAAACGGCACTTTCTGCCTACGCGTGGGAGGGAAGAACTCCCGCTCGTATGGTGGCAACGCTGAATGAATTCTTGCTGGGCTTCTCGAGAGTAGAAACATTTGCAACGCTCTTTGTGGGTATTGTTGACCTTGCAACCTCATCGCTGACCTACTGCTCCGCTGGTCATCCACCTGCGATTTTGGTGTCTGCTCAATCGGGAGACGCTGAGCTTTTGGACGTACAGTCGGGCGTTGTGGGCGCGTTTCACGACATGGAGTATAAAAACGGTACGGTTCACTTGCACGAGGGCGACATCCTGCTGCTTTACACCGACGGAACCACAGAGGCTCGCAGTCCCGAAGGCGCGTTCTTTGGCGAAACTGGCCTGCGAGACATGATTATGAACGAGGTTCCTCGTGGCTTTGATGGCCTGCTCAATAGGTTCTTGAGCACGCTTGATCGCTATACCGGCCGAAGACTTGACGACGACGTTGCCATGGTTGCCCTGCGCTTTGATGAGCTCGGCAGTACTGATTCTGACACGCTTGGCAGCGCTGATTCTGGCGAGAAGAGCAACTAGACGATTTTCTCGCCAAGGAGACGATTTTCTCGCTAAAAAGTGTAGATATCTGAAATTCTTGTTGCTGCGCGGGAACAAGAAACGTATGTATACGCAGCCAAACATAGCAGTTGTTTCAGTCAATACTGACCTTGACGTGAGGGGAGTCCCGCGCGTGAAGGCCCAGATTGAGCAGCTCATTGAGAGCGGCTGCAGAAGAATTGTGCTGAACATGTCGGAGGTTTCGTACATCGATTCATGCGGCATGGGCTTTATTGTGTGCGCTGTTCGACGTATGAAGACGCTCGGCGGCCTTATGAGTCTAACCAACGTGCAACCGACGGCGTTTAAGGCCTTGGTGCGCATGGGTCTTATCGATTTCATGCCCATAAGTACCTGTGCCGCTAAGTCGCGCGTGACCCCGCTTGCGCCGGGTACGCATCCGTCGTTTCAGACAACGTTTAGAGTTGATCCCAATAAAATGTGTGACGCTCGCTCAAGGGCTATCGCGCTGCTGAAGACACTGCCGTTTACCTCGGACCAAAAGTTTGACATTGAACTTGCAGTTGGCGAGGCTATTGGCAACGCTGTAGATCACGCGTGCGAGAAGGGCGTGCTGACCACGGTTTCTGCGTATCCAGACAGGGTGGTCATTGACGTCTCGGATTGCGGCAGCGGCTTTAGCATCTCCGATGAGGAAGAGCCTCCCGAGACCGGCCAGTTTGCCGAGCGTGGACGCGGCGTTAAGCTGATGCGCCTGCTTATGGACGCCGTGTCTATCCAGGAGAAACCTTCCGGCAACGGCACCATTGTTCGCCTGGTCAAGATGATGCGCTAGGGCGTGTGGGGTGTTCGCAGGTTGCGTACACAGGTTGCAAGTGATTTCTACCCGGTATCCATTTCGTGTGGATACCGGGTTTCTTGTGCGTAAATGCTGGGAGTAGACGGGTTTCTCGCCAGGCGGGTGGCGTGAGCTGATGCGCAATCAGCGCGCCGGGTGTACGCTGGCACGAGCCTGATTTCTACAAAGAATCTGTAACTTCCGCCTAAAAACATCAAAGAATCGGTGGATTTGCCTGATTTTGCAAAAGAATCGGTGCCTATAATACAGATTCTTTGCACTTTTCAGGCGGACTTTTCTAGACGTAACTCTGATTTCAAAGTTGGTTTCACAGACACTCTCGTGCAGCCGGTTTTTCTCACCAAGTCTGAACGATTTGCCGGAAAAGCGCGTCATGTCTGAGCAATTTGCCGGTTTTTCTCGCCAAGTCTGAGCTGTTTTACTCAGACATGGTGGGGGTTTCAGGCTCGCAAAATTTGGAGCCGAAGCGCCTATCTTTCACGTGCCTGATTTCTTCAAAGAATCTGTAACTTCCGCCTAAAGCCATCAAAGAATCGGTGGATTTGCCTGATTTTGTCAAAGAATCGGTACCTCAAATACAGATTCTTTGCACTTTTCAGGCTCGCAATCCAGAACTCCAGCAAGCACGGTCGCGCGCGACAAAAAGAAACCCCAGCCGACGCTGGGGTTGTCAATTCACTGGAGGCGAGACCCGGATTCGAACCGGGGATAAAGGCTTTGCAGGCCTCTGCCTTACCACTTGGCCATCTCGCCATATGAAAAAGGCCGAAACGAATCCGGCCGAAAAATCATGGAGCGGGCTACGGGGTTCGAACCCGCGACCTCAACCTTGGCAAGGTTGCGCGCTACCAACTGCGCTAAGCCCGCGAACGCGAGGAATAATATACGCAAGTTCACGGCTGAGCGCAAGTGTAAATTTCAAAATCGTCAAACTTTTTTAGAAAAGTCACGAATCCTGACTTGCCTAAGAGGTGGATTTTTCTTGCAAAGCTTGTAAATAAGAGCAGGTAGATTGCCAAGTGTGACTGCTTGCCGTATCATAGAACAAGAACTTTTTGAATGAGGTTGTATGTTCTTTATTCTTGCGTCGCTCATAGCTCTTTTGACGCTTGCGTATCTTGTCGCAAGCGGTTTTGTTCGCGTGGTGCGCTATTTTTGGGGCTGGCTTTCATCTGGCGAGAAGATCGATGGAGCTGCGGGCGATGCCGTATCAGCCGTACCCCAGACCGCTCCGTTCTCTAAGTCAAAGCCAACGCAAGCGGAGCTCTCAGCATATTTGGACACGATGCATCTTGGCTGGTATCAGGTGGTCATCCTCTTCATAGTGGGCTGCATGGCCGGTCTTCTTATTGAAGAAATCTGGATGCTCGTTACCGCTGGCCTGACCGAGAGCAGGGTTGGCCTCATCTGGGGACCATTCTCTCCGCTTTATGGAACTGGCGCGGTGTTTCTCACCGTTATTTGTTACCATCTGCACAAACATCATGCCAATAACCTGGTCATTTTCTTGGTATCGGTTGTTGTTGGCGGCACGCTGGAGCAGCTTACCGGCTGGGGAATGCAAGAGATTTTCCACTCGGAATCGTGGACGTACGCTCATCTTCCAGACGCTATCACACAGTGGGTGGCCTGGCGATTCTTGGGATTTTGGGGCATTTTGGGTCTGATTTGGTGTCGGGTTATTATGCCTCGCGCGCTCTACAAGATTGGTGAGCCAACATCAAAAAGGCAAGCAATTTTTGTTACCCTGCTTACGGTGTATCTTGTTGCCGACATCACCATGACGGTGGCGTGTCTTGGCAGAAAAGCGCAGCGAGACGCCGGTATTCCTCCGTCAAATGCGTTTGAGATGTGGGTGGATAATCACTATGACGACAGCTTTGTGTCTGCTCGTTTCCAGAACATGACCTTTACACCGCCAGACTCGGCTGACAAGTTGTAGCCACCAAGCGTCGTGTGCGGCACGCCCGCAAGACCGTACGTCTGCATGACCGCACTTCCGCAAGACGTACACCGCAAGCACGCAACGCCGCACGCCCGTAAGCCCGCAAGACCGCGAGAAACCCAAAGGATTTGTAATGCACATGCCTTCTGCAAAACCAGAACATCCAACAGGCAACGTGTACCTGGACTTTGCCGCAGCTACACCTATGGATCCACGTGTAGTTGATGCAATGATTCCATACTTCACGGAGAAGTTCTACAACCCTTCAGCACCGTATGCTCTGTCTCGCCAGGTTCGTGATGAGGTAGAACGTGCCCGCGCTGTCTTGGCACATGCCATTGGTGCTCGTCCAGGAAACGTAGTGCTCACGGCTGGTGCCACAGAGGCCAACAACCTGGCGTTTGCAACGGTTTCAGAAGACGCGCACGTCATCGTTGATGCTATTGAGCATGAGAGCGTCCTTGCATGTGCAGGGGTTTTCTCGCACAAGACACTACGCGTAGAAGCAGACGGTCGTGTGGATCCAGAGCGCGTTGCAAAAGCGCTCAAGCCAGAGACCGAGCTGGTTTCCATTGAGCTTGCAAACGGGGAGATTGGCACCATTCAGCCTATCCGAGAGATTTCGCAGGTGCTTGCCAAGGAGCGCTCGCGTAGGCTTGCGGCAGGGGAGACTCGTCCGCTGCATTTGCACGTAGACGCCTCTCAAGCTGCGGCATACCTGAGCGTGAACGTGTCGTCTTTGGGCGTGGATATGTTGACGCTTTCTGCAGCAAAGCTTTCCGGTCCAAAGCAGGTAGGTCTTCTGTGGGCTTCCGACGATGTGCGCTTAAGGCCGCTGGTGCTCGGCGGCGGGCAAGAAGGCGGCGTTCGCTCAGGTACAGAGAACGTCGCGGGTGTCATTGGCTTTGCGTGCGCTTTAGCGCTTGCAGATGAGACTCGCGCTGACGAGGCAAAGCGAGTTTCTCGTCTCAGAGATCAGCTGCAGACGCTGCTTTGCACAGAGTTCCCGCAGATGATTGTCTCGGGACCAAAGAACGCCAAGCTTAGGCTTCCTAACTTGCTGCATGTTTCTTTCCCGGGACTTGAGGCTCGTCGTCTGGTTATTTTGCTTGAGCGTCTAGGTGTGTCGGTGGGAACAGGCTCTGCCTGCGCCGCATCAAAGATGCAAATATCTCACGTGCTTGAGGCAATTAGCGCACCGCGAGAAGTGGCGGCGGGAAGCCTCAGGTTAACGCTTGGAAGAACCACCACAGAAGACGACATCTTGTATGCAGCTTGGGCAATTGCCGAGGCCGTCAAGCAAGAATCTGCTCGCGTAGGAGTGACATGGGAGAACTAGTTTACCTTGGCATGAGCGGTGGCGTTGATTCGGCGCTTTCTGCAGCTCTGCTTCTTGAGGCGGGCTATAACGTCAAGGCTATCTATATGCGCAACTGGTCCAAGGACCTGCCCGGCTTTAAGTGTCCTTGGGCAGATGATTTGGCCGACGCCGAGCGCGTGTGCGTAACGCTTGGCATTGATTTGGACGTGTGGGACTGTGAGGCCGAGTATAAGGCTACCGTTGTGGATTACCTGCTTGATGCCTATGAGCACGGCCGTACGCCTAATCCAGACGTTATGTGCAACCAGACGGTAAAGTTTGGCACCTTTGCAGAACGCGCCTTTGCTGAGGGTGCAGATTTTGTTGCAACAGGCCACTACGCTCAGAATATCCCTGGCACCAAAAAACTTTTGCGTGCCGCAGACGCTCACAAGGATCAGACGTATTTCCTGTGGCGTGTACCTGGTCATTTGTTTGAGAGAACACTCTTTCCAATTGGACACATTGCCACTAAGGCAGAGGTGCGCGCTATGTGTGCAGAGCGAGGTCTGGGCATAGAAACCAAGCCAGATTCTGATGGCATTTGCTTCATTGGCCCTGTTGGCCTGCGCACGTTTTTGCTGGACACGTTCAAGAAAAAGCAGGGCGACGTCATTGAGTGGGAGACAGGTAAGGTTCTTGGCACCCATGACGGAGCGTTTCTCTTCACCGTTGGTCAGAGAAAAGGTCTGAACATTGGCGGAGGACCTGCTCGCTATGTTGTGGCAACCGATACGCTTAAGAATGTGGTGTATGTAACCTCTGACCTCAACTGTCCTGCGCTCTGGACTCGTCGCATGGAGCTCTCGGACATGCACTGGATTTCTGGAGAACCTGCAGCTAACGGTAGGTATGTGGTCAGAACTCGTCACACAGGCGCGCTGGTTCCCGTAACGTTTACGCTCACAGATAATCAATGTGGATTTATTGAATTTGACCAGCCAGTGAAAACTGTTGCAGCAGGTCAATCGGCGGTTTTGTACGATGGCCAGGAAGTTTGCGGCGGTGGCATTATTGAGGCCGACAAGAGTATACTTGAGCGGTTCATGTAATATGAAAAGCAGGTAGGTGGCGAGAAACCCTCTGAGGTTGCATCGTTTATCTGCAAAGAGTGTTCTTTCTGTACACGTATTGTGATCCAGAGTCCAAGGAGGTGCCCATGGATCGCCCAGATGGCGCGTCTGAAACCGAGCACCCCTCATCTACACCGAAGGTAACGGTGAAGATTGGATCTACAACCGTTAAGGGTGTTTCAACCAAAAAGCCTAAGATTAGCGTTGCCCCAACTTCTTCATCTGAGCAGGTAGAAGAGGCAAAAGAGAGTTTTGGTCAAGTTAGAAAGAGCATTCTCTTCCTCTTTGCGGTTGTAATACTGTACGCACTCTATATCGTTTTCTCTGGGCAGTTTGATGAGTTTGTTGTTGCTCTAGCAGACGTAGATACTGGCTGGCTTATTGCTGGCGCTCTTTGCTATTTTGTCTACTATTTCCTGGGTATTCTCGCCTATGTAATTTCAGTCATTACAGACCCCGAGAGTCCTATTGGTGTCCGTGATCTGATGAGCGTTGAGGCGTCGGGCATCTTCTTCATGAACCTCACGCCAAACGGTGCTGGCGCTGCTCCTGCTCAGATTTATCGCCTCACTCGTGCAGGAATTTCCGTTGGTCAGGCAGGAGCTTTACAGTTCACCCGCTTTGTTATGTACGAGGCGGGCGAGGGCATCTTTGCAGCTCTGATGCTTATCTTTAGGGCCAATTATTTCTACGAGCAATTTGGCGATGTGACCGTTATTGGCGTTATTTTGTTTGGCGCAAAGATAGTGATGGTTGCAGTTATCTTGGCCATTTGCCTGCTTCCTAAAATGGTTAAGACGGTGGGCAACTGGGGCTTAAGGCTGCTTTCACGTCTTCGTATCGTAAAGCAGTATGACCACTGGCATGGCATCATTAACACGCAGGTAGATGAGTTTTCAAACGGCTTTAAGACTGCTGCAAAAAACATCCCAGAGATGTGCGTTGTCCTGCTGGTTACCTTGGTCCAGCTTGGCTGTCTTTATGCGCTTCCATACTTTGTCCTGCGTGCACTCGGCCAACCCGCAGACCTTCTGACCTGCCTTGCATCTGGTTCAATGCTTGAGCTCTTGACCTCGGCCATTCCACTTCCTGGTGGTACTGGTGGTGCAGAGGGTGGCTTTGCCTTCCTGTTTGGCCATATGTTTGGCGAGGAAATTGCCGCAGGCTTTGTGCTTTGGCGCGCTATTGAGTATCTACTTCCAACTCTGGCAGCAAGCATGCTTTTGGGTCTCAGATCTCATGATCACGAGCCTATCTACCACAAGTGGAATCGTTTCCGTCAGCGTTTCTCGGCTTTTGTAAATGGCGAGAAACCCGCTGTTGCTTCTACATCACGCCGTCCAGAGACCTCTGGCATTCAAATTAAGGTTAAGCGTAAGAAGTAGGGAAGAAGTAAGGAAGAAAAGCCAGAATGTGGCTTGATACGTATCTTTGCTCTATTGGACCGCTGCGTGTGCAGTACTTGTAAAAGAAAGCATCCTTATGCGTAAACCACCAAATCCTATTTTGATTATTCTGGCACCTATTCTTATTGCCGTTGCCGTTGGTCTTGTCTATGATCTGCAGAATTTCTTACAGGACATTCCGGAAGTACGTGACAATCCAATGCTCTTAGCAGGCGTGGCTGTGTTTATACCAATGCTTGTTGCTTTGGTTAAGGACACGTTTGACGCGCACGGACTCTAGGCGAAGGCTATTTTTGTTGAGTTGGCTTTGAGAAAAAGAACAGGTATATTCCAAAGCCAAGTTTAATTGCTGCATCAATATAGGCAGTTGTTGTCAGTGGGATGTCTGGAAAAATATAACCTATAGCAACATTGATGGCACAGAGTATTGCCAAATAAATCATCGATTTTCCGTGCACAAAGTAATAGAGGAAAAAGTGCAGCGCCGTGGCCATTAACGCGCCCAACCAAATAAGTCTCCAGTTTTCAGTTGCAAAAAATGGTCCACCTAATAAAAACATCAAAATGAATAAGAAAATTACGGCGTATAGAGACATTTTGTTCTGGAACTTACTTGAAGGACCATCGGAAAACTTATTGAGAACTTTCTTATTTGTGTTTATAGATAAGAAGGCTGCAACATATCCAAAGCTAAATACGGACATATTGATAATCTGCTTTCCACCTATTACGGTAGCTGCAAAAATGATGAGAGCTACAACAATTAACCAGAGACCGCATGATTTCTTATAGTTAAAGCTTAGTTTCTCGTCTTTGTTATATTCCAGAAAGTTCATAAGTTTCTCCCTCAATTGAACGACTTGCCATAATACTTCTGACCGTATGCTTTTACAACTCAGTTGCCTATCTTTTAATAATTGAGGTGCAGAAGATAAACAGGTTTAAAAGGCAGCCATTCATTTCAATATCTACGGTTTTAAATTGTCAGCAATGTATTACCGAACCGATCTTTTGCAAATTTCTAAAAAAGTTGAGTTTGACGGTTGCAAGAGGGGCGGGTTTCTCGTAATATATCCCTTGCTGCATCCCCAGCAGCAAACATATTCGGGCGTTTAGCTCAGGGGGACGAGCGCTTCCCTGACACGGAAGAGGTCATAAGTTCAAATCTTATAACGCCCACCAACTGTTCACAGGTCAGAGTAATCTGGCCTGTTTCTTTTTAATTTTATAAATAGTAATCATTATTGTTATTGACAAAAGAGTTAAAGAGAGTAAACTTCTAAGTAGCACGTTTTATAAGTTGTTTTACTTACAGAAAGGAACTGACTATGTCTCTTATTGGTAAGCAAATTGGTGATTTTAAGGTAAACGCATTCCACAACGGTGACATCACCGAGGTAAGCAAGGAGTCCACACTGGGTAAGTGGAGCCTGTTCTTCTTCTATCCAGCTGACTTCACCTTTGTTTGCCCAACTGAGCTTGAGGATCTTGCAAACAACTATGACAAGTTCCAGGCTGCTGGTGCAGAGGTTTACTCTGTTTCTTGCGATACTGAGTTTGTCCACAAGGCATGGCACGAGGAGTCCGAGCGTATTTCTAAGGTAACCTACCCAATGCTCGCTGACCCAGCTCACGTTCTTGCAAGAAACTTTGAGGTTCTCATTGAGGACGCTGGCCTTGCTGAGCGTGGTGCTTTCATTGTTGACCCAGAGGGTGTCATTCAGGTTGAGCTTGTTACCTCTGGTGGCATTGGCCGTAACGCTGAGGAACTTCTCCGCCTTCTCCAGGCTGCACAGTTTGTTGCAGAGCACGGCGATCAGGTCTGCCCAGCTAAGTGGCAGCCAGGTGCTGAGACCCTGAAGCCAAGCCTTGACCTTGTTGGTCAGCTCTAAGATTTAGGAGCTTACAATGACCGACGTCAAAGACCTCTACGACGCGGTGATTATCGGCGGTGGGCCAGCTGGGCTCACCGCCGCCCTCTATCTGGCCCGCGCTCGCTACCGTGTTCTAGTTGTCGAGAAGGACCATTTTGGCGGACAGATCACTATCACTAATGAGGTCGTTAATTACCCGGGAGTTTTCTCTACTAGTGGCTCTGAACTCTCAGAAACCATGCGTAAGCAGGCTGAGGCCTTTGGCGCAGAGTTTTTGCTGGCAGAAGTTACTGACCTGGACATGTCCGGAGATGTCAAAGTAGTTCACACCACCAAAGGCGAGCGTCCCTGCCTTTCAGTTCTTCTAGCCACAGGAGCACATCCACGCCACATTGGCTTTGTGGGAGAAGAGGACTACCAGGGCCACGGAGTTGCTTACTGCGCCACTTGCGATGGTGAGTTCTTTACCGGCAAGGAAGTCTTTGTAATTGGTGGAGGCTTTGCAGCCGCAGAGGAAAGCGTGTTTTTGACCAAGTACGCAAAGCACGTCACGGTTCTTGTGCGCGAGGAAGCATTTACCTGCGCCCCTGCGTCGTCCGAGGCTGCTCGCACTAATCCAAATATTACGGTTCTCTATAACACGCAGGTTGAATCCGTTGCCGGAGATTCTGCGCTTAGGTCTATTACGTACAAGAACCTCAAGACGGGCGAGAAGACCACGTTTGCTCCAGAAGATGGCGATTCCATTGGTGTCTTTGTCTTTGCGGGCTATGCGCCAGAGACTGACCTGGTAAAAGATTTGGCTCAGACTGATGATTACGGCTATCTGATCACCAATGAGCACCAAGAAACAACCTGTGAAGGTCTTTTTGGTGCAGGTGATGTATGCCAGAAGCCATTGCGTCAGGTTGCAACAGCTATTGGCCAGGCAGCAACTACCGCTACCGAGATGGAGCGCTTTATCAAACGTGCCCAGGAAAAGACTGGCCTTGTTCCACAGATGAACGTTACGCGTATCTCGTCTAAGAAGGAGGCTCCTGAGGCTCCAGCGGCTAAGACAAGCTCTGAATCCGGAGAGCTCTTTACTGATGACATGAAGGCACAGCTTAATGCCGTCTTTGAGCGCATGGCGCGTCCACTTGTGCTTCAGCTGGAACTTGATCAAAGACCCGTTTCTGAGGAGCTTGTAGCTTACATGGAAGAGCTTTCTTCCATGACCGACAAACTGAGCGTTCAGACGGTCTCAGACACAGGCGAGAAGAACCTTCCAGTTGTTCGCGTATGTACACAGGATGGCACTCCAACAGGTCTTGCATTCCATGGAGTTCCCGGCGGCCATGAGTTTACTTCGTTTGTACTTGGCCTCTACAATGCTGCAGGACCTGGTCAGCCTATTAGTGACGAGGACAAGTCAGCCATCGCCGCTATTGACTCAAAGACGCATCTGCAGGTCTTGGTGGGACTGTCTTGCACCATGTGTCCAGATGTTGTTGTGGCTGCTCAGCGTATTGCTGCGGACAATCCTCAGGTCACCT
>CALKRF010000158.1 GCA_937990665.1 uncultured Atopobium sp.
CAGGTTTGTTGAGCATCAAGTAGACGGGTTTCTCGGCAATTGAGCAGACAATGCCGTCAACTGCTACAACATCTACCAGCGGATCAACCTTACTGCCAAGCTCGGTAACTACCTGGCCGTTTACCGTGACGCGACCAGAGGTCATCAGGCGCTCGGAGCCACGACGGCTAGCCACTCCCGCGCGCGCCAAAAAGCGCTGCAGGCGCATGGGGACAATACGCTCTTCTGCCACGGCCTATGCATCCTCTTGCGTATCGTAGCTTTCTCCCAAAAGGGAGCGCTCATCGTCAATGTCTTCTGCGGCTTCTTCAAGTGTAGAAGTGAAGCTTCTGCCAGAGAGTCTCTCGCGAATAAACTGTTTGGACTCCTCGTCAGGGGCAAAATCTTCCAATGGTGGTAACTCTCGCAAAGATTTGAGGCCAAAGCGCTCTAAGAAAAGAGCTGTTGTGCCATAGAGAATGGCTTGTCCCCTATCTGTCTCTTTACCCACTTCACGCACAAGGTTTTTCTCGCGAAGTGAAGAGATGACGCCATCAGAGTTAACACCACGAATAGCACGGACGCCTTCACGAGTAACGGGCTGGTGATAAGCAATAACCGCCAGCGTCTCAAGCGCTGCCTGAGAAAGGCGGCGCGTATCCCAGGAGAGCACAAAATCGCTGACCAACTGATGGTGAGCTGGGTGGGTAAAAAGACGCCAACCGCCAGCTACCTCCCTGAGCTGAAAACCCCTGTTACAGTGCGTATACTCCTCTGCAAGCTCTTTGAGCGCTTGGGCAACCTCGGCAGGAGCAGCATTGGTGACCTTGGCAAAGTCGGCTATGGTGATTGCATCTGTTGCAACCAAAAGTAGTGATTCTAGTGCGCCTTTGAGTGATTCGGAATCTAAATAGGTAAGCTCTTCTGCCATAAGTTATTCCGCCTCTTTCTGTGCTTCATCGGGCGTTTGAGTTAACGATACTAGCGTCTGCTGGACGTCTTGGAGCGCATTTTGAGACAAGTTAAATCCTTCAAGGTCTGGCTCATCACCAGACAACTCTTCTAGTTCCAAAAGAACTGACTCATCAAGCTGGTATGAATCTGCGCCCTCTATGTGCTCAATCTCAATCTCGCCAAAGATGACATCCTGCTGAACACGAACAAGACCGCGCTTAAAGAGCTCAAGCACTGCCAAAAAGTTTGCAACCACAATTTCTGGCGTATCTTGACCGTCTAAGAGCTCAGAGAACGTCACCTTGCCCTTAGAGCGCGTGAGTCGGTCCACAGAAGCTACCGTCAGAGCTACTGGAAGCCTTTTTGGGGCCACATGTTCCGCTTCAAGCAAGAATGTCTCACGTTTTGAGTCAATGTCCGCACAGATGACGGCAAGGCTTCTGAGCGTAATGCCTTCTAGATAGTCTGGCATAAGGTTCAAGAAATCAGGATCTGGACCCACTGAACGTGGGAACATGTATGATTCCGCTTCCATGCGGCTACCTAACGCAGCACCAGCGTTTCTAAATTGCTTATAGGCAATAAGGCGAGCAATAAGAACTTCTCGCGCCTCATCAGGAGAAAGTCCGTCAAGCTCGTCATCATACTCATCTTCATCAAATGAGCTTTTAAGGGAAACGTCTTGAGGCACCAGGGCATGAGCCTTCATGTCCAGAAGCGTTGACGCAACAAGTACAAAGTCACTGGCAACGTCCAGATCAAGCTCCTCCATGGCATCAACTTCTGCCAGGTACTGATCAGCAACCTCAGAGATAGAAATGGATCCAATGGCAACCTTTTGCCTACTTACCAACTGAAGTAGCAGGTCAAATGGGCCCGAATATGTTGCAGTGTTTACTTTGTACGACATTAGATGATTCTCGCAAGCAGACTCAAAATGACGTTAGAAATGCCTCCGATAATGGACGAGAAAAAGCCCGGTGCAAAGAACATGAATCCCACTACAGCAATCATGCAATAGGGCTCGATGGCATAGAACTTTTGACGGTTTTTCTCGCCAAGAAAATAGAGCAGCAGCTTAGATCCGTCCAAAGGCGGAATGGGCAGCATATTAAAGACCGCCAGGCTTACGTTGATCTGGATGTAGAAAATGACCAGCGACGAAATATAGTACAGTACCAGCGGATTTAATGCGGTGCCAAATGCAGCAGCCAACGCATTGAGCAAACGCAGCAAGAGTGCGCCGAGAAATGCCTGCAAAATGTTGGAAGTAGGGCCTGCAAGTGCTACCAGAATCTCGTCACGACGACGATTTTTGAGGTAGTTGGGATTATAAGGAACGGGCTTTGCGTATCCAAAGCTAGGTCCGCCCATCAATACCAGCATAAGCGGAAGAAGAACCGTACCAAACAAGTCAATATGCGCCAGCGGATTGAGTGTCAAACGACCAGACATCTTTGCAGTAGGATCGCCGCACTTATATGCCACAAAACCATGAGCAACCTCGTGAATCACGATGGCAAAAATTACTAGCGCAAATTCAGCAAGCGTTGTCAAAAGCGATGGAACTGATGTTAAAGCAGTTGGCACAATAATCCTTA
>CALKRF010000159.1 GCA_937990665.1 uncultured Atopobium sp.
TGCTTGGCGCAGAGTATCCAGAGCTTGTCGAGAAGAGCGCTCTTATCGACGGCATTCTGACTGCAGAAGAGGAGCGCTTTGGCGCTACGCTTGACGCAGGCGAGTCCAAGCTCACCGCTGAGCTTGAGCAGCTAGAGGATGGCGCACAGCTTTCCGGTGAGGTTGCATTCCTTCTACACGATACCTACGGATTCCCTATTGATCTTACTCGTGAGATTGCTGCAAATGCAGGTCACGTTGTTGACATGGACGCCTTTGATGCTGCAATGACTGAGCAGCGTGAGCGCGCCCGTAAGTCTGCTAACCGCGATGCCTGGGGTAATGCTCAGAGCATCTGGGTTGCACTCTCTGACCGCCTCGATGAGACCGTCTTTGACGGCTACGACAACAACGAGCTCTCTGGCGTTCGTGTTGTTGCCCTTGTTCAGGACGGACAGGAGGTTGAGTCCGCTGCTGCAGGCTCCGAGGTTGAGGTTGTACTTGACCGTACGCCTTTCTATGCAGAGATGGGCGGTCAGGTTGGTGACACCGGCAAGCTGACAGCTCCTGGTCTCTATGTTCACGTCACTGACACCAAGCATCGCGACGGCGGACTTGAGTCCCACGTTGGCGTGGTAGAGGAGGGTACCCTCTCTGTTGGTGATTCTGTCACCGCAACCATTGATGCTGGCCGCCGTGAGCTTATCCGCCGCAACCACACGGCAACTCACCTGCTTGACGCAGCACTCAAGAAGGTTCTGGGAGATCACGTTAACCAGGCTGGTTCTCTTGTTGCCCCAGATCGTATGCGCTTTGACTTTACGCACTTTGAGGCTCTTGCCAAAGATGAGCTTGATCGTATTGAAGGCATGGTAAATGCAGAGATTTTTGCCGCTAAGCCTGTTGTCACTCAGATCATGAGCATCGAGGACGCAAAGGCTGCTGGTGCTGTTGCCCTCTTTGGCGAGAAGTACGGTGATGTCGTACGTGTTGTTTCTGCTGGAGCAGAAGACACTCCATTCTCTCGCGAGCTCTGCGGTGGTACTCATGCACGCAATACTGCTGACCTTGGCCTCTTCAAGATTATTTCTGAGAGCTCCGTTGGTTCTAACTCAAGGCGTATTGAGGCTGTAACCTCTATGGGTGCTATTGAGTACGTTGATGAGCGCTTGGCTCAGCTTGATGAGGTTGCTGCAGCTCTGAAGGTCCGTCCTTCCGCAGTTGCAGATCGTGTTGAGCAGCTGCAGCAGGACCTTCGCACTGCAAACCACAAGCTTGAGGCTGCTCTTACTGGAGCAGGCAGCAACCAGGTAGCAGAAGCACTTAAGTCTGCTGTCCAGCTTAATGGCTATAGCTGCGTAATTGCTAAGCTCGAGGGACTTTCTGGTAAAGAGCTCCGCTCCGCATGGGATGGCATCCGCGATGCATCTGACGGCCAGCCTGTTGCTTGTGTTATCGCATCCGCAACCGCTGACGGTAAGGTTTCCCTGCTTGCAGGTGCCACTGATTCTGCAGTTGCAGCGGGTTTCTCGGCAGGAGACATTGTCAAAGAGATTGCAGAGCTTGTTGGTGGTCGCGGTGGCGGCAAGCCAGCAATGGCACAGGCAGGCGGTTCAAATGCTGCAGGAATTGACGCAGCACTTGAGGCTGCAAGAACAAAGCTTGGTGCGTAACGTTTGCGCGTTTTAGCTCTAGATATTGGTGAAGTTCGCATCGGGGTTGCTGTAAGTGACCCCGATGGTTCTATTGCGTCGCCCGTTTGTGTGCTTCCTGCACAAGAGGTACTCTCACATGCACGCACATTTAAAGCTGTGCTTGAGGATTGGGAGCCAGAACTGCTTTTGTGCGGTCGTCCTAAAACGCTCGCCGGCGAAGATGGACCACAGGCCCAAAAAATTACCGCTCAAGCTGAGCAAATTGCGAAGAACTGCCAACTTCCATTAGAATTTACTGACGAAAGACTTTCTTCTGCGGAAGCAAAGAAGATTCTTCGAGCGCAAGGTTTATCTGAAAAAGCCATGCGTGGAAAAGTTGACATGGTTGCTGCTTCGCTCTTTTTGCAATCATGGCTTGATGCACAGATGAATAAGGGAGACTAAATGCCCACCCTATCCAATGGTTCTTCTCCGCGTCGTCAGGGCGCACATTTTTCTTCTCCTGTACCAGAAGGACAGGCTCAGGAAGAGCAGGCTCAGCAGGAACAGATCACGCAACCTTCTGTTGAGGCTACAGGATCGCTACCTGCACTTACTGGTGGCAAGCTTTCTTCAAGAAGCGCTCAAGTCACTCATATGGCAAAGAACAAGCAGGTAAAGCATAGAGATAAGAAGGCTTCAAAGCGTTCTCGTATTTTTGCGGCGCTTATCGCTTTTATCATGGTTGCAGCCCTTGGCATCTTTGTATGGAAAGTGGCGCTTCCAGAGCTTTCTCGTACTAATTCCGATACACAAGAAATTACCGCAGGTCAGCAAGTTACCGTTACTATTCCAGATGGCGCTGGTGCGCAGGAAGTCGCAAAGATTCTTTTTGAGAACAAGATTATTGCAACTAAGAGCGAGTTTTTAAACCAGGTAAAGCGTCAGGATGCTGAGCAGAAAATCAAGAGCGGTATCTATGTTATTACCACTGGTACCAAGCCAGCAGACATCGTTCACCTGCTTATTTCTGGCCCTAATGCTCCTGGTAGTGGCTTTGTCGTACCAGAAGGTTATACCGTTTCTCAGGTTGCTGATTTGGTTCAGGACTACTTTGGTATTTCTCGCGATGATTTCTTGAATCAGGCAAAAGCATCCAATTATGTTGCTGACTATCCGTTCCTTGCTGGCGCGGTAGACGCTAACGATTCTCTTGAGGGCTACTTGTTCCCCAAGACCTATACCTTTACAGAAAGCAATGTGACTGCCGATACGGTCATCCGTGCCATGCTTGATCAGTTTAAGACAGAGACAGCTGATCTCAATCTGGACGCTGCTCGCATTACGCTCAATAAGCGTTACAACTTGAATCTTACTAACGAGCAAATCATTATCATGGCATCTATTATTGAGCGAGAAGCCCTGACTGATGATGACCGTCCTAAGGTTGCATCTGTCTTCTACAACCGCCTGTACGATGATATGTATCTCCAAAGTGACGCAACTCTTGCTTACTCTTTGGGTAGGGAAGCTACCGCAGAAGAGCTCAGCTCGATGACAAGCGACCCATATAACACGTACGCGTTTAAGGGTTTGACTCCTACGCCTATTTGCTCCCCAGGTTATGCCTCTATTAAGGCGGCTATGGATCCAGCAGCAACCAATTATTACTACTTCTGGATTACCTCTGATGAGCACGTCTTCTCAGAGACGTACGACGAGCATCAGCAAGCTATTGAAAACGCACGCGAGCGTGAAGCCGCAAGCAAGCAATAGTTGGTGTCTATGAGCTTAATTAAAGCAACACAATACGTTTCTGCTGTTGAGCATATCTCTATAGAGAATCTTGTTCAGCAGGGGATTAAGCTTGTGCTCTTAGATCGCGATAATACCTGTGTGCCCCGAGACACCAAAATGGCGCCACCAGAGGTTTCTGCTTGGTTTGAGAAGGCTCATGCGGCTGGATTAACGCTCTGTCTCATCTCCAATAACATTCACCTCAATGAGGTTCAGCGTAGCGCTCACGAGCTGGGAATTGAAGGAGAGGGCTTTGCCTGCAAACCACTGCCTCGCGCGCTAACTGCAGCTATGAAGCGTTTCTCGGCAACTAAAGAGCAAACCGTGATGGTGGGAGATCAGATTTTTACCGATGTAATTGCAGGTAATTTGGCTGGTGTTTCAACTATTTTGGTAAAACCGCAGTCTACAGAGGATCTTTGGTACACCAATATCATTCGTCACGCAGAGCGCCGCATTTTAAAAAATGTAACTTTTACGTCATAACAAGACGGCTTTAGTTTACTTGCTCCAACTCGATGATAGAATCATCTTGAAAGGCTGGAGGAGTATGGAGCTTCGCGATTCAAGATACGTCGTACATGAGGGCTGTGATCATATCTTTTTTGTAGGCTTTCTGGGTGCCGGAAAGTCCACACTTGCACGTAATTTGGGCGAACTGTTTCACCGCCGTTATGTCGATACCGATCGCATGGCAGAACGCATAGCAGGTAAATCACTGGCAGAAATCTACGAAGATGACGGTGAAGAGCTTTTTAGGCAGGCAGAAACTGAGGTTTTGCAAACGCTCAAGTCTAAGAAGTCACTGCTGGTAAGCTGCGGCGGTGGAATTGTCGAGAAGGACATCAATCTTGCGCTTATGCGCGAGATGGGAGTCATCGTGTTTCTCGACGGCGATCTTTCTGACTCACTTCGTCAAATTCAGCGCACGGATAGACGTCCTGATTTGGGAAGCTTTGAAAACGCTACTCAGCTATACAGGCGCCTGCGTCCACGTTATGAGGCCGCCGCTGATATTACTATTGATATTCGCGAGAAAACGTTTGAGCAGGTAGCCATTGATTCTGGCAAGCTGCTTTGGGAAAGAGGACTTCTATGAGTGACAATGTCCAGAATGAGCTTGAAGAGGAATTGCCACCTGTTCAGATTAAACAGTGGGTTTCTATTCCTGGAGGCTCTATTGCACTTCGTTCTGGTGCGGGCGTGCTTTCAAACTTTGGTACAGAGCTTAGGACTGCGGTAGGAAGGCCTCATCGCTGCGCTTTTCTTGTCAGCAATCAGGCGGATGAAGACCTTGTTGAGCTTCTGCGTAGAGACCTCACTACCATCGGTTTTCTCGTCACACGCGTTGATGTAGAAGATGGCGAAGCGGCAACTACGGTGGCAGCTGAGGCACAGGTATTGTCCGCTTTGGCAGAAATGCATCTCACAGCTGATGACCTGGTGGTTGCCGTGGGTCACGCGGGAGTTATTTCTCTTGCTAACCACGTGGCTAACAAGTGGTGCGGGGGAGTCTCCCTTGCTACTGTTCCGCTTGATCTTGCGGCAGTTATTGTCTCGTCTATTACTCCTCGCGCGCTTGATACTGACGCTGAACATCAGCGTCTTGTTACCACTAAGCCTTGTGCTCGTTTCTGCTTTGCAGATCTTGAGGTTATGGACCTTTGCGATGACAACGCTAAGGTTGCCCAGGTATGTATGGTTGCAACGGCTATGTCTGATAACGAGGCGGAGTTTGGCCGCATTTGGGATAGAGCAGATAACCTCTCCTCTGGAGTTGCCGATATAGTTGCAGAACAGCTGGCAGAGTCTACTAAGACCCGTGGCCGCCTTTCTGATTCTTCCGCTATTGCTATTCAGCAGTCTGTTCCTTACGGTTGGGTTTTTGTGGAGGCACTTCGCCCGCTCATTCCAGCTGATCAGCCTCTTTCTGCACTTTATGCAGACGCACTGCGTTTCTCGGCAAGAATTGCAGTAGCTAAAGAGGCGCTTTCTTTTGACGATATGCTTGCCCAAGACGAGATTCTTGAGCGCTTGAATATTGGCTTTGTTACCTGTGATATTACTTCTGAGCAGCTTATCGAAGCTCTCAAACAAGAATGTTTCCGTTCTACTAATCGTTTTATGTTGCCGATTCCAATGTCTATTGGAAGGGTAAGATTAGCATCGGTCGACGAGGAACTTCTCGCCGAGCATGCCCGCGCTTGGTGTGAGGCTCACGCTTCGCATTAAAGTGCCGCATCTTGCAGTAAGGAGCCTGTTTGCTGAGGCGACTCCACAAGATGCAACTCTTTGTTGTAAACATCTCGAGAAGGGATTTGAAATGGCAGATTTACAGGCAGCAGCAAAGCGCGTTGCGCGCTTTCGCGAGGTAATGGCTCAGAGGGGTTACGACGCTGTTGTTCTACGTCACAACCCAGATCTTCGTTGGTTGACTGACGCTGAGCGTGTCTTTGACTTTGAGCAGGCACATACTGCATTTATCACGCAGGATGAGCTCTTCATGCACACTGACTCTCGTTACTACAACACATTCCTGGAGCGCCTTGGTGCTGATTCTCCATGGAAGTTTGACCAGGAAGTCACTACTCCTACCGAGTGGGTTGCCACTCATATTGCTGAGGCTCGTGCTCGCGTAGTTGCTATTGAGGACACCGTTGATCTTGCATTCTTTGATGGTCTTGAGCAGGCATTGCGTGATCGTTCTGTTGCTGCTTTGCTTCCACGCATGCATGGTGATATTGCTGAGCTGCGTATTGTTAAAGACCCAGCTGAGATTGAGCTTATGAAGCACGCTCAGTCAATTACTGACAAGGCGTTCCTCCACATCTGCGAGTACATCAAGCCTGGCCTCACTGAGCAGCAGATCCGTGCAGAGCTTGAGAACTACATGCTCTCCAATGGCGCAGATGCCCTGTCCTTTGATTCCATCATTGCTTCTGGTCCTAATGGTGCTAATCCTCACGCACAGCCAGGTGAGCGCGTAGTTCAGACAGGCGACATGATTGTTATGGACTATGGCGCAGGTTACCTGGATTACCACTCAGATATGACTCGTACTGTTGTTGTTGGCGCACCTTCCGAGGAGCAGCAGCACGTCTTTGACGTTGTCCGCAAGGCAAACGAAACTTGCGCAGCAGCTATTCATGCAGGTGTAACTGGTTCTGATATTCATAACCTTGCAGTTAAGGTTATCTCTGAGGCTGGCTACGGTGAGTACTTTGGCCACGGCCTTGGCCACGGTGTTGGCGTTGAGATTCACGAGCGTCCATTCTTCAACCCTCGCTGGAACAAGGTTATTGCAGCAGGTTCTGTTGTTACCGATGAGCCTGGCATTTACCTGCCTGGTAAGTTTGGTATTCGCCTTGAGGACTTTGGCGTTGTTACTGAGGACGGCTACGATGTCTTTACTCAGTCCACACACGACCTTGTGTCTGTTGGCTGCTAACTAGACGCGATATACAGAATTTTTACGGCCAGAAGCTTTAGGTTTCTGGCCGTATTTTTTACTGTTTCTCCTAGGGCGAGAAGACCTTCTCACCTAAAAATTAGCTTATAAAACCTAAAAAATTTAAAAAGAGTTATGTTAGTGGAGGTATGTTTTAGACTTATGTAATAAAATCAGAAAAGTAAATGTTATTTTCATTGTTATGTTTACAGTTTCATTTGTTTTATTAGGCGGAGAAGAAGGAGGTAGAAGTGGTTAGTATCGTTCTAGCCAGCCATGGCAAATTTGCCGAGGGCATTAAAGATTCTGGCAGCATGATTTTTGGACCACAGGAAGGCGTTGTAGCTGTAACGCTTACTCCTGATATGGGTCCAGATGACCTGCATCAGAAGATTCTCGACGCAATTGCCACGCTTGAAGATCAAGAGCACGTTTTGTTCTTGGTTGACCTATGGGGTGGCACCCCCTTTAACCAGATTTCTCGTGTTCTTGAGGAAGAGGGTAAAGAGGATTGGGTTGCCGTTACTGGTCTTAACCTCCCAATGCTTATTGCGGCATATGGTTCTCGCCTTGGCGTAGATACCGCTACCGAGGTGGCAAAAGAGATTTACTCTGAAGCTCGTATGGGCGTGAAGATTAAGCCAGAAGAGCTTGAGCCACAAGAGGCAACACCTACTGATGTTCCTGCCGCTCCTGCAGCACCTCAGGGAGCAATTCCTGCAGGTACCGTTGTTGGCGACGGCAAGCTCAAGATTGTGCTTGCGCGTATTGACACCCGTCTTCTGCATGGTCAGGTTGCAACTACGTGGACAAAGATGACCAAGCCAGACCGCATTATTGTCTGCTCTGATGGTGTTGCTCAAGATGAACTTCGCAAGACCATGATTGTTCAGGCTGCTCCTCCAGGAGTACATGTCCACGTTGTTCCTATTAAGAAAATTATTGAGATTGCTCACGACACTCGTTTTGGTAATACCAAGGCAATGCTTCTGTTTGAGACTCCTCAAGATATGCTTCGCGCAATTGAGGGTGGCGTAGAAATCAAGGAAGCTAACCTTGGCTCTATGGCTCACTCTGTTGGCAAAGTTGTTGTTACCAACGCAGTTGCTATGGATGAGGACGACGTAAAGACCCTTGAGGCCATCCGCGAGTGCGGTACAACGTTTGATGTTCGTAAGGTTCCTGCAGACAGCGCAGAGAACTTTGAGGCAATGCTTAAAAAAGCTAAGTCCGAGCTTGGCGCCCGTAAGTAACTAGAAGGAGGTAGAAATGACACCTATCACAATACTGCTTGTCGTAATTGTTGCTCTTCTCGCTGGCATGGAAGGTATTCTTGACCAGTGGGAGTTCCACCAGCCCCTGGTTGCTTGCTCACTGATTGGCCTTGTGACTGGTCATCCTGCCGAGGGAATTATCCTTGGCGGTTCTCTTCAGATGATTGCTCTTGGTTGGGCAAACATCGGAGCTGCAGTTGCTCCAGACGCAGCTTTGGCATCTGTCGCATCTGCAATCATCATGGTTTTGGCACTTAACGGCGGAGACACTGACACCACCGCTGCTATTAACACTTCTATTGCACTTGCAATTCCTTTGTCCGTAGCAGGTCTGTTCCTCACCATGATTGCTCGTACTATTGCAACTGGTATTGCCCACGCAATGGATGCAGCTGCCGAGAAGGGCGATTTTGCTGCAATCGAGCGTTGGCACATTGTAGCTATCCTCATGCAGGGTGCACGTATTGCTGTTCCTGCAGCTGCTCTTTGCTTCATTGATCCAGCTATTGTCACTGATGCTCTAAACGCAATGCCTAAGTGGCTCACTGGCGGTATGGCAGTTGGCGGCGGCATGGTTGCTGCTGTTGGTTACGCAATGGTCATTAACATGATGGCTACTCGTGAGGTTTGGCCGTTCTTTGCACTTGGCTTTGTCTTTGCTGCTATTAACCAGCTCACTCTTATTGCTCTTGGTGTTATCGGTGCTTGCCTTGCTATTCTCTACATTGGTCTTAAGGACCTTGCTAAACAGGGCGGCGGCTCAGGTGGTGGATCGGGCGATCCACTTGGCGACATCATTGATAACTACTAATTCTGAAGGAGCGTGAAACTAATGGAGAATAAGATTCAGCTTTCTAAGAAAGACCGCATGTCTGTTGCTCTTCGTCATCAGTTCCTTCAGGGTTCTTGGAACTACGAGCGTATGCAGAACGGTGGTTGGGCATTCTCAATGATTCCAGCCATCAAAAAGCTTTATCCAAACAAAGAAGATCAGGTAGCAGCTCTTAAGCGCCACCTTGAGTTCTACAACACTCACCCTTATGTTTCTGCACCAGTCATGGGCGTTACCCTTGCACTGGAGGAGGGACGTGCTAACGGTGAGCCTATTGACGACGTCGCAATTCAGGGCGTTAAGGTAGGCATGATGGGTCCTCTGGCCGGTGTTGGCGACCCAGTCTTCTGGTTTACCGTCCGTCCAATTCTTGGAGCACTCGGCGCATCTATTGCCGCTGGTGGTTCTGCACTTGGCCCTATTCTCTTCTTTGTTCTGTGGAACGTCATCCGCCTTACCTTCCTGTGGTACACCCAGGAGTTTGGCTACAAGGCAGGCGCTTCAATTTCTTCCGATCTTTCTGGTGGTATGCTGGGCAAGATTACCGAGGGTGCTTCTATTCTTGGTATGTTTATCATTGGTGCCCTGGTACAGCGTTGGGTTTCAATTTCATTTACCCCAGTTGTCTCTACCATTCCTCAGCAGGCAGGCGCATACATTGACTGGACAAAGCTTCCTTCCGGAGTAGAAGGAGTGCATCAAGCATTAAAGCTTTATGCTACTCTTGGACCAAATGGTCTTGACCCAATGAAGGTAACTACGCTTCAGTCCAATCTTGACTCGCTCATTCCTGGACTTGCAGCTGTTGGTCTGACACTGCTTTGCTGCTCACTGCTTAAGAAGAAGGTCTCTCCAATTGCTATCATCCTGGCTCTCTTTGCCGTTGGTATTATTGGTCGACTCCTTGGCTTTATGTAATGAGTAAGAGTACGTTCTAGTACTTAAAGTCGCACGAATATGGGTCGCGCTCTATAATGGGTGCGACCCATTTTTTGAAAGGATTGTATGGCTCAGTCTCAAAACAGTACGGTTGACTTCACCGCAAAGGCAACGTCATTCCACGGGCTAGCTACGTATGGCGACATCCTTATTGGTAATAAGGCCTTTGAGTTCTACAACCAAAAAAATCCTGAAGATTACATCCAGATTCCCTGGGATCAGATAGATCATGTGGCCGCCTCAGTTATGGGACGTACCAAAAGCATTTCTCGCTTTGCTATTTTTACTAAAAGCAATGGTAACTACTCGTTTTCTACGCGAGACAATAAAGCAACACTGAGGGCAATTCGCGCCTATATAGGGGAGGAGAAACTCGTGCGTTCTCCAAACTTCTGGTTTGTCTTTAAGCACGGACTTATGGCAATTCCACAGCTTCCTCGCCTTATTAAAGAGAGTTTTATTAAAAAGAAGTAAGCAAATTTTGCATTTTCACAAGAGCCGCCAGCACGGAAGGCGTGAAACTGATAAAATCCAACATGCATATACGTGTCGCGGGTAGTTTGAAAATTCACGTTCTTCTCGCGACTTTATCGAGTGAAAAGAGTTAGACGTGGCAACTATCAGCACCGCAGATTTTAAGAACGGCCTTGGCCTTAAGATTAACGATAAGTACTACACCATCGTTGAGTTCCAGCACGTAAAGCCAGGTAAGGGTGGCGCTTTTGTCCGTTATAAGATTCGTGACCTTCGCTCTGGCCGCGTTATTGATCAGACCTGCAACGCTGGTACCAAATTTGAGAACGTTCTTCTGCTCACCAAAGAGATGCAGTACCTCTACAACGACGGTGAGTCCTTCTACTTCATGGACAACGAGACTTATGATCAGGTAGCTGTCCCTGCTGATTTCATTGGCGAGAAGAGCGTCTGGTTCAAGGAGAACGATAACGCACAGCTTCTCTATGCAGACACCGAGCTTCTTGGTGTTGAGCCTCCAATGTTCATTGAGGCAGAGATTACTGAGACTGACCCAGGCTTCAAGGGTGACACCGTTCAGGGCGGCACCAAGCCAGCAACTATTGAGACTGGCGCCACGCTTCAGGTTCCAATGTATCTGAACCAGGGTGAGCGTATTAAGGTTGACACCCGCGACGGCAAGTTTGTTTCTCGCGTTTAACGCATATGCTTTGGGCGCATAAGCGCCCAACAGGTATTGAGTAATTATTTCAAAGACAGTTTGTCTTTTTTAGGGGGTAGACATGGCTGAAACAGAGCTTCGTATAGCAGGCATCGGCATCTCAAAAGATGTAATTTCAACGGTTGTCTCCGGCGCAGCTGGAAGTGTTGAAGGTGTTGCCTCCGTTGGCGGAAACGATACACTGGCATCCAACCTTATTAACGTCTTTACCAGCAGAAGTCTTGCACCAGAGAAGGCTGTTGAGGCAGGTGTAGAGAACGGTCAGCTTCATCTTGGAGTTCACCTTACTGTTTTCTATGGCTATCCTTTCACAAAGCTTGCTTCTGAGGTAAGACTTGCTGTTGCAACTGCCGTAAATGAGCAGATTGGCGTCAGTATTGCTTCCGTTGATGTTTACATTGACAGCCTTGTTTTTCCTAAGGAGTAGGCTTGAGCGTTAAGTTTTTTGGACGTACCCGCGCCCGTAGCCAAGCACTACAGCTTTTGTTCCAGGCTGAAGCCACTAATCGCAGCGTTCTTGAGGTCCTCGACGGAGACTACACGCTCTCCGAGGGACCTCTTGACGAGTATGCGCAGTCACTGGCAGTAGGAGCAGATGGCATCAGAGATGATCTTGATGACATCATTGCTGCTTACTCAAAAGACTGGGCAATTGATCGCATGCCTTCTGTTGACCGCAATCTTCTAAGAATTTCTCTCTACGAGATTCTGGAGGTTCCAGAGGTTGACGTTGCTGTTGCTATTAACGAGGTAGTTGACCTTGCTCGTGCCTATTGTGGTGACGATTCTCCTCGTTTTATTAACGGTGTTCTCGGCCGTATTGTTGACGATGTTGAGGCTGGAGAAGACATTTATTCTCTGTGCCATAAGCAGTCTGCTGAGCAAGACGTTTCTGAAGAAGAGCCAGAGAGCTCTGTGGAAGATGCAGAGTAGCCATGGCAAAAATCGATACGTCTGAATATCAGAGCTTTGACCAGATAACCGCAAGACTTGATTCAATTGTTGATCAAGTTCGCGATAAGAACGTCTCGCTTGAGCATTCTCTTGACCTCTTTGACGAGGCAATTGCTTTGGGTTCAAAGGCCGTCAATATGGTTGACACCACAGAGTTTACGCCAGAAGAGGAAGAACGTCTGGTTCAGGCTCAGGCAGCAGGGGATGCAACTGACGCAAGCGGCACAGCGGTTGCCACTGATGAGCAGGCTTCTTCTGAGCAGGTTGAGGCTTCAGCTGCAGATGAAACGTCGTCTGATGACGCAGTTTCAGAAAGCGATGAGCACTAGTGGCTCAACGCATTTCTCGCCAAAGGCTCGATAAAGAGCTGGTTAGGCAAGGATTTTTCAAGGACACTCAAGCTGCATTACGCGCAATTCTTGCGGGTGATGTTTCTACGAGCGACAGAAGACTAACTTCAGCGGGAGAGCTTGTTCCTGAGGGATTGTTTCTGCACGTAAAAGGTGCTATTCCATACGTGAGCCGAGGCGGACTTAAGCTCGAGCGTGCCTTTGAAGTTTTTGATTTTACGGTTCAACAGAAAAAGTGTTTAGATATTGGCTGTTCAACTGGTGGTTTTACCGATTGCCTGCTTCAACATGGAGCTACTTCGGTTACCTCGGTTGATGTTGGCTATGCGCAGTTTGATTGGTCGTTGAGAAATGACAGCAGGGTTGAACTGCTCGAACGTACAAATATTACGTCCCTGCCAGAAATGGTCTACTCGCACGTTTTTGATGTTGCTGTGTGTGACGTATCGTTTACGTCAATCTTGTCAATTCTTCCTTCTGTTTTAGATGTTCTAGCTCCTGAAGGAGCCTTTGTTACGCTGGTCAAACCGCAGTTTGAAGCTAAGAGGGAAGAAGTGAGTGAGGGCGGTATTGTTACTGATGCCTCCGTGCGTCTGAAAACGCTTCAAAAGGTTTCTGATGCGTTTAAGGAAGCTCATATGGGTCCTTTGGGCGCGTGTGAAAGTCCTATTCACGGCGCAAAGGGCAATGTGGAATATTTACTGTTTGGACAGCTTGAGGCAGGTTCGCATGATTTGGATCTTGCTTCAGTGGTATCGAGTCATTCTGTAGAAATAGTGAAATAGAACGAATGTTCTATTTTGTAGTATTGTTTGTAGTTTTTTAGGTATACTAAGTACATCGAATCAGACGCTTTAACTGTTTCAGTTGTGCAATCAAGCAAAATCGGGAGAGTGGTTTGCGTGAAGGTACTTCTTGTTCCAAATTATTCAAGAGAAGTTGCTGTTTCTGGTGCACGTGAACTTGAAGAATGGCTCTTTGAGCAGGGCTGTGATGTTCAATGGGCACACGATAAAAAGCTGTTCCCGGATAAAGTTGTAGATTGTTCTGATTGCCAGCTTGTTATTTCTCTTGGTGGAGACGGAACGCTTCTGAGGGCCGCCAAAATTGTTGAGTATTCAGAAATTCCAATTTTGGGCATCTCTTATGGTCACCTTGGCTTTTTAACCAGTGCAACTCCTCATCAAATGATTGAGATGGTAGCTGATGCTCTTGCTGGAGAGCTCCACGTATCTAGAAGAGCAACACTTGCAATAGAAACAGAGTATGAGCTTCCATCTGGAGAAACTTACGTCGAGAAGACCTTCTCGCTCAATGATTTTGCAGTTTCCAGAGGTGGAGCAGGCGATATGGTTGAGTTTACGGTTTCTGTATCAGGCAACCATATTGATAAGCTTCGCGGTGATGGTTTTGTTGTTAGTACGGCAACTGGATCCACCGGCTATGCTCTTGCTGCTGGTGGTCCTATTGTTACCCCAGAGTTCTCGGGAATGGTTTGTGTGCCAATCGCACCTCATACTATTTTGGCCCGTGCATTCCTTACCTCTCCTTCTGATGTGGTTGAAATCACCATGTCAAAAGATAGACCAGCGACATGTCACTTCTTCTCTGACGGGCAAAACATTAAGCATCCAGAAGAGGGTGTGGCTACCAAAGCTCGTATTAGCCGTGGACCAGGAGATATCATTCTGCTTGATAGAAGTGCTGATAGTTTCTATCGTTCAGTTTCTCGCGTATTTTACGGTAAAACTGGTCAGTAAGCAGGTCATATATGCTTGATGAACTTCGCGTGCAAAATGTCGCACTTATTGAAGATGCTTCTCTTGCTCCCGCCTCAGGTTTAACTGTTTTAACAGGAGAGACAGGTGCTGGTAAAACCGCTCTTTTATCTTCCATTAAGCTCTTAGTAGGAGAGCGTGCGGATGCTTCTGCGGTAAGAGAAGGAACAGACGCTCTTAGGGTTGAGGCACGCTTTTTTACCTCGCCAGAAGACCAAGAGGGCATTGTAGTCTCTAGAAAAGTCTCTGCTGATGGCAGAGGCAGAGTAGAGATTGATGGCCACATGGCATCAGTTAAAGAGCTGGCTGAAGGTATTGGAACATCAATTGATCTGTGTGGTCAACATGAACATCAAAGGCTGCTTGACGTAAAGAATCATGTCAGCATGCTGGACGCATGGATTGGGTCAGATATTCAATCTTGCCAGACAGAGTATGTAGACGCTCTTCATACTTACCATGCTGCAGTCGCTGAACTTCAACGAGTTATTGAAGTAAGCCAGTCTAGCAATGCAAAGATTGATGAAGCGGCATTTCTTGTCCAAAGAATTGATGAAGTCTCTCCTAAAGAAGGAGAGCTAGAAGACCTAGAAGAGCAACTTCCTCGGTTTGAACACGCAGAGGCTCTCCTTCAAGCTGCAGGAGGAACACATGAG
>CALKRF010000160.1 GCA_937990665.1 uncultured Atopobium sp.
ATGAGTCCTACCCAATACGTGTAGGTCCGAACGAATAGTTTGAAAGACTCAACCACTCACGCCTCCCATGGACTTCAGCACCGAAACTATAACAATTCTACGGCGGGGAGGCGACTCATGACCAGATACACTTCAAAACCCGCCTGAAATGTGCAAAGAATCTGTATTTGAGCCACCGATTCTTTTACAAAATCAGGCAAATCCACAGTTTCTTTGATGCTTTTAGGCAAAAGTTACAGATTCTTTGCAGAAATCAGGCGCCCGCTAGGCCCCCTAGGCGCCCGCCAGATTCGCGACACGCCTGCATAGAGCGCGCAGCCTGGCGAGAAACCCCGTCCACCAGCGGCGCTTACGCACAAGAAACCCGGCATCCACACGAAATGGATGCCGGGTTGAAATCGCTCGTAACCTGTACGCGCCGCGCGCCACTGACCTGCGGTGTTGCGCGTGGTTGCAACCTGCGCATACCGGTGCGCCCCACGTGCCCGCGCCTCGCGCTCGGACCCTTACTTGTACTCGTAGAAGCCCTTACCGGCAGCAACGCCGGTCTCACCCTTGTCAATCTTCTCCTTGAGGAGCGCGGCAATACGACCCTGTACGGACTCCGGGTCTTTAGCAGCAGGGTTCATGACAGCAACGTTGTATGCGGTGACCAGGCCAATGATGTCCAGAATCTGGAACGGACCCTTTGGCGAGCCGGTGCCAATGCGCCAAGCCCTGTCAATGTCCTCGACGTCGCCAACACCGTTTGCCCAAAGATGCTCAGCGGATACCAGAAGAGGTACCAGCATGGAGTTCAGCAGGTAGCCAGGCTGCTCCTTCAGAACCTTGACCGGAATCATGCGGATGCTTGCCGCAAAAGCGACGACCATGTCAAAGTTCTCCTGAGCGGTACCCTCGTGACCCATGACCTCGCCAATTGGGTTGCGCCAAATCTCGTTAGCAAAGTGGAGAGCCAGGTACTTCTCGGGACGACCAGTAGCTGCAGCAAACATGCTTGGAATCATGGTTGAGCTGTTAGTTGCGACAATAGTCTTCTCGGGCAGGTGCTTAGCCAGCTCGGTGTAGAACTCAATCTTCTGCTCTGGATTCTCTGCGACGGACTCGATAACAAAGTCAGCGTCACCAAAAGCCTCGTCCCAATCGGAAGTGAGCTTGAGGTTGCTGTATGCGCGCTCTACCTGCTCTTTAAGCTGGTCGAGCTTCTCTGGGGTAATCTCGTCTTGAGCAATGAGACCGTATGCGTACGCCTTGGGATCGCTCTTCATAGCCTCCAGGGTGTTCAGATACACCTCTCTGAGGTGCTCAATCTTTGGACGAGCGCGCTCAATTGAAGCCTCTGACCTCAGCCAAATGGTGGTCTCGTAGCCGCGATAAGCGGTCTGGAATGCAATCTGGCTGCCCAGAACGCCGCCGCCAGCAACTACAACTTTCTTAACCTGTGAAATGTCCATAGGACGTTCCTTTCTATAAGCGTGGCGAGAAGTGCCGCGCAAATTATCTACCGTCTCTATACCCCAGAAAATCCCCGCAAAACATTCGTTCTGAAAATTTCCGACTTTCATTCAATTCCTACAAATTATCCCTTGGCGAGAAACCACATCTATCCCTCGCACTTCTTAGGTAGAATAGAAGCGTACGACCAGCAGTTGGTTTTAGCGCAGTCTATTGGCCGTCTCCAACGCAGTCGTCCAACCGAGCTCTAACAAAACTATCGACTGCAACCCAACAAAACACCAGGTACAACGCCTGGACAGAATAGAGGCATCATGATCGATGGAACATACAAGATTCAGATGGATTCTCCCGTTGGAGCCAAAGAGGGTACCGCTGTCCTCATTACCTCTGGCGAGAAACTCACTGGCTCTCTGACCGCCATGGGTGTTCAGATTGATATTGAAAACGGTAAGGTTACCGACAACTCGTTTACCTTTGGCGGCAAGCTTGAGTCTTTTGTGGGTC
>CALKRF010000161.1 GCA_937990665.1 uncultured Atopobium sp.
TTGAGGGCGTGGCCAAATCGTACGAGGATAACTTTGTCTACGATAACGTTGACCTCAAGCTGTATCGAGGAGACCATGTAGCACTGGTTGGTCCTAACGGCGCTGGTAAATCTACCCTTATGAAGCTCATTGCCGGCAAGCTGAAGCCAGATGCCGGTGAGATTAGTCTTGGCCAAAATGTCACCGAGGCCTACTATGCACAGCACCAGCTTGAAGAGCTCAACCCCGCAAATACGGTACTTGCAGAGCTTGATACAGTGGCAGCAGGATGGACTACCTCTGAAGAGCGTAGATTGCTGGGTGCCTTCCTGTTCCATGGCGATGACGTTGAGAAACGCGTAAACGTACTTTCTGGTGGCGAGCGTGCTCGTTTAGCCCTTGCCAAGATGCTGGTTTCTCCAGATCCACTATTGCTTCTGGACGAGCCAACTAACCACCTGGATATTGATTCCGTTGACGTTCTTGAGAAGGCGCTTGTTGACTTCCCAGGTACCATCATCTTGATCAGCCACGATGAGCACCTGGTCAGAGCTGTGGCTAACAAGGTAGTAGACGTTCGTGACCACAAGGTTACGGTCTATGACGGAGACTACGATTACTTCCTCTTTAAGCTTGCAGAGCTTCAAGCAGTGGCTCAGGGGGAGACGTCGAGCAAGACCGTGTCCTCGTATGGAACTTCGGGTGCAAGAGCGGTTAAGAGTGCTGCTCCAGAGGCAAGTCAAGCTGCAGGATCTTCTCGCAATGTGAAGACTAAGGAGCAGAGAAGAGCTGAGGCGGAGGAGCGTAATCGTAGAAGCCGTGCGCTCAGGGAGACCAAGAAGCGCTTGGACGAGGTTGAGGCGGCTCTGACTCCTGCGCACAAACGCTACGATGAGCTCATGACGCTTATGGCTGACGAGGCTCTTTATAACGATCCTCAAAAGTTTGATGAGTGCATGGCTGAATACCAGGCACTTTCTAAGAAGATTCCTGCTCTTGAGGCTGAGTGGCTGGAGCTTTCAGAAAAAATGGAAGCAGATATTGATGAGTAGGTAGTTTTGCCAATCTTGGGTAAAATTATCTTGTATCTAATGTCTTGTACTTACTGCTTGTACCTAACGCCTTGTACTTGAGGCTTACGTCTGTACGTGTCCGTCTGTAGTATCTTTGCAGATGTTGAGATAAGGA
>CALKRF010000162.1 GCA_937990665.1 uncultured Atopobium sp.
TCAGACTGATCGCGGTACAGGCGGTTTTGGTTCAAGCGGCGTTCAATAATTTTTTTTATTTTGGTGATAAGCGCTGCGGCGTTTGCATAAAGGAAAAGTCTCTTTAGGAAGGAAGAGCTTAATGGAGAAGTTCTTTAAGGTGGCTGAGCGTGGTAGCACTCCCGCTCAAGAATTTAGGGCTGGAATTACAACATTCCTCGCAATGGCATATATCATTGCAGTAAACCCAGCTCTTCTCGCGGCTGCAGGCGTGCCAATTTCAGCAGCTATTACTGCAACTTGCCTTGGTGGCGGTGTAATGACCATTCTGATGGGTCTTTTTGCTAATCGTCCACTTGCCTGTGCATCTGGCATGGGTGTTAATGCCGTTGTTGCATTCTCCTTAACTCCAATTGCCGGAGGAGACTGGCACGCAGCAATGGCAGTAATCTTCATTGAGGGCATTGCAATTTTACTTTTAGTTCTTTGCGGTCTTCGTGAAGCTATCATGGATGCAATTCCAGTAAACCTACGCCATGCAATCTCAGTTGGCCTAGGTCTTTTTATTGCCCTGATTGGCCTTAAGAACAGTGGAATTATTATTGCCAACGAGTCAACTCTTGTTGCTCTTGGTGATATTTTCTCTCCAACCTTTATTGTCGGAGTAATTTCTATTGTTGCTACAGTTGTTCTTTACTCTGCTCGTGTTAAGGGTTCTCTTCTTATTGGTATTATCCTCGCGGTACTTATTGGTATTCCGCTTGGCGTAACGTCAACTCCAACAGGCGTTGTTTCTGGTCTTGATTTTGGTACTTTTGGTGCCCCATTCCTTACCGATGCTTCTGGCGTTATGGGTATCGTTAAAGCTCTGACTACTCCAGTTCTACTCGTATTTGCTTTCTCTCTGATGATGTCCGACTTCTTCGATACCATGGGATCTGCAATGGCTATCGCAAAGCAGGGTGACTTCCTCACTGAGGATGGCAACGTTAAGGACATTAAACAGATTCTCATCGTTGACTCTGCTGCTGCAGCTGCAGGTGGTCTCTTTGGTGCATCTTCTATTACCACCTTCATTGAGTCTGCATCTGGCGCTGCTGATGGCGGCCGTACTGGTCTTTCTTCTGTCGTTACAGGCCTTCTATTCATCGCAGCGGCCTTCATTGCTCCACTCATTTCTATCGTCAGCTCTGCAGCAACCTGCGGTGCACTGGTACTGGTTGGCTTCCTGATGATGTCTGAGGTTACAGAGATTGATTGGAATGATCTTCTCGAGGGCTTCCCAGCATTTATGGTTATCGCTGGCATTCCAATGACTTACTCAATTTCTGATGGCATTGGTTTTGGTTTCATCTTCTATGTTGTCGTTGCACTTGTAACTGGCAATGTTAAAAAGGTTAAGCCTTTGATGTGGGTAGCAACTCTTGCATTTGTTGCTTACTTCATCATCGCTAACTAGTTTTAAACTACTAGGGGAGACACGTTCAAGATGGGGGTCTTGTCGTGTCTCCTTCTTTATGTATGAATAGATTGTGTACAATTTATTTTTAATTGATAACTGATAATGATTGTCGCCAGTAGGGTATAACAAAGCCAGTTTCGATTTATACGATTGGAGCCAATCATGGCAGATGTTATTGTTAAAGACCTTGTGATTGTTGGTGGCGGTCCTGCAGGACTTTCTGCTGCAATTTATGCAAAGCGAGCTCTTCTCGATACTGTTGTTTTAGAGAAACAGGCTGTAGGTGGCCAGGTTATCACTACAACTGAGGTTGAGAATTATCCTGGTATGCCAAACACTGATGGCTTTACTATCACTGATACTCTTCAGAAACAAGCCACAGACCTCGGCGCAGAGATTGTTATGGCTAATGTCCTTTCAATCGTTAAGGATCCAGAGACTAATCTCTTTGTGTTAGAGACTTCTGAAGGCACCTATCACGCAAAGGCTGTCATTGTTTCAGGCGGTGCTAATCCTCGTCATGCTGGATTTACCAATGAGGAGAAATTTACTGGCAAGGGCGTCTCTTACTGCGCTACCTGCGACGGAATGTTCTATCGCGGCAAGCAGGTATTTGTTATCGGTGGTGGTAATACTGCTGTAGAGGAGTCTCAGTTCCTTGCTCGTTTTGCTGATAAAGTAACTCTTATTGTCCGCAAGGACCACTTAAGAGCAAACGCTACCGCAATTAAGCAGTTTGAGGAGAATCCTAAGACAGAGATTCGTTATCTTACCAGTATTACTGCAGTTGACGGTAACGAGTTGCTTACCTCTATTACATTCCGTAATAACCAAACAGGCGAAGAGACTACAGAGACCTTCGTCGAGGGCAGCTTTGGTGTCTTTGTCTTAGTAGGCCGTGTGCCTTCAACTGAGCTTTTGACAGATCTTGTAGACCTTGACGAGCAGGGATATGTCCTTGCTGACGAGCGCATGGCCACTAAAACACCTGGCCTCTTTACCGCAGGAGACCTTAATAAGAAGCCACTGCGTCAGATTATTACCGCTGCTGCAGACGGCGCTATTGCTGCAACTTCTGTAGCATCCTATCTTGGACAGCCTGTCGAGGGCTAAGAGTTTCTCGACAAGAAGCTTTAACTTTTGATACTAAAAGGGGACCGCAAATATTTACGGTCCCCTTATTATTTCTTTGGCGAGAAGAACTACTAAAGATCAATCCAATATCTTTGTGTGAGTACATCGTCCTCGTCTAGAACTTCATTCTCTAGTACTCCACCGTTATTGATAATAGATTTTGCCGAGCCGATATTATCTTTACGACAGCACATAAGAACACGCTCGATGCCAAGGTTCTTACATTCTTTGAGCGCAAGCGCAATCATTGCCGTTGCATATCCTTTTCTTCTCTCACTTGGACGGATTCCATCACCAATGTGTCCACCACTATGTAGAAGTCCCTCATCAAGGTAATGGCGAATATTTACCGCTCCAACAAAGATATTTTTATCATAGTCGTAGCAAAAGAGGGTTGTGGTAGGTACCCTACCAGCTGGAAGTGGTTCCATATCATCTAGTTGTTTTAGATAGTTGGTAAAGTCATGATGATCAAGCCTAAAAATGCGTCTTGGAGAAGGATTTGTATGATTTGTCTCGATGTCGTGTTTCCACTCATCAAGCATTTCAATGAGCTTGTCTTTGTTATCTTCACTTGGTTTTATAAGTGCAATATTCATGTAACTCCTTTAGAGTGCTAAGAATGCATTATTTATAAACGGTCTGTATTATTCTTTGGCGCTTTGGTTAAACCGTAATTTCAATTTGGTTGTCTTCAAGGTCAATAATACAACTTTCATAATAGCCATCTCCGGTTGTCCTTGGTCCGCTGATGACTTTATAGCCGTCTGCCTTCAACTCTGCAGTGAGGGCATCTACTTTTTCTTTACTTCCTACGCTGAAAGCAATATGAGCATATCCTGTGCGGTTGAGTTCTTTAGATAAGTCTGGCATTTCCGGTTTGTTCATGATTTCAAGTCGTGCGCCATTATCAAAGGAGAGGAAGTACGAGTAAAAATTTGTTTGAGGATTATGATAGCCATCGTTAGAGGTTGCACCAAAGTACTTCTCAAAAAACCGTCGAGTGCTCTCTAAATCATTTACATACAATGCAATATGTTCAATTTTCATATCTATCTCCGAAAATCTATTCTTGTTCATGTTGTCATTGGGTGAGAAGTGCTTGTTTTTACATAGGTTTCATGAAGACCAAGATTTTATGACATGCAATTATTTTATATAGTTTTACTGAATAGAGCAATTTTTACCTAATCTACCTGCGTATTTATCATATTTATGCAGGTAGATTGCTTATTTTATAAACAAAAGGGGAGTAGTAAGTTAAAAATGAATTAGATGGACTGGTTACAAGAAATGCTAATTAGATTCAACCTTCTAAGAAAGTCGAAATCAAGCTATTTAGGTATCTAGGTTAAAAATAAATCTTGATGAATAAATGGACGGACAGAGTTTTCAAATTCAAGCTGATTTCATTAGAGAAATAGAAACTAGATATTCAAATTACTACGTATAAAGAAATTGTAGAGCGTATCGAATATCTGGCATTGCTGACTTGTCTGTAAGTAGTTAGTACAGAAATCCGAACAAAAAGCTATGTAATCTAGGCACCTTTGTAAGACCCAAATTACTAGAGGTGTAATTACTCATGACAAAGTAAGAACGTGGCTTAAAACGGCTCTCAGAGGCTTAAATTTTGAAGTAATTAGACGTAGGGTATGGAAGCCGATGCAAGATAAAGTATTCTAGATATATAGACGTATAAGACCTCTAAATTCTGTTCTAATATATAAAAGTCTGATAATCGATATTATGTAAACTAATGAATTGAAGAAATAGGAGAAGGATTTTGAACCCCTCTCCTTTAGTGTAGCGTGTACGACAGCGATAAGCGCTATACCGATGAGTCAGTCATGACATTCAATTTAATCATG
>CALKRF010000163.1 GCA_937990665.1 uncultured Atopobium sp.
ACAGCCTCGATGTTGTCCTGCATGTTAGGAACCTCAACGTAAGAGATTGCTCCACCTGGGGAAAGACGCTGGAACTCAGACTCAAACTGGAGCTTCTGGAATGCGTCAATCTCTTCTGCAACGTGGACGTGGTAGCTGTTGGTGATGTAACCCTTATCAGTGATGCCAGGGATAACACCAAAGCGACGCTGAAGTGCCTTAGCAAACTTGTAGGTGGTGGACTCGAGAGGAGTTCCGTAGAGGGAGTAATCGATATCCTCTGCTTCCTTCCACTCGGTGCACTTATCGTTCATGTGCTGCATAACCTGGAGTGCAAATGGAGTTGCCTCTTTGTCGGTGTGGCTGTGACCAGTCATAGCCTTAACGCACTCGTACAGGCCTGCATAACCAAGGGAGATAGTGGAGTATCCGCCGTAAAGCAAAGGATCGATAACCTCACCCTTGTCCAGACGAGCAAGTGCGCCGTACTGCCAAAGGATAGGAGCAGCATCGGACAGGGTGCCCTTCAGGCGATCGTGACGAGCGCGAAGTGCACGGTGGCAAAGCTCAAGACGCTCATCAAAGATCTTCCAGAACTTGTCCATATCGCGACCAGCAGAAAGAGCAACGTCAGGAAGGTTGATAGTTACAACACCCTGGTTGAAGCGGCCGTAATACTTAGGCTTGTTTGGCTCATAGTTCTTTGCGCGAGCAACGTTGTTGAAGCCATTACCAGAACGGTCTGGTGTCAGGAAGGAACGGCAGCCCATGCAAGTGAAGGTATCGCCCTCGCCTTCCTTCTCGCCCTTAGAAAGCTTGTACTCCTTCATCTTCTTCTCAGAGATGTAGTCAGGGACAAGGCGGCGAGCGGTGCACTTTGCAGCCATCTGAGTGAGGTAGTAGTACTTGGAATCCTCGTAAACGTTGTCCTCTTCAAGAACGTAGATGAGCTTAGGGAATGCAGGAGTAATCCAGACACCCTCCTCGTTCTTTACGCCCTGGTAACGCTGACGGAGCATCTCCTCAATGATGAGTGCAAGATCCTGCTTCTCCTGCTCATTCTTTGCCTCGTTGAGGTACATGAAGACAGTAATGAAAGGAGCCTGGCCGTTGGTGGTCATCAAAGTGACAACCTGGTACTGAATGGTCTGAACGCCACGAGAAACCTCATCACGAAGGCGCTTCTCAACCATCTCGTTGAGCTGCTCAGCAGAGAGCTCAACACCGACGGAGTTCATCTCCTCCATAACGGTCTTGCGGATCTTCTTACGAGAAACATCAACAAATGGAGCAAGGTGAGCCAAGGAGATGGACTGACCACCGTACTGGCAGGATGCTACCTGAGCAATGATCTGAGTTGCAATGTTGCATGCAGTGGAGAAGCTGTGTGGACGCTCAATCAGAGTACCGGAGATAACAGTGCCGTTCTGCAGCATGTCATCAAGGTTGATGAGGTCACAGTTGTGCATGTGCTGTGCAAAGTAATCGGAATCGTGGAAGTGGATAAGACCCTCGTTGTGAGCAGCAACAATATCCTCTGGAAGAAGCTCACGCTGAACGAGGTCCTTAGAAACCTCACCAGCCATGTAGTCACGCTGAACAGAAACAACGGTAGGGTTCTTGTTGGAGTTCTCCTGCTTGACTTCCTCGTTGTTGCACTCAATCAGAGACAGAATCTTGTCATCGGTGGTGTTCTTGTGACGCTTCTGGTTCTGGATGTAGCGGTAAATGATGTACTTACGAGCAACCTCAAAGCGGTCAAGAGCCATGAGCTGATCCTCGACAAGGTCCTGGACCTCCTCGACGGTGACGGTGTGTCCAGCCTTCTCGCACTCATCGGTAACGTTGAGAGAAGCAAACTGAATCTCACGCTCAGTCAGGCGCTGATCCTCAGGGACCTCTGCGTTAGCCTTAGCGATTGCGTTAACAATCTTCTCAACCTCGAAGGTGACCTCTGAGCCATTGCGCTTGATAATCTTCATGTGCAAACTCCTTGAACAAACGTTGGTGAAAGCAACGCTTTCATGCGTGTTTAATTGGATTATCACTGCGGTTCCTAAGCTTTTGCCTAAGCGAAGTAGTTGGGAACCCGCTTGTGTGATGGAAACTACTATGCCACAACTTATAGTGTTTGAGTTCGAGAACTATAACAATATATTGTGAAATTTCCACACGAATACAAAATTATGTATTGACACGTTGCGGCAGCCAATATCTCTGCAGGTAGAAAATTAGCTAGAAACTTCGCTAATTACAAAATTTATTAATGGTCAAAAAATAATTCGATTTTTTGTAAGTAGGCATTCGTCGCCTTTCACAAATGCGCCACAATTCGTCCCTCAGTGCTCACTTGTGTTAAGCATTTGGGGACTAAAAAAGCCGACACAAAATGCCGGCTTTGATGGCTAGTCTAGTGGAGGCTGTGGGCGCCAGGTTGCGTCTTTATAGATAAGGCGTGCATCCTTCCAGCCCTTTATAAGGCGAGAAAGGCCAGACGAGAAGTGCGCTCTGTCTACCAAAATGAGTCGAATAATCTCTTTTGCAAAGGTCAGAGCGGTACCAACACCAAAGAGCACAGGGTTGTAATCACCGTGAACCTGGAAGTAACGGGCAATATAGCCGCGGTTACGTGTGATGTAATAGCGCGTCATATCAGAGGTTGAATTAAGCTGACGCACAGAACCAATACTCTGACCAGGAACTTCTCGACATCTTGAAAGAACAAAGTCTGGAATCAAAATAGGCTGCGTTACCTTGCTGGCCAAATAGCCATATAAGGCGTCATCCCAATAGATAAAGAAGCGCGCGTCAGGTAGGCCAATCTTCTGCACCACAGAGCGCTTAAAGCAGGCGCCCTCAAAGCACATCACATTGCACTCGTGATAAGGCACACCGTCAAAGCCAGCCTTTGCCAGCGGATTGTAGATGCCCAGGGCGGTGCTAAAGCGATACTGCCAGAAGAAAGGACCACCATCAAAGTCGTAGCGCTGACCTTGGATAACCTCAGCCTTATCTGACCATGCGTCAAGCTTATCAAGACCATCAGGCAGCACAGCTACGTCATCGTCCATAACCCAGAACCACTCGGCACCCAGCTCATAACCTACGCGCACACCCTCAGAGAAGCCGCCGGAGCCTCCAGTGTTTTGCTCCATAGGGACGTAACACACGCGATTAGTGCCACCATGAGCGTCGGGATCATCAGTGGTTTCTCCCCACGTGGTTTTGACCTTCTCCGAAAACTCCGACACAAGAGAGGCTGTCTCAGAGGAGTTTTCGTTGTCCACAACAATGATGCGCCATGGAGCCTGCGTGAGCTGCGTAATGGAATTGAGCAGGTTGGAAAGCAATTCCTGGCGTTTAAAGGTGACTATGACAAGGGCGGTGCGCTTCATATTTCCTCAAAATGTGACTTCGTGAGTGAGTTGATGCCTATATAGTATAAAGCAGCAATCAAAAGGAGTTTAGATGAGTCACGCTCAAAACCACCAACCTTTGGTTTCTCTTGTTGTGCCCATATACAACGTTGCAGACTATCTGGAGCAATGCCTGGCAAGTATTCAATCACAGAGCTACACAAACCTGGAGATTATCTGCCTCAACGATGGCTCAACTGACTCGTCTCTAGCTCTTTTGGAAGCATACGCTGCCCGTGATGGTCGCATTGTCATCATCGACAAAGAAAATGAGGGTTACGGAGCAACGTGCAATCGTGGCATTGCCGCAGCTCACGGCTCATGGGTGGGTATTGTTGAGCCTGACGATTACCTTGAGCCAACCATGGTTCAAGAGCTTGTTGATCTTATCCAGGCAAACGGCGGAGAAGACAAGGTAGATATTGCCCGCTCTGCCTATTGGCGCGTATTTGGCAATCAGAAAAATGGTCGAGCAGGAGCAAAGTCGCAGTTTAGAGCTGCTGCCGGCGCTGCCGAGTACAGAGTTCCCTGCGCATATAAGGGCCGCGTCAAACCCAAGCAGCAGCCTTGTCCAATTGATCAAATGGCACAGCTTCTGCTGCACCATCCTGCCATTTGGACGGCGCTCTATCGCAAGGAATTCTTGACCCAAAACCACATCAACTTCAAAGAAGTCCCAGGTGCAGGCTGGGTGGACAATCCCTTCCTCATTGCCTCGCATTGCTGCGGAGCTCGCATAGTGTACACAGACTCTGCGCTCTACAACTATCGCGAGAATGGCTATGCAGAAGCCGCTACCTTTGCGCAGCGTCAGCCTAAAATTCCGCTTGAGCGCTGGAACGACATGATGGATGTTGTGGACGAGCGCAACATTACCTCAGACGTGGTACTCAACGCGCTCACGCTACGCGGCATCAACTACGCGCTGCTTACAAAAGACGCGCTTACCTGGCGAGAAGAACATGATGCTGCAGGTAAGACCGACTCAGAAGTGCACGATCTTCTCGCCAAGAGCTTTGAGCGCATGGACGCAAAGCGCGTGTTTGAAAACCC